>NZ_CP048272.1:1595504-1914605 GCF_019469425.1 Bifidobacterium asteroides | reverse complement strand
CCGTAAGCAGGTCGAACCTGAACAGGAGACTGAGGAGCCTCCCGAGGTCAGCGTGGCCCAGGCCCTGGGCAACGCCATTCTGCCTGGTTTGGGGAACCGGCATAGCCCGGCTTCAGGCCGGCGTCGGCGCCACGCTCGTGGCCAGGCGCGGCAGGGGGACCCGGGACCTCCACCCAGGCCGCCTGTGGTGATTGATCCGCGCAATCGGAACCTGGTCGCTGACCAACAGGAGGATGGCGACGGCCGCACCGTCAGCGGCGATCGGGAGGCCGACGATGTGTCGTCCACCAGGGTCATCAGCAGACAGGAGATGGCCTCCTACCTGGCCAGGCTTGCCCACGAGGGGGAGGAAGAGCGCCGATGAGTACGAACAAGCCGATGAACAAGGTGGCGGCTGCAGCGGCGTTGACCTTGTCCCTGGCCCTTCTGCCTGGGTTGTCCGCCTGCGAAGGGCAGGTTCCGCAGGCCCGCCGGACAGAGCCACAGAGCACTGCAACCACTGCTCCCGCGCCCAACCTGACCCCGGCACAGGAAGCCCGTATCCGCAAGAGCATCGGGGCTGTTTTGGACCAGGCCAATGAGGCCAAGGACCCTGCCGGGCTGGACCAGCGAGTCAGCGGCCCCCAGCTGGAGATCCGCACCAGCGAGCTGACCATAGCCCGGGCCACCGGGCAGCTGGACCCCAAGACGACTATCCCTACCACCATCGCTCAGACGGTCATCCCTGGCGATCCGGGGTGGCCACGCTCGGTCTTTTCCATTACCACTACCACGCAGGATCAGCAGTCCAAACGCCTCTTGGTTCTGGATCAGGAGTCCGCCCATGAGAACTACAAGCTTTGGGGCGTGGCCCGGCTTTTCCAAGGAGCCCAGTTGCCCAAGTTCCCGGTGGCCACTATCGGCGCCAGGATGGGGCAGGGCGACGATCAGGGGCTCAAGGCTACGCCGGTGGAGGCCGTGCGTCAATATGCCGATCTCCTGCAGAATTCCCAGGGCAGCAAGTATGCCAAGGAGTTCGCCCAGGATGACTTCCGCAACTCCCTGGGCACGTTGACTCAGGTGGTTCAGCAGGGGATCGAAGCCAACAAGGGCAGCCAATCGCAGACCTTCACCCCGGCACAGGGGCAGCTGCGGGTCATGCACTCCTCTGATGGAGGCGACTTGGTTGTGGCCCGAATCGATTCGGTCTGGACCAGGCAGGCAGGTGAGGGCCGTGAATCCTCGCCTGCCTCGGATGCCGAAACGGCCCTCTTTGGGCAGGGCAAGCCCACCAGTACCATGAAGGTCACCTACGTCAACGTGATTGCCCTCTACGTGCCTTCGGCGGACTCGCATGAGCCCATCAGGGCCGTGGGCGCCGAGCGTGAGCCCGTCAAGGTGGAAGCTGTCTGAACGGCGGGATTGCGCTGGGTGAACGCCCGGGCCTTGGACTAGATTGGCTTCCAGGAGTTTGCATTCGAGGGCGGGCCGAAGCTGCAGTCGGCGGCCGCAAGGTTAAGGAGGACTGACATGGCTAACAAGAACGTGCAGGGGCATCCGGGCGTCTCGCTGGCGGGAGCGGTTGACCTGGGCGCGCTCAAGCACCAGGTTGATGCTGAGCCAGGCCAGCAGGGAGGCGCGCCCGCTGCAGGCGGCTACGTGATCGATACCACCGAGGCCAGTTTCCAGGCCATGGTCCAGACCTCTTCTACCTTCCCTATTCTGATCCTGCTCTGGGTGCCCACCGACGACCGCCTCTTCCCTCTGGCCACCCGTCTGGCCCAGGCCGTCAACGCCCAGGAGGGGCGTATTCAGCTCTCCCGCATTGACATTGCATCCAATCCGCAGATCGCCCAGACCTTCCAGGTGCAGGGCGCCCCGGCCCTCTTTGCCCTGCTGGCCGGCAGACCCATGCCTATTCTGCAGGGACTGCCCTCGGATGAGGAGATGAACCAGATCACCGATCAGCTCATTCCCCAGGTGATTCAGATGGCGCAGAAGGCCGGCATCAACGGTAGCGCCCCCTACCAGGAGACCAACGACCAGGGACAGGACGAGCAGAGCAGCCAGTCAGCGGCTGATGCCATCCCGCCTGCCCATCAAGAGGCCCACCGGCTGGCCCAGGAGGGCGACTATGCAGCTGCAGCCGAGGCCTACGGCAAGCTGGTTCAGGCCGACTCGACCGACGATCTGGCCAAGCGTGAACAGGCCAAGTGCTTGCTAATGGCCCGTTCGGCCAAGGCCGATGTCCGCAAGGTCCGTCAGGCGGCTGCCGATGCTCCTGATGACTTGCAGGCCCAGTTGGATGTGGCCGATGTGGATATGATCGGTGGCCAGATTCAGGATGCTTTCGATCGTCTACTGGACTTTTTGGCCGGGCACCGGGATCAGACCGATCCCGTCCGCCGTCGTCTGCTGGAGTACTTCGTTATTCCTGAACCGACTGATCCTCGGTTGGCCAAGGCACGTCGCCGTCTGTCCACGTTGATGTACTGAACCGGTCCTGGGTCAGGACTCGCGGTTCCCGTCGAAGTTGGTCAGAAAGCGCGGTCCGCTGGTCTTCAGTTCCCGGTCAAAGTCGGTCGCCCAGTCACCAAAGGGGCGGTTGGCCAGCCCATCGTTGGAGAACCGCGGATCGTCGGTGATCTCCGTGGCGCAGAAGTCGGGGATGGTCAGGTCGGTCACCGGCCCGGTCCGCTCCACTTCGGCCACCACCAGGGGGGCATTGCCGTTCCCGAAGACATCCAGGTTCCACCAGTCCTCGTCCAACCAGACTCCATATCGGTTCTTCACAATGGGGATGCCGCCGCGCAGAACCAGCTCGAGGGCGATGCCCGGGTCTATGGCCCGTTCGGCCTCGTAGCGGGTGCCGCCGACAGAGGGGCCCTTGGCCGTCATTGAGGCAGCCTCGAAGTGGTCGCCTTTCTCAAGCAGGGTGTGAAGGGCATCGGTTCGGGCCGTCATGGGCACCTCCGGGTCCATCTGTCCCTGAAGGCGAACCCGCAGGGCGAAGTTGTCTTCATGCACGTAGTAGCTCTGCACAATCAGGGTCGGCCGACTCTCCCCGAGCAGCTCCTGGGGGAGGTCCTGGCAGAAGAATCTGCGCTCGAACTCGAAATCGTCCTCGTCCTCATTCATGGCCATGCTTCCCATGGTACGGTAGGCCGGTTGCAGCCACCGTTTGCTGTTCACAGCCCATTCGAGTTGTACAAGTATGTGAAGGCCGCTTGTGATGGCCGAGTGAAGGAACTACAGTGGAGCTTATCCCGAGAGAAGATCATCCGGGAATGTTGGCGGCTTCGCGCCACCGCATGAGGATGCAATGGCGCAACCGGGGCGGTGACACGAAGCCATGCCATCACGATACCTATGAATTGCCCGGAATCGTGCGGCAACACGCCGGGAGTGGCTGGAACTGTACTGACACGTCAGGACGCGCAAGGGTGCGAAAATGCGCAAAGTGTCCTAGTATGGTTTCTGTTGTCCACTGGAAAGTGGCTGTCGGGTTCGTAGCTCAGCGGATAGAGCGTCTGTCTCCGGAACAGAAGGTCGAGGGTTCGAATCCCTTCGAGCCCACCAAGGCGAAACCTCTGCGGCAAGGAAGAGCGCCGGGGTTTCTTTATACGGTTCCCGGCTGTCCTTGAGCCCGGGATCATGATCATGGCGTTTGCTGGATGAAATAAGCGTACGCTATGCGCCACGATATGTGTGGTGAATCACTAAGCTTTTGAGGAACATGGCCCTTGGCCTGTTTGTATCCTCGTTCTCAGGTGCCATAGTGAAGGAGTAAGACCGAACGCTGGGGAGGACCGACGCTTCCGCGTTGTGGCGGAAGCCTCCTTTCCGCAGTGAAGCAAAGGAGTTCACATGGCCAATCGAATCAATGCAGGGGATGCTGTCCTTCACGTCCTGGAGCAGTGGGGGGTGCCGCGCATCTATGGCCTGCCCGGCGGTTCCTTCGACTCCATGATGAATGCCATCCACAACGAGCGCGAGCGCATCGACTTTATCCAGGTCCGTCATGAGGAGGCTGGAGCCTTGGCTGCTGCCGGCGAAGCCAAGCTGACCGGCCGGATTGGTGTCTGCTTCGGCTCGTCTGGCCCAGGGGCTGTCCACCTGCTCAACGGCCTCTATGATGCTCGTGAGGACGGCGTGCCGGTGCTGGCCCTGGTGGGCGAGGTGCCCCAGGCCTTTATGAACATGGACTTCTTCCAAGCCATGGATGAGGTGCCTATCTTTACCGATGTGGCCGTATTCGCTCGGGCCGCCACCAACGCTCAGGGGCTGCCGGCCCTAGTAGACGAGGCCATCCGCCGCGCCTACGCCAGCCACGGGGTCTCCGTGGTCATCATTCCCAAGGACCTGGCTTGGGCCGAGATTGACGACCGACCGGTGGCATCTGCGCCTAACTTCCGCAAGTCAGAGCCTCTGAAGCCCGCGGCCGACCAGGTCGGCAAGGCGGTGGAGATCATTCAGTCCGCCAAGGCTCCGTTGCTCTACTTTGGCCAAGGCGCTGCCGGGGCCCGCGATGAGTTGGTCGCCATGTCCGAGCGTTTCAAGATGCCCATGGTCTCCACCTTCCCGGGCAAGGGGATTGTGGAGGACACCTATCCTGCCTATCTGCAGTCGGCCGGCCGTGTGGCCACCAAGACCGCTACGGAGGCCATCTACACTTCTGATCTGACGGTCTGGGTGGGTTCGGACAACCCCTTCGGGTCCATGTTCGTCACTCCCAGCACCAAGGTCATCCAGATCGACCTGAACCCGGTCAAGCTGGGCAAGCGCTTCCAGGCCAACGTAGTCTTGGCCATCCAAGCCGATGCCCGCGAGGCCCTCAAGGCAATAACCGCCGCTGGCCAGGACCAAGAGGAGTCCGTATTTTACAGGGCCTGCCTGCGCAGCAAGGAGAACTGGGACCAGTGGCTGGCCTCCTTTAACGAAGACACCAGCACACCCCTGCGGCCCGAGCCTGTCTACCACGTCATCGATCAGCAGCTTGAGGACAATGACATTGTCATCCCCGACGTGGGCAATGTGGACATTGACTTCCTGCGTCTGCTGCATCTGAAGCCGACCAACCGCTGGACCGTCTCCGGCAAGCATGCCACCATGGGCTACGCCGTGCCGGCTGCCTTGGCTGCCAAGCTGGAGCATCCGGAATCGACCGTCTACTCCCTGAGCGGCGACGGCGGATTCGCCATGCTCGGCGAGGAGGTGCTGGCCCAGCTCAAATACAATGCCCCGGTCATCAACGTGGTCTTCTCCAACCGTTCTCTGGGCTATATCGAGGCCGAGCAGCGCGACGACAGCCACCAGCCCCTGAGCGGAGTGGATCTGCCCGACACTGACTGGGCCAAGGTCGGTGAGGGCATGGGCGCTTTGGGCTTTACAGTGCGCACGGTGGCCGATGCCCGCCACGCCTTCTCCGAGGCTCGCAAGGCCGACAGATCTTCGGTCATTGACGTCAAGCTGACAGGAGCCAGCCCTTTGGATACCCGCTACATGCGGTTCCCGGAGACCTGCTCGGATCCGGACCAGGTCGAGCAATTCGTCAAGACCTACGAGGCCGGCGATCTGCGCTCCCTGGCCTACTGGATGGGTCAGGAGGCTCGCAAGGGCTGAGACTGGTGCCGCTTCTGCCGGGCGGGGACTCCTATAGTGGACGGTGTCCGCCCGGGGCTTCGGCCCGGCATGGGTGCGGCGGACCTGAAGAAAGGACGGACTCATGGAAGACGGACCGGAAGAGATCGGCACGCCATATGCGCCCCGGGCCTTGGGGGCTTACAGCCAGGCTGTGAAGGCCGGGGGCTTTGTCTTTGTCTCCGGACAGCTGGGCATCGACCCGGACACCGGCGAGCTGGTGGAGGGCACTGCGGCTGACCAAGCCACCCAGGCCCTGAAGAACGTCAAGAACATCCTGGATGCAGCCGGCACCGGCATGGAGAAGGTGGTCAAGGCCACCATTCTTATGCGGCGGGTGGAGGATTTCACCCAGGTGGACCAGGCCTACTCCCAGGTTTTCATCGGCTCGGTGCGGCCGGCCCGCGTGGCTTTTGGCGGTGCGGACATCCCTAAAGGGGCCCTGGTCGAGATCGAGGTCGTGGCTCTGGCCTGAGACAGGCCGGCTACTGGTCTCCGATGTCGCTAGACTTGGGGTCATGAGTCCTGAAGCACTTGCCCGTATCATCTCTTCGACCGCCGTCCAGATGGCCCAGTCAGGCCGCCTGGGAAGCCTGGAGCCCGACATGGTTCCTGACGCCGACCATCTGGCGGTCATGCGCCCCAAGGACCGTTCCCACGGGGACTGGTCCACCAACATCGCCATGCAGCTGGCCAAGAAGGCTGGCATGAGGCCTGCCGAACTGGGTCAGGCTCTGGCTGAGGCACTGCGAGAGGCCGAGGGGATCGCCCAGGTGGATGTGGCCGGGCCCGGCTTCATCAACATAACCCTGGATTCGGCTTCGGCGGCCGCTGTGGTCGATGCAGTCCTGGAGGCGGGCCCAGCCTATGGGAGCAACGATCACCTGAACGGGCGCACGCTCAATCTGGAATTCGTCTCGGCCAACCCCACGGGTCCCATCCATATCGGCGGCACGCGGTGGGCGGCTGTGGGCGACTCCATGGCCCGTGTCCTGGAGGCCAATGGAGCCAAGGTGGTCAGGGAGTACTACTTCAACGACCATGGCACGCAGATCGACCGCTTCTCCCGCTCGCTGGTGGCGGCGGCCCACGGCGAACCTGTGCCTGCTGACGGCTACAAGGGTTCGTATATTGACGAGATTGCCTCTCGAGTGGTCAAGGAGGCTGCCGACGAAGGGCAGGACATCCTGGCCATGCCCAGAGTGCGCGACGAGGACGGTGCCGAGGGTGACAGCCCCCAGCGCGAGGCCTTCCGCACCCGGGCTGTGCCCATGATGTTCGCCGAAATCCAGCAGTCCATGCGCGACTTCCGGGTCAATTTCGATGTCTGGTTTCATGAGAACAGCCTGTATGAGTCCGGCCAGGTGGACCGGGCCATTGACGAGCTGCGGGCCAAGGGCGACATTTTCGAGAAGGACGGGGCCACCTGGTTCCGCTCCACTACCTACGGCGACGACAAGGACCGGGTGATCATCAAGTCCGACGGCCACGCAGCCTATGTGGCGGCCGACATCGCATACTACCTGGACAAGCGGCGCAGGGCCAAGGATCCCTGCGATGAAGCCATTTACATGCTGGGTGCCGACCATCACGGCTACATCGGCAGGATGATGGCCATCTGCGCGGCCTTCGGTGATACTCCAGGCGTGAACATGCAGATCTTGATCGGCCAGATGGTCAACGTCATCAAGGATGGTCAGGCCGTGCGCATGAGCAAGCGGGCAGGCAACGTGGTCACCATCGACGACCTGGTGGATGCCGTGGGCGTGGATGCTGCCCGGTATTCCCTGGCCCGCACCGACTACAACCAGAGCGTGGACATCGACTTGGACCTGCTGGCCTCGCACACCAACGACAACCCCGTCTACTACGTGCAGTACGCACACGCCCGCTCCAGGAATGTGGATCGGAACGCAGCCCAGGCGGGCATCGACCGGTCCGGGGCCGATCTGTCGCTGCTGGACACTGCCGCCGACAATGATGTCCTGGGCGTCCTGGCCCTTTATCCCAATGTGGTTCAGACTGCCGGCGATCAGAAGGCGCCCCATCGGGTGGCCCACTACCTGGAGCAGCTGGCTGGGGTCTATCACCGTTGGTACAACCTGGAGCGCGTGGTGCCCATGGAGCCTACTGGCCGCGCGGATTTGGACAAGGATGAGGACAGGAACCCGCAGCCAGCTCGTGCGGCGGCGCGTCTGCGGCTCAATGACGCCGTGCAGCAGGTCATCGCCAATGGTCTGGGTCTGCTGGGCGTCCAGGCCCCGGACCGTATGTAAACCCCCAAGGTCACTGGAAGGTCGTCGATGGAAACAGGGATGTGCGGGCTGGGGCCCGAAGGGTTCTGGCCCGGAGCTCTGAAGCGGGACAGCCAGGGCATGCTGACCATACACGGGTGCTCCATGGGTGATCTGTCCAAGCTCTACGGCACTCCCATCTATTTGATGGACACCGCGATGATGGCGGAACGGGCCTCGGCCTTCCGCCAGGCGGTTCTGCGCGACCTGGGTGGTGCGACCACCAGGGTCAGCTACGCCGGCAAGGCCTTCCTCAGCAAGGAGACCGTGCGAATCATGCTGCGCCAGGGGCTGGATATCGACACCTGCTCCCTGGGCGAGATGCTGATCGCTCGTGCTGCCGGCGCACCTGGCCGCCGCCTGGTCCTGCACGGCAACAACAAGTCCGATCAAGAGATCGACCTGGCTGTAAGGGAGGGCTACAGGGCCATCGTCATCGATGCGCCTGACGAGCCTGTCCGGATTGCCGCTGCTGCAAGGGCCCAGGGGCGTCGCGCCAAGGTCATGCTCCGGGTGACTGTGGGCGTGCATGCCGGCGGTCACGAATATATTTCCACTGCCCACGAGGATCAGAAGTTCGGCATCCCCTTGTTGCCCCAGGGCACCGACGTAGGCCTGCTGGACCTTGGGCCTGAGCCTGGTTCCTCCGAACGGGCTGGGGCAGCGATTTCGGCGGCCACGAAAGGGAACGGCTCCTCGGCTCCTGGCGATTCCGTGCTCTCGCCCTCCTCTTCAGCCCTGTATTCGGTTGCCGACGGGACCGCTGAACCGGCTGATCCCGCCCGGATCAAGGCCATGTCCGTCTTGGCTGACGGACCGGCCATCGCGATGCTCAAGGAGATTCGCTCCCACGAGCGGGAACTGGAACTGGTGGGCATCCATACTCATATCGGGTCCCAGATCCATGATTCCTCGGCCTTCATCGAGGCCGCCCGGCGCATGATGCTGCTGCGGCACACCTTCTGGGCCACCGACGGATACCTGATGCCCGAGGTGGATCTGGGGGGAGGCTTCTCCGTGCCCTACACTCCGGATGAGGATCGAATGGATCTGGACCAGACCCTGACCAGTCTGGGAGCCGACATGGTCGCCATCAACCGTCGTCTGGGCATGCCCATGCCAGTCATTGCCTTCGAGCCCGGCCGCTGGATTGTGGCACCCTGCGGCATGAGCCTGTACCGGGTGGGCACCGTCAAGCCCGTCCCCCTGTCTGACGGAAGCGTGCGCACCTACGTTTCAGTTGACGGAGGCATGAGCGACAACATCCGTCCGGCCCTCTACGGGGCCGAATACACCGCTGTCCTGGCCAACAGGCATGGCAGCGGGGACCGGATCCAGGTCCGTGTGGTGGGCAAGCACTGTGAATCGGGGGACATCCTGGTGCAGGATGTGCCTCTGCCGGCGGACATCCGCCGGGGTGACCTGCTCCTGGTGCCGGTGACCGGCGCCTACGGGCGAACCATGGCCAGCAACTACAACCAGGCCCTGATCCCTCCTGTGGTGGGCCTGGACCAGTCCGGCGCCCATCTGATGATGCGGCGGCAAACCATGGATGACCTGCTGGCCTTGGACCAAGGATGAATCCCGCTTCGGATGAAAGCGGCCGTTGGTGTGGATACGGGTGTCGGATTGGCTTTCTAAGATGGAGCAACACACGGTGACCGGCCCCGTTGGGGCGGATGGAGGATCCATATGCCCAAGAATGCGCAACAGCAGGAGGCCCTCAGGCCTATCCGCATAGCACTTCTAGGGGCAGGGACCGTGGGTTCCCAGACCGCTCGCCTCCTGGTGGAGCAGAGCCAGGACCTGGCCAGCCGAGTGGGTCGTCCCCTGGAGTTGGTGGGTATCGCTGTCCTCAATCCTGACAAGGTCAAGGCTGATTGGATTGATCCGTCCCTGCTGACCACAGACTCAGCGGACTTGGTCACCCGGGCGGACATCGTCATCGAGCTGATCGGCGGCATTGAGCCGGCCCGCACCCTGCTGCTCAAGGCCATCGAGTCTGGCGCCAGCGTGGTCACCGCCAACAAGGCCCTGCTTGCCCAGCACGGCCCTGAGCTCTACCAGGCTGCCGAGAAGCGGGGCGTCGACATCTACTTCGAGGCGGCCGTGGGCGGGGCCATCCCCATTGTGCGGCCCTTGCGCGAGTCCTTGGTGGGCGACGTCATCACCAGCCTGGTGGGCATCGTCAACGGGACCACCAACTACATTCTGGATGAGATGACCACCAAGGGTCTTCAATTCGATCAGGCCTTGCGCGATGCCCAGGACAAGGGCTTTGCTGAGGCGGACCCCACTGCCGATGTGGACGGGCTGGATGCAGCCGCCAAGGCTGCCATCATGGCCACGCTGGCCTTCCACACCGATGTGCGCCTGGATGATGTTCCCGTGGAGGGTATCCGCGCCATCACCGCTGACGATATCGCAGCCGCACGGACCGAGCACCGGGTCATCAAGCTTCTGGCCGTGGCCGAACGCAGCAAACAGGGCATCTCCGCCCGGGTCTACCCGGCGTTGATCCCCGACAGCCACCCTCTGGCCTCGGTCCATGGCAGTTTCAACGCGGTCTTCGTCACCGCCAAGGCCGCTGACGACCTCATGTTCTATGGTCGGGGTGCCGGCGGGGCGCCCACGGCATCAGCGGTTGTGGGGGACGTAGTCACCGAGGCTCGCCACATATTCCAGCATGGCATGGGCCCGCGGGTTCCCATGTACGCGAATATCCCCATGGCTCCGTTGAATTCATCCCGTGCCGCCTTCGCCGTCCGTTTTCTGATTCACGACAAGCCCGGCGTGCTGGCGGCCATCGCCCAGGTCTTTTCCGAGGCGGGCATCTCCATCAATGGAGTCAACCAGGACATCAAGCCCACCCTGCATGACCCGGGCTACAGCGGCGAAATACAGCAACTGCGCGTGGTCACGCACCTGTGCGACGAGGTGACTCTGCGGCGGGTGGTCGAACGGATCTCCGCCTTCGACTCGGTCACCGGGCAGGCGTCCATCCTGCGCGTCTTCGATCGGCAGGCCCAATGATGGCCGCAGCCGTTGAGGGCCCGTCTACTGTTCGGGTGCGTGTGCCAGCCACCAGCGCCAACTTGGGCTCAGGTTTCGATGCGGTCGGCCTGGCGCTGGACTACCATGACGAGATCGTCTTCACCCGTTCCGTGGACACGGGCGACACCACCGCCTATGTGGTCATCAAGGGGGAGGGGGAGCGGGCCCTGCCCCGAGATGAGACCCATTTGGTCGTCTCCGCTTTCAGGCGGGCCTGCCAGGTCTTCGGGCTGCCAAGGTTCGGCTTCATCATGCGCGCCGTCAACCGCATCCCCCAGGCCAGGGGTTTGGGATCCAGCGCCGAGGCCATCGTGGCCGGGATCGCTGCGGCTGCGGCCTTCGCCCATGCCGGTTCCCTGCGCCGTGATGCCGTCTTTGCGCTGGCTGCCCAGATCGAGGGGCATCCCGACAACGTGGCGCCAGCTGTCTACGGGGGGCTGACCGTCTCCTATGATCTGGCCACGGGCGAGGGGGTGGGTTCCCTGCCCATCGCCGGGGGCGCGCCCTTGGAGGGCGGCTACCACACCCTGCGCTACAAGGTGGCCCCAGCCGTCAAAGCCACGGTTTTTGTTCCCGGCGCCCATCTGTCTACACAGAAGGCCCGACAGGCCCTGCCCAAACAGGTGCCTTATGCGGATGCCGTTCACAACCTGTCACGGGCTGCCCTGATTCCCGGCGCTCTGAACCCTGGGTCACTGGATGACTTGGGAACTGACGCAGCCCAACAGGCCGCAAAGGCCAATGCGCTGCTCTTCGTAGCCACCCAGGACCGGCTCCATCAGCCATACCGGGCCGGGCTCATGCCCTCCTCAACCAAGCTACTGCAGCTCCTGCGTCGTCAGGGTTATGCGGCGGCGGTCTCTGGAGCCGGGCCCTGCATTATCGTCCTGCATTACGGGGATGCTGACAATGAGCTGCGGACCCTTGCCAAGGACTATTTGGATTCCGGCCGTTGGCGGATCCTATCCTTGGACGTTGATCGCAAGGGGGTCCAGGTGGAACGGGATCAGGAAGGCAATCGTGAACGTTGAAGACAGGCATATCCCGCTCATCCTGGCCTCATCCTCTCCCTCCAGGCATCGGCTCCTGATCCAGGCGGGCATTGACCCCATCATCCGACCCTCAAAGGTGGATGAGCCGGCTGTGCTGGCGAAACGGGCTCGTAAACTGGGTTGTCGCCCGGATGACCTGGATGTGCGCGAACGGGTCAGCGTCTTGGCTGAGGCCAAGGCTTCGGCTGTCCAAGGCACCATGGATGCCGTCAAGGATGCCGAGAGGCGCTCGCGGGGCGATCTGGTCACGTTCAGGCCTCTGAGACAGAATGATCCGGATGCATCCTCCAAGGATCCCATGGGCCAGGTCATCGGGTCCTGGGGCGGGATGTTCGGCGCCGGACGCGGACCTCTCCTGTTGGGGTGTGACTCGCTTTTCAGCATGGACGGCGCCGTCAGGGGCAAGCCTCACCAGCCGGAGCGTGCTCTAAAGCGGCTGATGGCCATGCGTGGCCGAACCGGCACCCTGGTCACCGGCCACTGTCTGATTGATCTGGCCACCGGCCGACGGGCCCGAGCGGTCAGCAGCGCTCAAGTGACCTTCGGAGACTATGACCGGGCATCCATGCAGGCCTATACAGCCACCGGCGAGCCCCTTGAGGTGGCCGGATCCTTCACCCTGGAAGGGTTGGGCAGCGCCTTCATCCAATGCATCCAGGGCGATCCCAGCGGGGTGATGGGATTGAGCATGCCCACTCTGCGCGCCCTGGCCCAAGAGCTGGGTGTCTCCTGGCCTGACCTGTGGGCCCGAAGGGTCCTGCCCAAGCGGCAGGGGGCAGACGGATCGACGCGTGGTCCTGAAGGCCTGGTCGCCCCCGTGGAAAACGTCCATCAGCCTGGCGATGGATGGGTGAACTGCGCCTGCGGCAAGCGGCACTGGGGGCTCAACGGGGCTGCCGGAGTCTTGCTGGCCCGGCTCGATGCCCGCACGGGTGCGCCGGTCAGCGTGCTTCTGCAGCACCGGGCCCGCTGGAGCGCCGAAGGAGGCACCTGGGGTGTGCCTGGCGGTGCCATCTCCGACGGGGAGAATCCCCTGGAGGGCGGCCTGCGCGAGAGCTATGAGGAGGCCAACATCCGCCCGGAGGACATTCAGGTTGTGGGCTCCTACCTGGAGGACCACGGCCCCTGGGGCTACACGACCATCCTGGCTTTCGAGCGTCCCGGCCACCAGGTAGAGCCTCGCATGAATGACGATGAGAGCATTGCCCTGGAATGGGTGGATCTGGACAAGGTCACCGGCCTGCCCCTTCTGAAGGCCTTCGGACGGGACTGGCCGCACTTCCGGCAACGCTTGGAGACCCTGGCGGCCGAAGGCTGAGCAGAAGGCCTGGTCCGGCGTGTCAGCTCAGGAGCAGTGCAACCAAGGCGATGACCACGGGCGAGCTGATCGTGCTCAGCAGGATGCCGTCCCTGGCGAAGGTGGTTCCCACCTCGTAGCGGGCCGCGTAGTTGTAGACGTTCTGGCCTGTAGGCAGGGCCGCAAGAACCACACACCCGTACAGTTCCGCTCCGCTGAAGCCCATCATGAACCGGGCCAGCAGGTAGGCGATTATGGGCATGACCAGATTCTTCAGGATCACCGCGCAGAGGGTGGCACGACGGTCGGCGCCCCGGCCCATGGGCCGTGAACCCCGCAGTGACATGCCAAAGGCCATGAGGATCATGGGCACGGCCGACTGTCCGATCATGTCGATGGGCTTGTAGACGAAGTCGGGGATGATGAAACGACCGGCTTGGGCGCTGATGGCTGAGACCACTATGCCGCCTATGGAGCCGATGAGGATGGGCTGCTTCAGGGGCTGCTTGAGTATGGTTTTGACCGAGAGCTTGCCAGAGGTGGTCGCGTCCAGGACGGTCAGCCCGATTGGGGTGAACAGGGCTTGCTGCATGACCAGGATGGGTGCCACCAGTGAGGGATTGCCCAGAATATAGGTGGCTACAGGCAGCCCGATGTTGTTGGAGTTCAAATAGAGGGAGTCCAGGGCGCCGATGGTGGCTTCTGCAGCCGGCAGGTGGAAGCTGGCTGCGTTCAGGGCCACGAAGAGCAGTCCCACAGCCGCCGCCGACAGGAAAGCCACGATGATGCTGGGGTGGAAGATAATCGACAGCTTCTGCTTGGAGAGGATGGCGAACATCAGGCAGGGCGTTGACACAAAGAATGAGTATTTGTTGAGCACCAGCTGGGCCGTGGGACCGCCAACATCGAAGCGGGCGGCCACATAACCCACGGCTATGACCACACCGATGATGAAGAACCCCTCCATGGCACTGAGCAGTCCAGGCACTCCGGCATCCTCCTCGTCTCGCATGGTGGACGGCGGCCTCCCAGGCGGAGGGCCACCGCTTCCGTCGTCCCCATTGTGCCACCCGGGCATCATGCTTGCGGCTGTAGGTCCATCCGCGCTCCTTCGGCCCGCTAGCATGGCACTATGGCCAAGAACGTACAGACGGATATTGATCTTCTCTCCGGCGTCCGAGGGGCCGAACCTGCCCAGGCCCTGGCAAGGATACTGGAGTCCATGACCGCCCTGCCCTCGGTCAGCGGTCAGGAGGGCCCCCTGGCCGATGCCGTCCAAAGGGCCCTGTCCTCACGGGCTGATCTCTTGGTCCGACGGCTGGGCGACACGGTGGTGGCCTCCACACAGCTGGGTCGTCCCCACCGTATCGTCCTTGCCGGGCATCTGGACACCGTGCCTGTGGATGGGAACCTGCCCCCGCGCTGGCTGGAGCCCGGCCCTCCGGACATCCGCGCTGACCTGGCCGCCGCCCACCCCGGTTCCCGGGTGCTGTACGGCCGGGGCACCGCCGACATGAAGGCCTCGGATGCCGTCTTCCTCCACCTTGCGCTCACTCTGCAGGAGCCGGTCTATGACCTGACCTTCGTCTTCTACGACCATGAGGAGGTTCAGGCCGATCTGAACGGGCTGGGCCGGGTGGTGGCTGCCCATCCTGACTGGGTACGCGGGGATTTCGCCATCATCGGCGAGCCCACTGACTGTGCCATCGAGGCCGGCTGCAACGGAACCATGCGTTTCGATCTGATCACCCACGGCACGACGGCCCACTCCGCCCGGGCCTGGATGGGCAGCAATGCCATCCACGCTGCCGCGCCCATTCTGGACCGACTGGAGCAGTACCGTCCGGCCACGGTGCGGGTGGACGGCCTGGACTATCGGGAGGGGCTCAACGCCACCATGATCGAGGGCGGCCTGGGCACCAACGTCATTCCCGACCGCTGCCGGGTGCACGTCAACTACCGGTTTGCACCCGACAAGAGTCTGGCCCAGGCCAAGGAGCTGATGATGGGTCAGGGGACGGGCGCTGAGCTGGGCAATGGCGAGCATATGGCTCTGGGCGGGGTCTTCCAGGGATTCTCGGTGCGCATGTGCGATGAATCGCCCGCCGCCCGTCCAGGCCTTGATTCGCCTTGGGCGCGTTCGTTGGCGGACCTGGTCGCCCGGACCACGGGCCATCAGCCTCGCGCCAAGCTGGGGTGGACCGATGTGGCGCGGTTTTCAGCCCTTGGCCTACCAGCCGTCAACCTGGGTGCAGGAAACCCCTTACTGGCCCACAAGGCCGACGAACAGGCGCCCCTGGATGACCTGGTTCGGCTGGAGTCGGTACTGGTCGAGTGGCTCAATGGACCTGGAGGCCGCTGATCTGTGCCATACTAGAGGATGGTGGTTCTGCCTGACCACTTGCAGCGTAGGCGTTGATCCCCCCGGATGGAGACCCAGTGATCCGTACGGGCGTCGGTGTCCGCCTGCGTCAGGAAGACTTTTTGCCAAGGCGTTTCGATCGGGCGTACGCAGGTGCGCGGTTGCAGTGAGAGTGCAGCGTGAGGACGGATCGAGACCGTGAGAGCGGCGCGAGGCGGCGTGCCGCAAGGAGCATTGTGCCCGAAAAAACGAATACCGAGGATACCCAGGATACCCAGGATAATAGATCCACCATCAGCGATGGACAGGAGAGGCCGGTCGAGGAGACCACCAGTTCCAGCACCCGTCGCCGCACTGGACGGCGTGTGGTCAGGGTGGCTGGCGCTGCCGGTGCTGACGTGCCCGTGAAAGTCGAGGCCGAGAAGCGCAAGCCCTCCGCCGTCCGTCGTCGTCGCACCCGAAAGCCCAAGGAGGATCAGGCGGCCGATCAGAGCGTGCAGGATCACTCCGGTCAGGACGCTCAGGTGGATGAGAGCGAGTCCAAGCCGACTAGGACGACCACTCGTCGTCGCACCCGAACTGCTGCCCGTCGACGCACCGAGGAGCATGCCCAGGAGGGTGAACCTGATCAGGAGCGTCAGGAGCGTGCCCTTGAGGCTGTGGAGGCACTGACCTCGGGCCGCAGCCAGAGGGCAGGCCGGAAGGCCGAGGAACAGGATGAGCGCCCGCGCGCCTCCCGCCCCCGTCCTATGACATCCCTGCTCTTCCAGGAGCCCGTCATACCCGTCTCCCGGCCTGAGCAGAATGAACGTGAGGAACGGGATGACGAAGACGAGGATGCCGAGCAATCGCCCAAGACCTCCCGCCGCAGCAGGTCCAGGAGCATTTCGGAGGGCGGTTCACGCCGTTCCCGAAGGCTCAACGCCGAGGAGCGCCGGGCCGCTGACGAGGTTGAGCGCATCGAGGAGGATCTGGGCCACGAGGGCATCACTTTCGTGGTCGACGAGGATCAGGAGCAGGACGAGGATCAGCAGGAGCCCGGCACCCGCACCCGTCGTCGTCGCCGTTCCAAGGGCGATGATGAGGACTCTGAAAAGTCCGTTTTGACTCGCCGCCGCCGTCGCGGGCACGAGCAGGAGAAGGACAAGGATGACGAGGACGAGGCCCCGCTGACCCGTCGTCGTCGCCGGCGCAGGGGTTCCAAGTCTGCCGAGGGCGAGCCAGAGGAGCCCAGCGGCCGCCGTTCCCGCAAGCAGCAATATATCGACGAAATCACCGACGTGGAGGGCTCCACCCGCCTGGAGGCCAAAAAGCAGCGTCGGCGGGACAACCGCCGCGAGCGCTCACGTCAGTCCCAGCTGGTCGAGCAGGACTTCCTGGCCCGCCGCGAAAACGTCAACCGTCTGATGGTGGTGCGCGAGAAAGAGCACCATACCCAGATCTCGGTCATTGAGGACGACATCCTGGTCGAGCATTACGTCTCCGACATCCAGGAGGTCTCCACTGTCGGCAACATCTACCTGGGCCGGGTCCAGAATGTCCTGCCCAGCATGGAGGCCGCCTTCGTGGACATCGGCCAGGCCCGCAACGGCGTGCTCTACGCCGGCGAGGTCAACTGGGACTCCACCCGTCTGGAGGGCCAGCCACGCCGGATTGAGCTGGCCTTCAAGTCCGGCGATCCCGTGCTGGTCCAGGTCACCAAGGATCCCATAGGCCACAAGGGTGCCCGCCTGACCTCGCAGGTCACGCTGGCTGGCCGTTTCCTGGTCTTGGTGCCCTCGGGCGGTATGACCGGCGTCAGCCGCAAGTTGCCCGACCGTGAGCGTTCCCGCCTCAAAAGCATCGTCTCCAGGGTGGCTCCCAAGGATATGGGCGTCATCATCCGAACTGCGGCCGAGGGAGCCAGTGAGGAGGCCCTGACCAAGGATCTGGAGAACCTGCAGCGTCAGTGGAGCAAGATCGAGGACAAGCGCAAGGAGTTCCTGCACGGCAAGCGCCCCAAGCTCCTGCAGGGCGAGCCGGACGTGGCCATCCGCGTGGTTCGTGACATCTTCAACGACGACTTCGCCAAGCTCGTGGTCCAGGGCCAGGGGGTCTATGAGAGGGTCCGCAACTACCTGGAGACCATGGCCCCCGATCTGGAGGAGAAGCTCGAGCACTGGGATCCTGCCGAGCACCAGGGCAAGGACGTCTTCGACCGCTGGAGCATCGACAGCCAGCTGCGCAAGGGCATGGAGCGTCAGGTCTACCTGCCCTCCGGCGGATCCCTGGTCATCGACCGCACCGAGGCCATGACGACCATCGATGTGAACACGGGTCGCTTCATCGGCAAGGGCAAGTCCCTGGAGGAGACGGTGACCCGCTGCAACCTGGAAGCCTCCGAGGAGATCGCCAGGCAGCTGCGTCTGCGCGACATAGGCGGCATGATCATGATCGACTATGTGGATATGGTCATGCCGGCCAACCGTGACCTGGTTCTGCGCCGCCTGGTGGAGTGCCTGGCCCGGGACCGCACCAAGCATCAGGTGGCCGAGGTCACCTCCCTGGGTCTGGTCCAGATGACGCGCAAGCGGGTGGGCCAGGGTCTGGTCGAAGCCTTCTCCGAGGAGTGCCCCACCTGCCATGGCCGAGGCTTCATCCTCCACGACAAGCCGACCATCTCCGCCTCCTATGCCGATCCATACGCGGTCAAGGGCGGCGACCCCTTCGTCAAGACCAACAAGCATGGGCATGGCTCCTCTCCCAAGGAGACCTTGTCCACAGGCTCGACACCTGCAGTCAAGGCCAAGCTGGCCAGGATCGCTGCGGCGGCCCAGGCGGCATCGGACGAGGACGATGCCCAGGCTGGGGCGGCGGATGTCGCCAAGGAGTCATAGACTGAATTCCGTTTTGTCGGCGGGGCAGGCGCATTTGACGACGCGGTGTGTTTGCTTCTATACTGGTTAGCTGGTGTTTGGACGGGTCCGTCAATCTCATGGCAGGGCTCGGATGCCGGACGCATACAGCTTTGGACAACAGGCAAGGTAGGGCTATGTACGCGATTGTGAAGGCCGGAGGCCATCAGGAGAAGGTCGAGATCGGTGACCAGATCACGGTCAACCGTCTGGCTGCCAGGAAGGGCGAGTCGGTCGAGTTTCCGGTCGCGCTGGTCGTCGATGGATCCAAGGTGACCATGGCCGCCAAGGATCTGGCCAAGATCTCCGTCAAGGGCGAGGTCGTGGATGACGAGGCCAAGGGCCCCAAGATCAACATCCAGAAGTTCAAGAACAAGACCGGTGTGGCGCGCCGCAAGGGCCACCGCCAGAAGCAGACCGTGGTCAAGATCACGGCCATCGCCTGAGGGCCTAGCTCGAGGTAGGAAAGGAACCAGACATGGCACATAAGAAGGGCGCGTCCAGCTCACGCAACGGGCGCGATTCGAATGCACAGTACCTGGGCGTCAAGAAGTTCGGTGGCGAGGCCGTAGTGGCCGGCAACATCATCGTTCGCCAGCGTGGCACCAAGTTCCATCCCGGCCAGAACGTCGGCCTGGGCAAGGACCACACCCTTTTCGCCCTTGCGGACGGAACCGTTCGGTTCGCCAACCGGCGTGACCGCAAGGTTGTTGACGTGCTTACCGCCTGATTGATCGGTATCGGCCAAGGGCCATCCCTGCCATAGGGGTGGCCTTTTGCATAATGTATGGGGATGCCGGGCATTCAGCTCTCAGGGGCCGCATGTCAGACAGGATTGAGTACCATGGGCCCCTATGAGTGCATTTGTGGATCAGGTCACCGTCCATGTCAAGGGTGGCGACGGTGGCAATGGGGCGTCCTCCATCCGCCGCGAGAAGTACAAGCCCCTGGCCGGGCCCGATGGTGGCGACGGCGGTCAGGGCGGCTCGGTCATTTTTCAGGCCGACGCCAACGCCACCAGCCTGCTGGACTACCGCTTCCTGCCGCACCGCCAGGCTGAATCGGGCACCATGGGTCTGGGCGGCGACAAGGACGGCAGCCGCGGCCAGGATCTGATTCTGCCAGTGCCCGTGGGCACTGTGGTCTTCACCGCCAAGGGAGGCCAAGGTCAGCGCAAGCAGCCGGGCGAGCGCCTGGCTGACCTGGCTCATGTGGGGGACCGGTTCGTGGCGGCCCAAGGTGGCGTGGGCGGATTGGGCAACCGCTCCCTGGCCACCAAGGCCAGGCGGGCTCCCGGCTTCGCGCTGCTGGGAGATCCCGGGCAGGAACGCGACCTGGTGCTGGAACTCAAATCCATCGCCGACGTGGCCCTGGTAGGTTTCCCCAGCGCAGGCAAGTCCAGCCTGGTGGCGGCCATGAGCGCGGCCAGGCCCAAGATCGCCGACTACCCGTTTACTACTCTGGTGCCCAACCTGGGCGTGGTCCAGGCAGGGGAGGGCCGCTTTACCATGGCCGACGTGCCAGGGCTGATTCCGGGGGCCTCCCAGGGCAAGGGCCTGGGGCTGGAGTTCCTGAGGCACATCGAGCGCACCGAGATCATCGCCCACGTCATCGATTGCGCCACCCTGGAGCCTGATCGGGACCCCATGAGCGACTATCGGGCCCTGGAGGAGGAGCTTTCCCGCTATGCCGACCGCCTGGAGCTTCCGCTGGGGGTCATCCCCATGGCCGAACGGCCCAGGGTGATCATCCTCAACAAGGCCGACCTGCCGGAGGCTCGCGAATTGGCCGAATTCGTGCGTCCTGACTTCGAGGCTCTGGGTCTCAAGGTCTTCATAGTCTCCACAGCCTCGCATCAGGGGCTCAAGGAACTAGGGTACTACTTGGCTGGTCTGGTGGACCGCCTGCGCAGGCAGCTGCGTGAGCAAGAGGAGGCCAGGCATGAGGAGCGCGTGGTCATCCGCCCCCTGGAGCGTCGGCGCAGGAATGCCGACCAGTCCGGGGACTTCACTCTTGAGCGGCATCAGACCCGGTCCGGACAGACCTGGTTCAGGGTCTGCGGAGCCAAGCCCGAGCGCTGGGTTCGCCAGACCAACTTTGACAACGAGGAGGCCGTGGGCTATTTGGCTGACTGCCTGGCTCGGATGGGCGTGGAGGATGCCCTGCGCAAGGCCGGAGCCAGACCTGGGGACGAGGTGCGCATCGGTCCGGGCGACGATGCGGTGGCCTTCGACTGGGATCCGAGTGTGGCGGCCGGCGCCGAAATGCTGGATGGCACCCCCCAGGTGGCCCGGGGCCGTGACCTGCGTCTGGAGGAGAGCCAGGGGCTCAACCGCCGCCGCACCAACAGCGAACGCCGTCGCCAGTACCACCAGATGATGGACGCCCGACAGGCGGTGCGCCAGGTCATGGAGCAAGAGCGGCGCCAAGGGCACTGGGCCGACCCCTCCGTGGACGACGATCCCCACGACAGGCAGGGCCTGCTAGGGCGCGGAGAAGCGGAAGCCGCCGGTTCGGAGGAGGCTGGACAATGACCGGAGGGGAGGGATCCGACGAGGCCGCGGTCCGTTCCCGGGTGGCCCAGGCCCGCACCATGGTGGTCAAGGTAGGATCCAGCTCCCTGACCGATCCCCATGGGCACCTGGACCTTGGCCGCCTGCGTTCGGTGGTGGGCGCCCTGGCCTCTGCGGCCGTCAACGGCGCTCGCCTGGTCTTGGTCACCTCCGGAGCCATCGCAGCTGGTTTCGGCGCCCTGGGATTCGACGAACGCCCTGGTGACGTGGTCACCCAGCAGGCTACGGCCTCGGTGGGCCAGGGTCTGCTCATGGCCCAGTACGAGATAGCCTTCGCCCGCTATGGCCTGCGTGTTGGACAGATTCTGATCACCGCCCGTGACACCACTCATGCTGTCCAGTACCGCAACGCCCGACGCACCCTCTGCCGTCTGCTGGATCTGGGGGCCATTCCCATCGTCAACGAGAACGATGCCCTGGCCAGCAACGAGATTCGCTTCGGCGACAACGACCACCTTTCGGCCTTGATCGCCAACATCGTCAGTGCCGATGCCCTGGTCCTGCTGACTGACGTGGATGCCCTCTACACCGAACCCCCATCCAGGACAGGGGCGCGCAGGATCGGTTTCGTGCCCGATGTGGCAGCGATCAAGGACCAGGTGGATGCTCAGGGGTCCGTCTCCGGGCTGGGGACCGGGGGCATGTCCACCAAGCTGGAGGCGGCCCGCATTGCTGCGGCCTCCGGCATGCCCGTGGTCCTGACCTGCGCCGACCTCGCAGGCCCTGCCCTGGCCGGCGATCAGGTGGGCACCCTCTTCGCCCCCATTCATCCCCGGGGCTCTTTGCATCGGCTCTGGATCAAGTTCGCCTCCCGTCCCCGAGGCGGCTATTTGGTGGATCAGGGGGCTGTCAAAGCCCTGCGCGGCGGCCGGGCCAGCCTGCTGGCAGCTGGCGCCAGATCGGTCCAGGGCGAGTTTTCGGCCGGGGATCCTGTCTGGATCCACGATGCGTCTGGCCGCCAGGTGGCCAAGGGCCTGTCCGGCTACGATTCCGAGGAGGCCCAGGACATGCTGGGCCTAAACACCAAGGAGCTCCGCCGCCGACTGGGCGCCCACTATGCCCATCCGCTGGTGCATCGGGACTCTCTGGTCCTGGTCTGAGCACAGCCCTGGGGGTGCCAGGCAGTACCATAGCAACATGACTATGGCGCAATGGCAGACCCTGAGCAGACGCATAGATGCAGTGGCCCCCAGTGCCACTCTGGCCGTGGATTCAAAAGCCAAGGCCATGAAGGCCCAAGGCATGAATGTGATCAGCTTCGGCGCCGGCGAGCCCAACTTTCCCACGCCTGACCATATCGTGCAGGCGGCGGCCCGCGCCTGTCTGGATCCGCGAAATCACCGCTATACGCCCACAGCAGGCCTGCCCCAGCTCAGACAGGCCATCGCCGACAAGACCATGCGCGACTCGGGCTATCAAATCGACCCGGACCAGGTGGTGGTCACCAACGGCGGCAAGCAGGCCGTCTACGAGACCTTCCAGATCCTCTTGAACCCCGGCGATGAGGTCATCATTCCCGCACCCTACTGGACCAGCTATCCCCAGATGGTTCTGCTCGCTGGCGGTCGGCCGGTTCCGGTGCTCAGTGGAGCCGACCAGGGCTATATCCCCAGCCTGGAGCAGCTGGAGGCGGCCCGAACCGAGCGTACACGTGCCATCGTTCTCAACCTGCCTGCCAATCCTACCGGAGCGGTCTGGGACGACGACCTGGTGGCCGCCGTGGACCGCTGGGCCATGGAGAACCAGATCTGGGTGATCAGTGACGAAATCTATGAGCATCTGACCTACCAGGGGGCGAGCACCCCCTATCCGGGCGCTCTGGTGCCCCAGGTGCGCGATCAGCTGATCGCGGTCAACGGTGTGGCCAAGACCTATGCCATGACCGGCTGGCGGGTAGGCTGGCTGGTTGCACCCCTGCAAGTGGCCCAGGCGGCTGCCAAGCTTCAGGGGCATATGACCTCCAACGTGGCCAACGTATCCCAGCAGGCGGCCCTGGCAGCTCTGACCGGGGGCCTGAAAGACGTTGAGGCCATGCGGTCGGCCTTCGCCCTGCGTCGGCGGGCTATCGTGGATGCCCTGAACGCTATGGAAGGGGTGACCTGCCCAGAACCCCTGGGCGCCTTCTACGCCTTTGCCGACGTGACCGCCCTGCTGAATAGGCCGGTGGGTCCGGAAGGCATGGTCTGCTCTACTTCGGGTGAGCTGGCCGAGACCATCCTGGAGCAGATTCAGGTGGCGGCCGTGCCTGGTGAGGCCTTCGGCGCGCCCGGCTGCCTGCGCTTTTCCTATGCTTTGGCCGACGATGATCTGGCCGAGGGCATGCGGCGCCTTGGGGACTGGGTCAGCGCCTGATCCGGCTTCTGGGCAAAATGCTCTCGGGACAACACGGTTGGACGCAATCCACCCTTTAGGCTAGACTTGCGATTTGGCGGTTTTCCCTCCCTGCCGAGTAGGCTGGTGGGAAGTTCCGATAGGGAAGTGGCGCAATTGGTAGCGCAACGGTCTCCAAAACCGTAGGTTGTGGGTTCGAGTCCCGCCTTCCCTGCCAAGGCTTGCAGCAGATGATGCAGAACAAACGAAGGACGGATGACCATGGCACAGAAGGATGGGGCTGAGGAAGCCAAGCCGAACTTCTTCATGCGTATCGGGCTCTTCATCAAGCAGGTCATCGATGAGATCCGCAAGGTCGTGACCCCTACGGGCAAGGAACTGGTGGGCTGGTCCGTGGCCGTCTTCATCTTTGTGTTGCTGCTGATGGTCTTCGTGACCGTGATGGACTTCGGGCTGGGAAAACTGGCCTTCCTGATATTTGGCTGAGCCGTGACAAGGTAGAAGGTGGAGTGATCCATGAGTGATGATCTGACCAGAGAGGGATTGGACCCCGATCAGGCCGCAGAGCCGGTCCCGTCGGCGTCCGACGATGTCCCCACGCAGGAGGATGCCCAGGTCCAGGATCAGCCTCTCGGGTCCTCTTCTGAACAGGCTGAGCAGGACAGCACACCAGTTGAGTCTGCCCAGGCCGGGGCCACCCCGGTAGATTCCTCCGACTCCGACGACCAGATCGACCAGGAGGACCCCGGTCAGCGTGCCGTGGACGAGTTCTCCAAGAAGCTGCGCACTCTTGAGGGCAAGTGGTACGTTCTGCATACCTACTCAGGCTACGAGAAGCGCGTCAAGGCCAATGTGGAGTCCCGCGTGGCCTCCTTCGGTCTGGAGGACAAGGTCTTCCAGGTGGAGATCCCCATGGAAGAGGTCGAGAAGCACACCGACAAGGGCAAGAAGGTCGTCACCCGCGTGCGTGTGCCTGGCTATGTGCTGATTCGCATGTGGCCCGACGAGAACGCCCGCCGCATCATTCGCGACACCGAGGGCGTCACCGGGTTCGTCGGCCCCAGCAAGGAGCCGGCTCCGCTGACCCGCAAGGAGGTCGTCCAGATGATGGCTCCCATGATCGCCTCCGAAGCGCTGAAGGCCGCTGGGGACAAGCCTGAGGCCGCCAAGAAGCGCACGGTGGAGGTCTCCTATGCCGTTGGCGATCAGGTCACTGTCACCGAAGGGCCCTTCGCCACCATGGCCGCCGTGGTTTCCGATGTGGAGCCCACCACACAGAAGTTGACCGTTCTGGTCTCCATCTTCGGCAGGGACACTCCTGTGGAGCTGGGCTTCGACCAGGTCGAGAAGATCGTCTGAGCGCCGTCGGCCGGTCCCCGGTCGATGCGATAATCGTCAAGCTTGTGCCCCCCTGTGGAGCGCATTTGGAAAGAACAGGTTGCGGGAGGGGACCTATGGTCTCCGACATCACCGCTTCGTAGAAAGAAGAACCAGCATATGGCTGCAAAGAAGAAAGTCACCGCGCTGATCAAGGTGCAGATAGAGGCCGGCAAGGCCAACCCCGCGCCCCCTCTGGGCCCGGCACTGGGTTCCCACGGCGTGAACATCATGGACTTCTGCAAGCAGTACAACGATGCCACCAAGGACAAGATGGGCCAGGTCATCCCCTGCATCATCACCGTCTACGAGGATCGTTCCTTCACCTTCATCACCAAGACTCCGCCGGCAGCCGATCTGCTGCGCAAGGCGGCCGGTGTCTCCAAGGGTGCCGGCAACCCGCTGACCACCAAGGTGGGATCCGTCACCAAGGCTCAGGTCCGCGAGATCGCCCAGACCAAGATGGAGGATCTGTCGGCCCGCGACGTCGAGGCCGGGATGAAGATCATCGAAGGCACCGCCCGTTCCATGGGCATCACCGTCACCGACTGAAATTTTTGTTGTGAGCGGTAGGGCATACGCTTGCCCGCACCGCGACTGCTGATAGGAGAAGCAGATGACCAAGCGTTCCAAGAAGTACCGCGAGGCGGCTGAGAAGGTCGATCGCACCAACCTGTACACCCCTGAGGAGGGCATCGCCCTGCTCAAGAGCATGCCCAAGCGCGGGTTTGACGAGACCGTAGAGGCCGTCTACCGTCTGAACGTGGATCCCCGTAAGGCCGACCAGCTGGTCCGCGGCACCGTCAGCCTGCCCAACGGCACTGGCAAGACTGTGCGCGTTCTGGTCTTCGCTCGTGGTCCCCAGGCGACTGCAGCCGCCGAGGCCGGAGCCGACGAGGTGGGCGACGACGAGCTGGTGACTAGGGTCGCCGGCGGCTACCTGGACTTCGATGCCGTGGTGGCTACCCCCGACATGATGGGCAAGGTCGGCCGTCTGGGCCGCGTGCTGGGTCCCCGTGGCCTCATGCCCAACCCCAAGACCGGCACCGTGACCATGGATGTGGCCAAGGCGGTCACCGAGATCAAGGCTGGACGTATCGAGTTCCGTGTGGATAAGAACGGCAACCTGAGCTTCCCCGTGGGCAAGGTCTCCTTTGAGCAGCAGGCTCTGGAGGAGAACTTCCACGCGGTCGATGAGGAGATCAAGCGCCTGAAGCCGGCCACGGTGAAGGGCCGCTACATCACCAAGGCCACCGTCACCACCACCATGGGTCCGGGCGTTCCCCTGGACATCGCGGTGCTCTGAGCCGGTTCTGCTGTAAGCTTCCAGGGCGGGAGACCTCCGGGTCCCCGCCCTTTTTATATCTTGGTCTGGCGACAGTCGGTCGGGCAGCAGTCAGTCGTCGCGCGGATGCGATCTGCGGATTCTGCCGATGATCAGGGCCGCCTGGAGGACGAAGGATTCCCGTGGGTCCATGGCGTCCCAGCCGGTCACCTCCACGCAGCGCCTGAGCCGGTAGCGCACGGTGTTGGGATGGATGCCCAGCTTCTTTGCGGTGAGCTCCAGCGAGTTGCCAGAGCGCAGGAAGGTGAGCAGGGTGATCGGCAGAGGTCCGTCCGGATCCTGTCCGGTCAGGCTCAGATAGACTTCCTGGTAAAGCTGGTCGGCAGCGTCTGTGTCCCCGTTGAGGGCTCGTTCGGGCAGCAGGTCGTCGGCGTGCAGTGGCCTGGGCAGGGCGGCGGTGATGGGGTCGGCCACTGCCGGGGCCGCCGCGTGCGTGCTCAGGGCGGCTCGGATGGAGGCTCCCGCACCGGAGATCCCATGGTTCAGGGGCCCCATGCAGACAGCTGACTCGTCGGCGAAGAAGCGCAGGATGGACGCGCAGAAGTCGGTCGGTGTGCCCGAGCGGTTGGGGTCGATCAGGACTACCATGAGCCCCTCGCTCTCGCCCACCAGAGCCCTGCCGCCTTGACGGGCCACCGTGGTGTGTATGGGCTGGCGTGCGTTCTCCATGCCCTGTCCCTCATCGTTGCACCGGGCCTCGCCAGCGACGGCGAAGCAGTCGAATTCGGTCGGCCAGCCCAGCCGGGCCAAATCGTCAACAGTGCGTGTGTCCGCCGCTTTCTCAGTCACATGCCGGATGATCCTGGACTCCGTTGCGGCATTGCGCCCGTTCCTTGCCTCGGCCAGATCGGCGTAGAGAGCGGCTGCTGAGGTGGCGGCATGACGGGTGTAGACCAGCGTGGACCGCTCCCCCTCGGCACCCATGGTCCGGCCGGCCTCCTCAAGCATGTCCAGAATGAGTCGGGTCAGCTCCATGGCCCGGTGCGAGCCCAGGCTCCGGGAGAGCTCGGCTGGTACGGGGGAGGGGATTTCGCTGCCTTCTGTGCCTGGGGTGTCAAGTCGTGAGAGCAGGTCGTCCAGAGCTGTTCGTATGGCCCCCTCCAAGGTTCTGCGGCCATCGGCGGGCAGGGACCTGGCCCAGGGCAGCGCCTCCTCCAGATGGTCCAGTGTCTTCCGCAGAATCTGCTCCACGGCGGCATCGGAGGCGTCAGGTGCCTGGTGACCTTGCTGCGCTTCTGCAGGGTCGTCGTCCTGCGGCCTGGACCGCTTCGACTGGCCGATCATGTCGGCCGGTCCATCGGGTTTTCGACGCGGGCACGACGGCTCTGCCGGACCATGTCCAGGATCAGGAAGGGCACCACCATGTCCACCGGCAGCATGTGCCGTTCGAAGTTGTTGGCGGGGGCGGTGATCATGACCCCCATGATCAACAGGAGAGGGAACCAGCACAGGGCCCCGCGCCAGCGGCCGGCAGCCAGACGGGCCATGATCAGCAGCAGGGCGGCCACCACCCAGAAGTTGGCCCGTGCCACCAGGCCCAGCAGGGGGGTGTCGGCCCAGGTTCTGACGAATCCGGTCACCCCGTTGCGCCAGTTGTGGCACCAGGCCGCCAGCCAGGAGCCCGAATTCTGCACGTAGCCGTTGTTGAGGTAGTAGGACATGGCCACGTAGGCAGGGTCGCCGGGGTCGAAGTAGCCGTAGGACTCGGCCATGAAGGCATCCAGGTAAATCACCGGGTTGCGCAGTCCCACCTGAAGCCAGGCTCGGTTCAGCCGGGACAACTGCTCGGGCGTGACGGTCCTCCAGCGATAGACGATCAGTTTGGGTTGGTTGCCCGAGGACTTGACCCGGTCGGCCTCCCAGGGGGTGTATTGGATGGCGGCATTATCCAGGTCCATGATGGGCTCAAGGTCGGCCCTTGCCTGGGCCGGAACCCCTCGGGGGTTGAGCTTGGCCACCCGGGCGATTTGCTGCAGCTGGATGCTGCGGCTCTCTACAGGGTCACCCTGGATGACTGTCCCTGTGGCCGTCAGGGCCCCGGTCACCCCTGTGAACAGGACCAGGGGCAGCAGGAGTCCTATTAGGATGGTGGCCCACTGGCGGCGGTGGATGATCAGGGCCAGGACCAGCTGGGCCAGAATGATGTAGAGGGCGTACTTGGCGCTGATCAGCATAATCAGGGTGCTCAAGGCGAGGCCGGGCCGCAACCGGGCCGCTTGGCTGGTATGGAGCGGCGAGTTTTTGCCTCCTGACTCCAGCTGGTGCCAGATGCCGAACCACCAGATGAAGGCGAAGGCGAAGAGGGGGGACTTGGTCAGGCTGAAGGTGCTGAAGACCACGAAGGGGGAGAAGAGGAAGAAGAGCATGACCAGGGTGCGGGCCAGGGCACCGACATGTTCAGTTTTGTCGCCGCGCAGGAAGCGATCGGCTGTGACGGCGCAGCAGAAGGCCGCGAAGACAACCTGCAGCCCTGCCAGGAGCACGATGCCCGCATCATAGGATCCGGTCAAATGGTTGGAGGCCATGATGGTCATTCCGTAGAACAAGGTCAGCACCATGTTGTGCTGGTCGGTCAGGAAGGCGGGGTGCCCTGGCCACAGGTAGTGGCCGATGGGATAGACGTCCATCTGGGTGAAGGCATTGCCGCCGTAGGGGGGCTGATCGCCCTGCAGCTGGGCCAGGAAGTTGGCGCATTCCTGGGCCTGCGCGTACAGGTCGGCCCCGTAGGCGGCCAGCAGGGTAAGGAAGGCCCAGGCCCAGCCCAGCAGGAGCAGACGCATGATGGGTCGCCAGCCGCTGGTTTGTCTGGTGATGAAGGCCGCGTAGGCACGCATCCGCGGGCGCTGTGCCAGGGCGGTCAAGCGCTGTGGCATCCGGGGGGGTTCGCAACCCAGTGAAATCCGGCGGCAGGCCAGGACCAGGATCAGGCAGACGGCCAGGGTCCCCAGCATGATCAGCACCTGGGGCAGGCCCACCTGTGTCAGCGAACCCTGCTGACGGTAGAGGGGGCCCAGACCGGTGCAGCAGGCAATCCAGAGGCAGGCCAGCAGGGCCAGGACCAGGCCGACGGTCCGGGATGCACGGGAACCAGGCCTTCCGGTCTGCAAGGCTGACGTCTGTACAGGTTGCTCGCCCGTCTCTCTCGGTTGCGCCCTTCCGCTTTCTGCGTTCAAAAGAACCCCTTTCGCGGGTCATGCCTGGTGGACGGCTTCCCCATTTTATCCAGTGCCTGCCCGAGGATGCGCTCAGAGATGTCCAAGGATCTCCTGTGAAAAGATACAAAAACCGGCCGTCGCTTTTGTGGGTGGTCCGCTACCGGGGCTGACCCCTTGTGCCGTATAGTGGAACGCGTGCCTCACCAGAATATCAAGTGGCAGCCATCGGCATCGCTGGACAGTGGCGTACTCTCCTCGATCGTGGTGCTCGACACCGTCGATTCGACCAATACGCTCGTGGCTCATGCTCTGGAGGCCTCGACGTATTCGGATGCGCGCGACCGGGTCGAGCGGCTGTTTGGGGGCAGTGAATCGACAACGAGCACGGAGACCGTGAAGGGACTGGCCTCTGGCACAAGGGGAAAAGCCGAAGATACGCCTCGAAAAAATGCCTGTCAGGGTGTTTCTACGACTACAAGGTACGAGGGAAGAGTCGCAAGTAAAGGTATTCGGCGATGGCCGGGCGCCGGGGGGAGCACCATGCCGCTGAGCGTAGCGGTTGCCGATGCGCAGTCCCGGTGCCGCGGTCGTCTTGCCCGAACCTGGGTCAATCAGCCCCGACGTTCCTTGCTGGCCACTTGGGCCTTGCCGCTGCCCACCAGCCTGCTGGCTGGACCCTTTGGCGGATGGATGCCCATGGTGGCGGGGTTAGCCGCTCTGGAAGGCCTGCAGGACGTGCTTGGGTACCACCGTTGCCTGCTGGCTGACGGCGGCGACCCTGAAGAGGTCCTGATGCTCAAGTGGCCCAACGATCTGTTCTGCCGCGGGGCCAAGCTGGGAGGCATCCTCTGTGAGCTGGTCCGGGTGGATCAGGACTGGTCGGCCCTGGCTGTCGGCGTTGGCATCAACCTGTTCCTGCCTCGGCAGGCGCTGCCTATTGTGGAGTCCACCTCCCTGCAGCTCCACTACCAGGACTTGCCCGACTACCAGACCCTGCGCGACGACCTGGTCGACGCCATCAGCTGGCGCCTGAGCGGGGAGATGGCCCCCCTCGGCGTTGACGGGTCGCTGGACAGGTCCTTGAACGGGCCCCAGGGGCTGCGCTCGCGGATTGCCACGCTCAGCTGGACATTGGGCAGGTGGGTCAGGGTCGTTCCCGTGGCCGGTGAGCCCGTGGAAGGCCGTGCCCTGGAGATCAATCCGGACGCCTCCCTGCGTGTGCGGTTGCCCGACGGCAGCCGAGTTGACGTGTCCACCGCCGACGTGGGCGTCCTGCCTGAAGTGGCCGCTGTGGGTTCCTAATCCCCAGCCTGTTCATGTTTTCCGCCAGTCCAATCACCCTTGTGCAACCAGTGAGGAGAGGGGAATGAAAAAACTGCTGATCGCCAACCGCGGCGAGATAGCCCTGCGGGTTGTGCGCACCGCCCAGGAGATGGGCATCGCCACTGTGGCCGTCTACGCCGACCAGGATCGTGATGCCCCCTATGCCCAGATGGCGGACGAGGCCTACCTCTTGCCTGGGGACACCAACATGGAGACCTATCTGAACGAGGATCTGATCGTCTCCATCGCCCGCCGGGCCGGCGTTGATGCCCTCCACCCGGGCTACGGCTTCCTGTCCGAGTTCTCCTCCTTCGCGCGGAAGGTGATTGAGGCAGACATCACCTGGGTGGGGCCGGATCCGGAGGTTCTGGACGAGCTGGGTGACAAGATCACCGCCTGCAAGGTGGCCGAGCGGGCCCGGGTGCCCGTGGTGCCGGGCCTGAGCGAGCCCGTCACCGACATGCGTCCCCTGCTGGACTTCGCCGACGAGCATGGCTATCCGGTCATGATGAAGAAGGCTGACGGCGGCGGCGGCCGAGGAATCACCCTGATCAACGACAGCGATGAGCTGCGCACCTTCTACATGAACCATGATGCCCTTCAGGGCGGCGACCTGGGCGACTACTTCATCGAGAAGTTCGTGGACCGGGCCCGGCACGTGGAGACCCAATCCGGCAGGGACAGCCACGGCCAGTTCACCGTCTACTCCACCAGGGACTGCTCGGTCCAGCGACGCAACCAGAAGCTGGTGGAGGAGGCCCCGGCCCCCTTCCTGTCCGACGACGTGATCGCCCAGCTGGAGGGATTCTCCCGCCGCCTGTTCGACACGGTGGGCTACGTGGGCTTGGGCACATGCGAGTTTCTGGTCACACCCAGGGACGACGTCTACTTCATGGAGGTCAACCCCCGGCTGCAGGTGGAACATACGGTCAGCGAGCAGGTCTGCGGGCTGGACCTGGTCCGCGAGCAGCTGCGGATCGCTGACGGCGGCTCCCTGAACGTGGCGCCTCCGCCCCGCGGCCACAGCTTCGAGCTGCGCATCACCAGCGAGGATCCGGCCACCAACCTGACCCCCAGCTCAGGGACCATCGAGTCGATTCAGTGGCCCTCCGGCCCCGGCATCCGCGTGGACTCGGGCGTCGAGCTGGGCGACACGGTCTCACCCAGGGACGACTCCATGATGGGCAAGCTGATCGTGACCGCCCAGGACCGTCCGGCGGCTGTGGCCAGGGTTCGTCGGGCCCTGCGCGAGATGAGCATCAGCGGGGTCCCCACCCCGGCCGGCCTCTTCCAGAAGATCTTCACCAATCCTGAGTTCACTGCCGAGGACGGGCACTCCTTCGATGTGTCCACCAAGTGGCTGGAACGGGTCTACCTGAACGTGGAGCCTGCCTCCAACGGCAGCGGCCAGCCCGCCTCGGTCTCCAGCGCCTCCGTCCAGGAACAGGACCGGGACAGCGATCCCATGGAGACCTACAACGTGGAGATTGACGACAAGCGGGTCAAGCTGTCCCTGCCCCATTCACTGCTGGGAGGCATGGGCGGCGTCGGGGGCTATGGCGGCATTTCCAGGCCCAGGCAGCCCCTGCGCGGGCGCGGGCTGCGAGATCAGGAGCCCGGCGCACCCCGGCAGGACGCGGCCCGGTCCGGCGTTATAGTGGCCACCATGCAGGCGGTGGTCACCCGCATCAACGTGGCCCCCGACCAGGAGGTGGACAAGGGCGACCTGCTGGTGGTGCTGGAGTCCATGAAGATGGAGAACTACGTCTATGCCCCGGCCAAGGGTCGCGTGAAGACCATCGATGTGTCCGTGGCCCAGGGGGTGGATCCGGGCCAGACCCTGGTCACCCTGGATCTGGGAGGGGAGGAACAGGCATGAGCGCCACCGAATCCACCTTGGGCTCCCAGCCGGTGCGTCAGGGCATCCATCGGGCCGCAGCCCTGGCCAAACAGGCCGAGGAACATGCCCGCGACCGTCAGCATGCCAGGGGCAAGCAGACCGCCCGGGAACGTTTGGACCTGCTCTTCGACAAGGACACCTTCGAGGAGGTGGGCCGCTTCGCCGGCGGCGACATCGCCGGGGATCGGGCGGGCTCCGCAGTCATCACCGGCTTCGGCCTGGTCTACGGGCGCAAGGTCGGCGTCTACGCTCAGGACTTCTCTGTTCGAGGCGGCACCTTGGGCCGGGCAGAGGGCGAGAAGATTCGCCGGCTCATGGATATGGCCCTGCGGGTCAAGGTCCCCATCGTAGCCATGATCGACTCGGGAGGCGCCCGCATCCAGGAGGGTGTGGCCGCCCTGACCCAGTACGGCCACATCTTCCGCAAGACCTGCCAGGCCAGCGGATTCGTCCCTCAGATCTCCCTGATCCTGGGGCCCTGCGCCGGCGGAGCCGTCTACTGCCCGGCCCTGACCGACCTGATCATCATGACCAAGGAGAACTCGGACATGTTCGTCACCGGTCCCGACGTGGTCAAGGCGGCCACCGGCGAGACCATCAGCATGGACCAGCTGGGCGGCGGCTACGTGCACAACACCCGTTCCGGCGTGGCCCACTATCTGGGTGAGGACGAGGCCGACGCCATCGACTATGCCCGGACCGTGCTGGCCTACCTGCCTGCCAACAGCGGACAGGAGCCTCCCCGCTACGCTTTCATCTCCGGCCATGCCGAGCGCCAGGCCGCCAAACGCCTGGCCACGGTCATCCCCGAGAACGACCGGCAGCCTTACGATGTGCTGGACGTCATCCACGCCATCGTCGACTACGGCGAGCTGGTCCAGGTCCAGGAGCTCTATGCCCGGTCCATCGTGGTGGGCTTCGCCTGCCTGGAGGGCCGGCCGGTGGGGATCGTGGCCAACCAGCCCATGGTGGACGCGGGCAGCCTGGATGCGGAATCCTCTGAGAAGCTGGCCCGCTTCGTCCGACTCTGCGACGCCTTCAACCTGCCGGTCATCACCCTGGTGGACACCCCTGGCTACAAGCCGGGCTCGGACCAGGAGCACGCTGGCATCATCCGTCGTGGGGCCAAGGTCATCTACTCCTACGCCAACGCCCAGGTGCCCATGGTCACCATTGTGCTGCGCAAGGCCTTCGGCGGCTCCTACATCGTCATGGGCTCCAAGGCCATCGGCGCGGACCTCAACTACGCCTGGCCCTCCTCGCAGATCGCCGTGCTGGGAGCCCAGGGAGCGGTCAACATCATCCACCGGCGCGACCTGCAGGAGGCCAAGGAGGCCGGCCGGGACGTGGATGAGCTGCGCAGCCGGCTGGCCCAGGAGTATGAAACCAGCACCGTCAACGCCAACCTCTCCCTGGAGATGGGCGAGCTGGACGGCATGATCGACCCGGAGCAGACCAGACCGGTCCTGATCCAGGCCATGGACCTCCTGGCAGACAAGCAGCGCGTCAGGGTCAACGACAAGCACCACGGCAATCAGCCTCTGTGATCTTCCTCGTCATTATCAGCAATCCCCAACTCTCTATGAATAGGACATTATGACCAGTACATTCTTCATCAACCGTCTCGCCGAGCAGCCGCACGCGCTCATGTTCGCCGGACAGTCCAACCCTTGGACCGTGGCCCTGGCCGATCTGCAGGGCGATCCCGACATCGACAAGGCCCTGAGGGAGCGGATGGCGGCGGCCATCGGCCTGCTCAGGGCGGTCAAGCCCGACCTGCTGGCCACCAACGGTCGTCAGCTGGACCTGTTTGGCTACAAGCCCGACCCGGTCAGGCTGGGGCCGGCCGCCGACGCGGCCGTCAGCGTGCCCGGCATCGCCCTGGTGCAGCTGGGCGCCCTCATGGATATGGATCAGCTGGGCTATGACGCGGCCCAGGCCCGTCCCGTGGCCCTGCTGGGACATTCCCAGGGCATCATCGGCGTCCACATGGTCCAGGAGACCCAGGCTGCAGGGTCCCTCAAGGCCGCCCAGGGCGCTATCGACCAGATTCTGGCCACCGCCATGCTGATCGGCGCGGCCGGAACCCGCCAGGCCCGTCGTCTGGGCATCCATCGCCAGGGTGAAGCCACGCCTATGCTCTCGGTGCGCGGCGCCACCCGCCGTCAGGTGGAGGTCCTGGTCGACCGGGTGCCTGGCGCTCGCGGCCCCATCAGCGTGGCCGTGACCAACTCGGATCGCAACCTGGTCCTGTCCGGCTACCCGGAGGATCTGGCTGCCTTCGCCATCGAGGCGAGCAAGGAGAGCGAGCACCAGCTCCAGCTGCGCGAAGACAAGGTCCGTGGCGGAACCGCCTTCTCTCCGGTTCTGGAGTACCTGGATGTGACCCTGCCCTTCCACTCGCCGCTCATGAAGGAGGCTGTAGATCTGAGCGTGGACTGGGCCTCCCGCTGCGGTCTGGACACCGAGCGCGCCCGGGTCCTGGCCGAGGAAGTCCTGCTCAACCATGCCGACTGGGCAGGCCGGATCGCCGAGGTCATGGACCAGCAGGATGCCGCCTCCCTCTGGCTGGTGGATCTGGGCCCGGGCGAGACCCTGGGCAAGCTGGTGGACAACCTGGTCCAGGGCACCGGTGTGGGCGTGGTCGAGGCCTCCAACCAGGCCCGGCGCGCGCAGCTGTCCACCATGGAGGAGGACCCGGCCAGAACCCAGGACTGGTCCAAGCTGGCCCCACGCCTGCTTGAGACCCCGGCTGGCCCTCGAGTGGAGACCGCCTTCAGCCGGTTGACCGGCAAGCCCCCGGTCATGCTGGCCGGCATGACCCCGACCACCGTGGAGCCCGAGATTGTGGCTGCGGCCGCCAACGCCGGCTACTGGGCCGAGCTGGCCGGTGGCGGCCAGGTGACCGCCGAGGTCTTCGACCGCCATGTGTCCCAGTTGGAGGACCAGTTGCAGGAGGGCCGCACGGTCGAGTTCAACGCCATGTTCATGGACCGCTATTTGTGGAACCTCCAGTTCGGCAGCCAACATATCGTGCCCAAGAAACGTGCCTCCGGCACCCCCATCGACGGGGTAGTCATCTCTGCTGGCATCCCCGAGCTGGACGAGGCCGTGACCCTGATCCGTCAGCTCAACGAGGAGGGTTTCCCCTATGTGGCCTTCAAGCCCGGCACGGTAGACCAGATCCGTCAGGTTGTGGCCATCGCCCGCAAGGTCGCCCCCACCCCCATTCTGATGGAGGTCGAGGGAGGGGCCGCCGGCGGCCACCACTCATGGGAGTCCCTGGACGACCTGCTTTCGACCACCTACGCCGAGGTTCGCGCCTGCCCCAACATTGTCCTGGTGGCCGGCGGCGGCATCGGCACCCCTGAGCGGGCGGCCGACTACATCAGCGGCCAGTGGTCCCGCGCCTACAACCTGCCGGACATGCCCGTGGACGGCGTCATGATCGGCACAGCGGCCATGACCGCCAAGGAGGCCCATACCAATCCCGAGATCAAACGGGCTCTGGTAGCCACTCCCGGCATCGACAGCTCGACTCCGGATCCGGACCCCTTCGCCCCCATGGGCGAGAAGTGGGTGCCCAGCGGCAAGTCTGTGGGAGGCGTAGGCTCCGGCCTGAGCCATCTGCACGCCGACATCTACGAGATGGAGAACTCCTCCGCCGAATGCGGCCGCCTGCTGGTCCGAGTCATGAAGCACCCCGAGGAGCTGGAGACCCGCCGTGGAGAGATCATCGAGGCTCTGAATAAGACCGCCAAGCCCTACTTCGGCGATCTGGAGACCATGACCTACCAGGACTGGGCCCAGCGCTTCGCCGACCTGGCCTGCCCCTGGGCCGATGACACCTACATCGACCGCTTCCTGCACCTGCTGCGGCGCATCGAGGCCCGTGTCTGCGAGCGCCAGAGCGGCGAGTTCGACTCCATCTTCGTCTCCAGGCAGGATGTGGCCGAGCCCGAGCAGGCGCTTCGTCGGCTGCATGAGGTCTACCCTCAGGCAGCAGAGCTCAAGGTGGTGCCCACCGACGTGGCCTGGTTCCCCGCCCTGGTGCGCGAGTACCCCAAGCCCATGCCCTTCGTGCCGGTCATCGACAACGATCTGCTGCGCTGGTGGGGTCAGGATCAGCTCTGGCAGTCAGAGGACCCCCGCTACGGCGCCGACTCGGTCAGGGCCATCCCCGGGCCCATCTCCGTGGCGGGCATCACCACGGTGGACGAGCCGGTGGCCTCCATTCTGGGACGGTTCGAGCAGGCGGCCATAGACCGGGTGCGCGATCTGGGCAAGGGCCCAGCCAAGGCTTACAGCCAGCTGGCAGGCGCCGCTGACGCGCAGGAGTTCATCCGCCGCAGCCCCAACATCTCCTGGGTGGGCCACCTGATGGCCAATCCGGCTTACGGGACGGTCATGGACGACCCCAACTACACAATCACCGCCACCGGCCAGGACGACCAGGGCGAGCACTACGACCTGGACATCCATCTGGACACCTACTGGGATGACGACCCTGACGGCGGTCTGGACCGGCATGCGGTGCGCGACATCGTCGTGCCGCTGACCCTCAAGAGCGACCAGGTCGGACTCTTCCCTGTGGTCGACCGCAGCCGCCTGCCCAAGGACGTCTACGCCATGCTGGCCGATACAGCCGGCATCGGCAACACCACCATCACCGGCGACAGGCTGGAGGCCATGCCTGTCATCGAGAGGGACGATGACGACCCTGACCACCCCTTCGGCCTGGCCCACAGCGGCTACACCCTGGCATCCAACCTGGGCTTCGACCATGAGGCGGCCACCGGAGGCGCCCTGCCCGATGCGCTGATCCCCTCCGGCTTCGCCCCTGACGCCCTGGTAGGTCCGGCCTGGCCGGCCATCTACGCAGCCCTGGGATCCGTCTATGTGGATGGCTTCCCTATCATCGAGGGCCTGCTCAACGCGGTCCATTTGGATCACCTGATTGAGCTGGAGGTCAGCGAGGAGCGCCTGCTGAAGTACACCGGCCAGCGGATCGAACTGACCAGCTGGGCCGAGCCCTACCAGGAGTCCGCCTCCGGTCGGGTGGTGACCATCCACGTGGTCCACGCCGCCCAGGACGGGACCGTGCTGGCCCGCGAGGTCGAGCGTTTCGCCATCCGTGGCCGCGCCTACAGCAACCAGCTGCCTCAGGAGGCCCCCGAGTACGGCGGCATCCGTGCCGACACCGTGGATACACCCCGCAGGCTGCTGCGCCGTGTCACCGTCACCGCCCCCAAGGACATGACCGCCTTCGCACGCACCTCCGGGGACTTCAATCCCATCCACACCTCCAAACGAGGCGCTGCTGTCTCCGGCTTGTCTGCGCCGCTGGTGCACGGCATGTGGCTGTCGGCCACCGCTCAGTACGCGGCGCAAGCCACCGACGAGCAGGGCATCCACTACGAGATCGCCGGATGGACCTACAACATGTACGGCATGGTCCAGCTGGGCGACAGGGTGGAGATCAGCCTGGAGCGTGTGGGCAAGGTCCGCCATGGCGGCCTGGTCCTGGAGGTCACCTGCAGGATCGACGGCCAGCTGGTCTCCCGCGGCACGGCAATCGCCCGAGCACCACGGACCGCCTACGTCTATCCCGGCCAGGGAATCCAGCAGCAGGGCATGGTTCTTGACGAGCGGGCCAAGTCTCCGGCCGCCCGTGAGACCTGGGAACGGGCCGATGCCCTGACCCGCAGCAAGCTGGGGTTCTCCATCCTGGCTGTGGTGCGTGATAACCCGCATACCCTGACGGCCAAGGGAGTCACCTACCACCATCCGGAGGGGCTGCTCAACCTGACCCAGTTCACCCAGGTGGCCCTGGCAACCGTGGCCTTCGCACAGACCGCACGCCTGCGTGAGTCCGGCATGGACATCTGGCCCGCCTACTTCGCCGGCCACTCTCTGGGCGAGTACAATGCTCTGAGCTCCTTCGCCGGGGTCATGTCCCTGGAGACGGTCCTGGAGCTGGTCTTCCACCGCGGGTCCACCATGCACTCCCTGATCGAACGCGACGAGCAGGGGCGCAGCAACTACCGGATGGGCGCCCTGCGTCCCAACCAGTTCGGTGTGGGCGACTCCGGTGTCAAGCAGTATGTGGAGTCCGTGTCCAAGGAGTCCGGTGAATTCCTTGAGATCGTCAATTATAATCTGGCTGGTCAGCAGTACGCCGTGGCCGGTACCATCGCCGGCCTGGAATACCTGCGAGCCGATGCCAACCGCCGGGCCAAGGAGGCGGGCGGCAAGCCGGCCTTCATGTATGTGCCCGGCATCGACGTGCCCTTCCACTCCACCCTGCTGCGCAAGGGGGTGCCTGAGTTCCGCGACACCCTGGATGCCCTGCTGCCCGAACACATCGACTATTCACGCCTGGAGGGTCGCTACATACCCAACCTGGTTGCACGGCCCTTCCAGATGACCAAGGAGTTTGCGGCCTCCATCCTGGAGGCGGTTCCCTCCGAACGCATCAAGCAGGCTCTGGACGATCCCCAGGTCTGGGACCAGTATGCTGCCGACGACCAGAAGCTTGGCCGCCTGCTGCTGACCGAGCTGCTCTCCTGGCAGTTCGCCTCTCCTGTGCGCTGGATCGAGACCCAGGCGATCATGTTTGACGCCCCCGAGCAGGGCGGTCTGGGCGTGGAGCAGCTGATCGAGGTAGGGCTGGGCCATTCGCCCACCCTGGCCAACTTGGCTACCAAGACCCTGAAGCTGCCCGACTTCCGCGAGCGTCATGTGAGCGTCTACAACCTGGGCAGGGACGAGAGCCGGGTCTATCTGACCGACACCGATCCCATGGCCCCGGTGGAGGAGGAGATCACAGCTGCTCCGGTCCAGGACTCCAGCCCCGATCCAGCTCCGGCACCAACGGCTGCCCCTGAGTCGGCTCCAGCCCCGGCCCCTGCTGGAGACGGCTCGGCTCCAGGTCAGGCGACCGGCGGTCCATCGGGCGCCGATGTAGCCGACCTGCCCTTCAGGGCTTCGGATGCCATCGCTGTACTGCTGGCCTACTCCACCAAGATTCGCCCCGAGCAGATCGGGCAGACCGACACCACCGACACCCTGACCAACGGCGTCTCCTCCAGACGCAACCAGCTGCTGATGGACATCAGCTCCGAGCTGGGCGTGGCCAGCGTGGACGGTGCGGCCGAGGCCAGCATGACTGACCTGAGCGCCCTGGTGAACAAGGTGGCCCCCAACTATCGGCCCTTCGGCCCGGTGCTCTCCGACATCGTGCGTGAGCGCATCCGTGACCTCTTCGGCCCATCAGGCATCAAGCTGCAGCAGGTTGAGCAGCGGGTCACCGATGTCTGGCAGCTGGGTGCTGGCTGGGTCTCGGCCACTGTAGCCAGCCTGGTCCTGGATACCCGCGAGGGTGCCTCTTCGCGTGGCGGCGACCTGGCCCTCCTGCCTACTGAAGCCGTCTCCACTGTGGCCGCGGCCAATGCTCTGATCGACCAGGCCGTTCAGCAGGTGGCCCAGCGTCACGGCGTCACGGTCTCCATGCCCTCTGCAGGTGGTGCCGCTGGCGGTGCCGTGGTTGACTCCGCCGCCTTGGATGCCTTCGCGGCCCAGGTGACTGGCTCTGAGGGTGTGCTGGCCTCCACCGCCCGCTTCCTCCTAGACAAGCTGGGGCTTAAGCCCCCGACCGTCCAGCCCGGCGAGAATGAGGATGCAGCCGTCGTGGCCGCCGTTGATGCCGAGCTGGGCAGCGACTGGCCCGAGCAGGTGGCGCCACGGTTCGAGGCTTCACGCGCCGTCCTCTTCGACGATCGCTGGGCCAGCGCTCGCGAGGATCTGGCTCACATCTACCACGAGCATGATGATGACCGCAGCCGCCTGAGCTTCGTAGGAGCCGGGCGCGAGGTGCATGATCAGGCCGTCTGGTACGCCAAGCAGGCAGGCAAACGCGGCGAGCAGGATCTGGCCCGGGTCTTCAGCGGAATCGCCGACCAGGCCATGACCCCTGCCGACTCGGACCAGACTGCCGCACGATTCGCTAAGGACGTGGCCGTGGTCACCGGCGTGGCATCCAAGTCCATCGCGGGATCTCTGACTGCCGGCCTCCTGGAGGGCGGTGCGACGGTCATCGCCGTCTGCCACTCCCTGAAGCCGCAGACCGTCATCTGGGCACGCGACCTCTACCGTCGCCATGCCGTGGGCGGTGCCCGTCTCTGGATCGTGCCCGCCAACCTGTCCAGCTACCGGGATGTGGATGCCCTGGTCGACTGGGTCGGCAATGAGCAGCGCAAGACCACGGGTGCTACGACCACCGTGCTCAAGCCTGCCTACGAGCCCACCCTGCTGCTGCCTTTCGCAGCCCCCGCCATGCACGGGACCATGGCCGACTCGGGCCGGCTCTTCGAATCCCAGGCCCGGCTCATGCTCTGGAGCCTGGAACGCCAGATCGCCGGGTTCGCCAGTATCGGGGCGGACACCGATGTCGACCACCGTCTGCATGTGGTCCTGCCCGGCTCGCCCAACCGTGGCATGTTCGGCGGCGACGGAGCTTACGGGGAGGTCAAGGCCGCCCTGGACGCCATCGTCAACCGGTCCCACCCCGAGCAGGACTGGTCCGGCCGGGTCACCTTCGCCCACCCGCTGATCGGCTGGGTCCGTGGCACCGGACTCATGGGCGGCAATGATCCGCTGGTCCAAGTCGTGGAGCGCCATGGCATCCGCACCTACTCCACCGAGCAGATGGCTGATTCTCTGTTGGAGCTGTGCACTGTCCAGGCTCGCCAGCAGGCTCTTCAGACCCCGCTTCAGGCCGACCTTACCGGCGGCCTGGGCTCCAGCCCGCTAGATCTTAAGGCCCTGAAGGCCGAGGCTGCCCAGGACGACGATTCGTCGACGCCGACTCCAGCCGGAAAGCCCGGGGATGCGCTTGCAGATGCCGAAAGGGATCCGGACCGGGTCATCAAGGCCCTGCCCACACCCCGGGTGCCTGCTCAGGCTCCGGTAGACCTGCAGGATTGGCAGGGCGTGACCGCTCGGCCCGAGGATCAGATCGTTATCGTATCCATCGGCGAGATGGGCCCCTGGGGTTCCGGCCGCACCCGCTTCGAGGCCGAGATGGGTATCCATTCGGACGGCCAAGTCGACCTGAGCGCCGCCGCCGTCCTCGAACTGGCCTGGAACATGGGTCTGGTCGAGTGGCAGGACAGCCCCAAGCCGGGCTGGTACGACACTGACGGCGAGCTGGTGCCCGAGCAGGACATCGCCGAGCGTTACCACGACCAGGTGGTGGCCCGCTCCGGCATCCGTCCCTTCGATGATGGGATGGGTTCCGACTACCTCCAGGGCACCGACGAAGAGGAAGTCGACGTCTTCCTGGATCACGATGTGGCCTTCTCGGTGCCCACCAAGGACATGGCCGAGGAGTATGTGGCCCAGGATCCGGACCACACCAGCGTCGCCCGCGACGGGCAGTCCGGCGAGTGGACCGTCACCCGTCTGCCCGGATCCCGCATCCGCGTACCACGTCGGGCCACCATGTCCAGGACTGTGGGCGGTCAGTTCCCCCAAGGCTTCGATCCGGTCAAGTGGGGTATTCCGGCCTCAATGGTCGGGGATGTGGACGAGATCGCCCTCTGGAACATCGTGACCACCGTGGACGCCTACCTGTCGGCCGGCTTCACCCCAGTGGAGATCCTCCAGGCGGTGCACCCCTCCAAGGTGGCCTCCACTCAGGGGACTGGCTTCGGCGGCATGGCCTCCATGCGCAAGCTCTACCTGGACCGCTTCCTGGGCAAGGAGATCCCCACGGACATCCTCCAGGAGGCGCTGCCCAACGTGGTGGCCGCGCACGTCATGCAGTCCTACATCGGCGGCTATGGCAACATGGTCCAGCCGGTTTCGGCCTGCGCCACGGCTGCTGTTTCCCTCGAGGAGGGCGCCGACAAGATCGCCCTTGGCAAGGCGGATTTCGTGGTCACGGGTGCCATCGACGACATCGGCGTGGAGTCGGTCATCGGCTTCGGCAACATGAACGCCACCGCCAATTCCGCCGAAATGTACGCCAAAGGCATCCAGCCCCGGTTCTTCTCCCGGGCCAACGACCGTCGGCGCGGCGGCTTCCTGGAGTCCCAGGGCGGCGGAACGATCCTCCTGACCAGGGGAGACATCGCACTGCGCATGGGTTTGCCCGTGGCTGGCGTAGTTGGATACATCCACTCCTTCGCGGACGGCGCTCACACCTCCATCCCCGCACCTGGGCTGGGGGCTCTGGCCGCCGGCATGGGCGGCAAGGACTCGGATCTGGTGCGCTCGCTGGCCAAGCTGGGCGTGGCCCCTGACGACATCGCGGTGGTCTCCAAGCATGACACCTCCACCAACGCCAACGACCCCAACGAGTCCGAGCTGCACAACACCCTGGCCCACGCCATCGGACGGACGGATGGGAACCCGCTCTACGTCATCTCCCAGAAGAGCCTGACCGGCCACGCCAAGGGCGGTGCCTGCATCTTCCAGATCAACGGACTCACCCAGCTCTTCCGGTCTGGGGTCATTCCGGCCAACGCCTCCCTGGACTGCGTGGATCCGGTCCTAAAGCGTGACGACCATCTGGTCTGGCTGGAGCAGCCCCTCAAGGTGGGCAAGGTCAAGGCCGGGCTAGTCACCTCCCTGGGCTTCGGCCACGTCTCCGGCATCGGGGTCATCGTCAGCCCTGGAGCCTTCGAGGCGGCAGTGCTCAAGGCTTCCGGTCGGCAGGCCCTTGATGCTTGGCGTCACCGGGCCAACGACCGCTTGGCCTCTGGACAGCGCCGCCTGGAGGAGGGGCGCATGGGCCGGGTCCCGCTCTACGAGTCTATTGACAATCGTCGTTTCCACGAGGACGGCCGCGGCTACGTCGGCCACGAGGTCGAAAAGGCCATGCTCCTGGATCCGAATGCCCGCCTTGGTGCTGACGGATACTACGACCGATCCTGAACCTGACGGCCTGCGACGGCCTGCTCCTGCTCGGTTTATGCCGGGCCGGAACAGGCCGTTTTCTTGTCTGGCAGTGGTTGATTTGTTCGTCTGGGCGTCAGGCAGGTGGTTGCAGAGGCTGATAATGGTGGATTCTGTGTAGATGGTAACGGGGTAGGTGATTCGCGTTCTCAACGGAGTCCGCCTGGCTCATACCATGATGGATATGAGGACCGGATGGCCTTCTTTGCAACCAGAAGGGAAGAGGTCGGACAATGGTTGATCAGGATAACCGGGACCAAGGCAGTAGTCAGTTGGATAATCATGGCGAGATGAAGGCCGATGGTCCGGACAGCCGCCCGGTCAGCTCCATGGCCATCGTCAGCCTGGTGTTGGGAATCGTCGCCCTGCTGGCCTCTTTCTTCAAAGAGATTGATCTGGTGGCCCTCTGCCTGGGCGGCCTCGGGGTCATCTGCTCACTGCTGGGGTTCTTCTTCGCTCGGAGCGGCGGTCGGCACAAGGGGAAGGTCATGGTCATCTTCGGCCTGGTGATGAGCCTGCTGGCCATCGTCATTGCCTTCTTCATGCATGGCGGGATCAGCCAGCCCTTCGTCATGCCGACCTTCCGGTTCTGATCCGTCGGCAGCCTGGGATCAGAGTCAATTCTGAACCCGGGCTTGGGTGGTCTTTGACAATGGGGATGACCAGTGGTTCCGGACTCCGGACGAGCCATCAGGGGTCTCTGGTGCTGAGATGGAATGTCTGGTAGTGTTTGTCTCAACTGGGTAATACCCGTAGTGTGGCGGGCATTGCATGGTTCAATCCAGATAGGGGAAGCCATGAAGACAAGACTGCTGGCATTGGTTCTGACGATTATGTCCGGGGCTGTTTCCCTTGCTGGGTGCGGGGGTTCCACCCGCTCGGAGCCGAGCTTGGAAGATGTCAGCGGCAGATTCGCCGCAATGAAGACATACGACCTGACCGGGGATGGCGGCAAAGTGACTATTTCCGCCAAGAAGCAGGGTACCGTCTACCTCCTCGCGATGAGGCCGGACCTGCGCAAGGTGGATGCCGGGCGGTGCACTGTCGACGGCAAAACAATGCGGTCCTCCTCTTCAAACCTCAATTACCCCGCAGGACAGGGGAAGAATTTCTTTGCCTTTGCCGAGTCCTCGATCGTCGGCGGCAATCATCAGCTCGCCTGCACCCAGAACGAGGGGACAAGGTTGCTGGCCCTGTTCGAACCTGCTTCCTGATGGCTGCGACGTGTCCGGAGATATGGCACGGCAGCCATGAAACAGGATTGGAATCCGGATTGAGATGCCATGCCCGGCCGTATTGCCGCCAGATGTCTTATGCGCCATGGAGCCGAATGCCTGCTATATGTGGAGCGACCGCCTGAAGCTGGGAATGGCGCTTGAATGGGCCGTATGGGTCTGGTCGCGAGGCAGTAGGAAGGGCTGGTCCCACCAGGTGTATGTGTCTAAGCTGACCTCCAATCCCTGCTTTTGACTGACGACCCAGGACTTGCCGATGGCCTTCCATCAAGGGCATACTCATATCATGGGTTTTTCGGGTGAGAAAACTGTGTTGGGACTGGGGCATGATCTGGTCTTCATAGCCGATTTCGCCGAGCGGTTGGCCATGCCAGGTACTCGGATGAGCAGTTTGTTTTCAGTCCGTGAGCGACGGCAGTCCCAAGAGCGGGCCCGGGTCAAGGGCGATGATTCCGAATCGCACCTGGCAGTCCGTTGGGCCGGCAAGGAGGCTGTTCTGAAGGCCTGGTCTGAGGCGCTTGAAGAGAGGGGTGCCCCCTATGCCCTGGATGACTTCCCTTGGGGTGCAATTGAGATCCTGGATGATAGCCGGGGCAGACCTGGTGTCTATTTGGCGCAAGATCTGCAACTGGCTCTGTCTGATTCCCTGGGCGCTGATGGAAACGATCGGCTGGCATGGCATATTTCCCTCACCCACGACGCAGGACTGGCTTCCGCGGTTGTCATACTGGAACGGCTCTTGTCGTGAGCTGAACGCCTCTGCTGTTCACCCCCTGAACTTCGGAAAACGGCGGCAATCTGAATCCGGGATGTCAACCTGTTTTTGTGACCACCGCCTACCTGGGATCCGTATGTCGCGGCTCTTGCGCGACGCGTGGATTCCCAGCAAGGCGGGAAGAGATGCCAGACTACGACTTCTTGGGAAGGATGATCCTCAGATCATCCAGATCGGTCCGCTCCACCAGTCGGGCCAGCTGGACACGGCTCAAGTCCAGGCTGTCATATGCTGCCGAGAGGAGGGTCGACCGTTTGATGGACATGGTTTTGGCGATTGCGGCGTTGGCCGTGCCTTCCGCGGCCAGGAGGCGGCCTGACGTTTGCGCTCGCTCAACGAGTTCAACATGGCCCTTGCCTGGTTCCTTCTGATCATTGGGCGGCTGTCGAACAGGCTGTGAATGAGCTGACGGGTGCTGACGGCGTTGAATTGAGGTTCACCCCTGCAGGCCTTGATGCTCTTGGTGATGATCTCTTTCGATGGGTCCGTCTTCACAACGAATCCCCCGGCACCGGCTTCAATGGCTTTTCTGCCATGCGGGGTCGGGGAGCCCGCGGATCCATTTGGTGGCCTCAATGCGATCGCATACAGGATGACAGGCACTGACAGTCGAGATGTCGCACCCTGTGGTAAGCTCTTTACCGAGCCAACGGCTTTGCGGGCGTAGCTCAATGGTAGAGCCTCAGTCTTCCAAACTGATTACGCGGGTTCGATTCCCGTCGCCCGCTCCATGGCAATCTTTGATATTTTATTCAGCAATTGGGCGAATATCTTGTAGGTTTTCTTACCGAGGAGATAAGAAGCGTCTCATATTTCAGAGTAAAAAAACAATCCAATATCAGACGCAATCTGGGGAACAGCACATAAAGTGGCAAGTTTATTGTGTTGCTGCTTCAGGTGCTGCTGCTGTTTGGACCTATTGCGTATGTTCAAATTCGTTGTAGAGAAAGGGCGAAATGAGCAGTTTAACAGGTAGTGGTTCGGGTGGCCTGAGTTCATCCCATAAGCACACTTCTGTGGCTGCCTTTACCGATTTATGAGGTTGCAAGGTCTTCGAACTATGACAGGGTGATTTGCTACGAGGCCAATAAGGGAATACTCGGACCCATAGATATTGCCGGGTTTGAACAAGTGTTGGGTCTGGGCTATGATTTGGTCGACCTGCAGGAGTTTGGTCGGTAGCTAGCCGTGTCAGGCACGCGCATGCTCAGTTTGTTCTCGACGCGAAAGCGGCGGCAGGGTGAGCCGAGAGCATTGATCAAGGATGACACAGCGGCGCACTAGGCATGCGCTGGGCCGGTAATAAGTGGAATCGGTGCTCAAGCCTGGCCTCAGGCACTGGGGCCTGAGCCATCACCCATGAGTTGGATGACTGCTCCTAGAGCTGGGCGGATATTCCGGACGATAGTAGAGGTTGACCGAGTGTCCGCTTGAGTTCCTCTCTGGCAGCCAAGCTTCATGATTTCTTGCCTCTAACCGGTGGTCAGGTCAATCGAGTGCAGTTGTGCTGGCACATCGCTCTCAGTCATGATGGACCGGTAGCTTCGGCTGTTGTGCTTCCGTGCAGGCGCGTCTGGAATGAGGTTAAGGCATCAGCTGTTTGGATGAATTCCTGGCTAGTTCGTTGGGCTGTCCAAAACAGCAGTTCGGCAGATGGGACGATGTTGGAAGTCGTATCGGTTGCCAATGGTCTCAAGAGCGGTCAGCAGCGTGCATTACAGGCGTTTTTCAGGCGAGCGACCACGGTTTCGGTGTAGACTGACTGCACGTTGCCTCTTCTTGAGGTGTGCTCCCCTCATTGTAGGGGGGATGGCCCCTTGTGTCATTAGGATTCTATGTGTTCCCTGGATAATCAGGGTAACTATAATAACTTGTGACATTAAGAAACTATAAGTTCTGTAAAAAATGGACAAGAATTATTTCTCTGTGCTATACTCAAAACGAACTTACAACGATGTTACTCATTAGACGAAACCGTTGGGCTGAGAACGAGGGGACAATGAGTGGAGCGATACCAGCAGACTTGGATCTTGACACTAAAACCATATCCCTGTGGGGCAAGACAAATCTGCTCAATGAGGATGACTGGCTGCCGGTCTTCGCGCATCTAAGTGATTCTTCCGCAGTGGCTAGGCACCTTTGGCGTGACTGGGTGCCCATAGGCACCCAAGAGATAATCGTCCGTGATGTTGGCGATTCAGAGTTGGCTCGCAAAGTCTGCATGTTCATTACTGGTGTCCATGACATCGGTAAAGCTACCCCGGTTTTCCAAAGCAAGCCGCTGACGCATGCGCCGGGCATGCAGGGCCTCTCCTTGCAGTGGAAGCCCAGACAGGCTGGTCTGCGATTTCCTGATGTTCCACTTACGGATACGAGTTATCCTACCCATCCCATAGCGGGCCAGCGGATTCTGGAGTCTTATCTGACACAGGTGCGGCATTGGAGCAGGCCAGTGGCCGAATCCTATGCCTGCGTCGTCGGTGGACATCATGGTCAGCCTCCTACGCGCCAGGCTCTGTGCAAGTCCGATGTTGATGTGCGGCTGGGAACGGCGCAGGGCTATGAGGACTGGGTCGAAATCCAGCGCGAACTGATCGAATTCGTCGTCAAGGAGTGCGGACTTAATGATGATGACTTCTCTCAGCTAAGTGAAGTGCGGCTGAACATATACGCGGAATCGGTGTTGGAAGGGCTTGTCATTATGGCTGACTGGATCGCCAGCAACAGCGATGATGCCCTGTTCCCCTTGGTGCCGCTCAACCCTCCGAGCTACGACGAAGAGACCTGGGATCGAATGAATTCGATACGTACTCGGGCAGGTCTCAAGACCCGCCAGGAGCGCGGATGGCATAACCTCGGCCTGCCTCCAAAGTGGCAGCCGGACCACGAGCATATCAGCATAGGGGAGCGCTTCGCCACTAGGTTCGATCTGCCGACGGGTGCCAATCCGAGACCGGTTCAGGTGCAGGCCGTACATTTGGCAGAAACGATCCAAGACCCTGGCATTATGGTCATCGAGGCGCCGATGGGCGAGGGCAAGACCGAAGCAGCCCTAGCCTGTGCGGAAATTCTGGCGGAACGTACAGGCAGGGGGGGTGTCTGTGTAGCTTTACCAACAATGGCCACCACCGATGCCATGTTCTCGCGCTGCAAGAGCTGGATCGATAGATTGCCTCAGCCTCAGGGACGCTCAGAGAAATCCACCTCTCTCAGACATGGCAAAGCTGCTCTCAACAGGGAGTTCATGTCAATGATGGCTTCAGCCAGAAGTTCGGCCACATCATCAGTCTTCGACGAAGATGCCCCGCAGGGATTTGGAGCCAAAAAGGGAGCCTATCCAGAAGCCGTGGCCAACGACTGGCTGAGAGGCAGAAAGAAAGGAGTGTTGGCTAACTTCCTGATCTGCACTATCGATCAGGTGCTCATGGCCGCTTTGCAGATGAAACACGTCAGTCTGCGGCAATTGGCTCTAGCCAACAAAGTTGTCATCATCGATGAATGCCATGCTTATGACACCTACATGCGTGAATATCTCAAGCGGACCTTGGAATGGCTGGGAGGATTCCACAACCCAGTCATTCTTCTGTCGGCAACCCTGCCTGCATCGTTGCGACGTGAGCTGGTGGACGCCTATGTTAAAGGGTATGCCTCGGTGCTCGGCCGATCAGGCAGCCAGACGGAGCAGTCCCCTGAAGTTGCACCGCGTTGTTTTGCAAGCATGGAGGCATTTGCTGATCGTTACTCCAAGCTGCACATTGATACGACTTCTGCCCCTTTACAGCCAGGTGACAAGCAGCCCTCTAATGAGGAGAAGGACTCTGACGACCTGCATGCTTATCCGCTGATTACTTACACGTCTAGAACGACCTGCCGGACTAGCTCGGTGCAGCCCTCGGGTCGTGCGGTGGACATCGATTGTCATGTCATCGACGACGATCTTGAGCAACTGTCAGACTTGTTGCAAGATCGTCTGGCTGGAGGTGGCTGCGCCGCTGTGATCTGCGACACCGTAGACCGTGCCCAGCAAACTGCTGCAGCTTTGACCGATGTATTTGGCCCGGATCAGATCAGACTGACGCATTCTCGCTTCATCGACCGGGACCGTATGGACAACGAACAAGAACTCCGAGAACGCCTTGGTCCGGATGCAACCCTTGCCAATGGAGGACGTCCTCACCGGCTGATTGTTGTGGGCACGCAGGTTCTGGAGCAGTCCCTGGATATCGACTTCGACCTTATGGTCACCGATATAGCACCAGTCGATCTTCTGTTACAGCGCATGGGTCGTCTGCATCGCCATCGCCGTGGACAAGGCGAGAACGACCGTCCAGCTGGTCTGCGGAAAGCCTTCTGCTATCTGCGGGGCATAGCCTCCTGGAACACAGATGGTCCGGTATTTCCTGACTATGTAGACAGCGTCTATCCGCCGGCATCCCTGCTTGAAGCCCTTGCTGTGCTTTGCCTGCAAGGAGACGGCGCCCACCGCTTGCTGCAGCTTCCTGATGACATCGCTTCGCTGGTCCGCACGGCTTATGACTCTGATGCAGTTGTACAGCTGATACCTAAAGCCTGGCAAGAACGGTATCGGCTGGATGCACACAAACGTGCCGAAAAGGATGCAGAAGAGATTGACAAGGCCCAAGTCTATTTGATGAAAGATTCGGCCCGTCTGCTGCGCCAGTCAAGCACATTGGTGGACCTATTTACCAGCACTGTGGACGCCAGGTCGGAAGCCAAAGCCAGGCAGGCCGTCAGAGATACTCATGATTCGGTAGAGGTGATGCTTCTACGCCGGTGTGGTGATGAGTATGCGCTTCTGCCCTGGATCGGAGGCGACACAGTACCTTGCGGGGCTCCTGTGCCTGTCAAAACTGTACCTGAGAACCGGTTGGCACAAGTGGTGTTGCGTTGCGCGATAAATCTGCCGGATCGGATCTGTCATGACATTGATGCTCTGGTTAATGAACTGGAGATCCGAGCAGACGACTGTGTCGATGCCTGGCATCAATCTCCTTGGTTGGATGGCTGTTTGCCTTTGGTCTTGGATGAGGAGAAATCCGAGTCGAATCGCCCGAGATTCGTTGCCACTGTACATGGTTTTTGTATTGGATACACCCGTGAGGACGGGTTGACCTGCGTGAAGGCAGATAAGGATGAACGCGCTGACTGTGCAGCATCTCGCTAGTTATGTGCATTTCCACTTGTGAAGCGTGTCATGTGTCGCAACCATAAACAATTAATCAAACAGGAAGGACGATAACAATGAATGATAATGAAGCGACCGGCGGAGGTCGGCCGTCGTTCAATCTCTTGGAGCAGCCCTGGATCAGGGTTACATATTTGGAAGGGCGTGTCGGCCTGGTCTCCCTGCGTGACCTTTTGGTTGAGGCCCATCGAATCCGTGAGATTTCCAGTGATATGCCTCAGCAAACCTTGCCCCTCCTGAGGACCGCCGAAGCCGTACTCTACCAGGCATATGCTCTGCGGTATCAATCCATGATCGGGGATGATAATCCGACGGCCTTGCTGCAGCTATGGTGGACGCTTTGGCAGGCTGGGCAGTTCGACCCTGAAGTAATTGACGATTACTTTGAGCGCTATCACGACAGGTTCGATTTGTTCGACCCTGATCATCCCTTTTATCAGACGCCAGGATTGACCTACTCGTCAGATGATAAAGAGTATGACAGCATTGGCGAGCTTCAGGCCGACGTGCCTAAGCCCAAGAAGTTTCTCTTCTCCATGCGCGCCAAGAACGACCTGGACTCGCTTACTCTGCCTGAGGCAGCTCGATGGCTGGTCTTCCTCCAGGCCTATGACCCTGCAGGCATCAAATCACCGGTGGATGGAGAGACCCATGTGCGAAACAATAAGGTGTATCCGCCCAGGTCCAAGGTAGGAACTGGCTGGTTAGGCGCTCTGGGCAACGTGTATCTGGAACGGGACAACCTGTTCGCCACCTTGATGCTCAACTGGTGCTTGATCAATCCCCGAGGCCATGGGGATAATGATATCTGGTTCGGCAAGCCTGGTGATCTGGCGCCCTGGGAACGTGAACCAGCCAGCCCTGACATGAATCCTGAATATCGCCCCACCGGCGTTGTGGACATGCTCACTCTGCAATCGCGCAGGGTGAGGCTGATACCCAATGATTCAGGTTCCCGCGTGGTCGGCGTCATCGTCTGCTATGGCGATGTCATCAGCGCTGACAACATGGACGCTTATGAGCCTATGACAGCCTGGCGTTACGGCAGCGAGAACCTGCGGAAGAAACTGGGTCTGCCGACGGCTCCTCGTATGCCAGTCACGTTCACTTCTGACAAGGCCATCTGGCGGCAGCTGCAGCCTTTGATCAGCGCGGGAAGCAACGGTGCCGGTCAGACTGACGACACCCGTCCTGGTGTTATTCGGTGGGTTGAGACTCTATTGAATTGGAGCCAGAATGATGCCGGGTCCGGAAAAGTGATGCAGATGGCTCGCATCCATACTCAGAGCATGATCTATGGTCCGCAGAACAGTTTCTTCTCGGATGCTATTGATGATTCGCTCGATGCAAACCTTCAACTGCTTCATTTGGATGCCGCCGCCGTGGATGTGGTGGTTCAAGTTGTTGAGCGTACTGAGGATTCCGTCAAGGCACTGGACTCCATGGTTGCCCAGTTGAACCAATCCGCAGGCGACAAAGCGCAGAAGGACCGCTTCTATGCAGCAGTAGCCCGCGTCAAGGAACGTGCATATGCTTCCCTGGATCAGCTGTTCAGACAGCGGATTGCGGAGTTCGGTCCTTCAGAAGACATCGAACGCTACCGGAATGACTGGTTCCAGGCTATTCATCGGGATCTGATCGGCATAGCTGGTGAGTACCGCGATCAGTCTCCGGCGCCGTCTTTCCTGCCCAAGGCCAATGGCTCCCGATCTTCTGAGCAGATCTTCGATAGATTCCTAAGCCAATTGAATAAATATCTAGGTCCACTTCCCTTGCGCGAGGGCGAGACCGCAAATAAAAAGGAGGTTCAATGATGACTGCAGCGACCATGACCAACGATCATGTCTTGTCAGTCGACGACCGCGAACAGGCCGTCGGGCGGTATGCCAACTACCGGATCGGGGAATTGCAGTACGCCTACACGGTTCAGGCCAGCAGCGTGGCCAGGGCTCATCTGGCTCTGCTGCGCCGAGGCATTGACGATGGCAGGGTGCGGTGGATGAATGTCGGGTTTGATCTATACGAGGATTGGCCACAGGATACCCTGGGAAACCCAGCCCTCGACAACGACCCCAATATCGTGACTGAAACACGGGCTATTGCCACTGCCTTGCAGATGTATGCGCTTCATCAGCAGTCGAAATCTCAGAGCATGGCTTGGATGCCTGATCATAAGGGCACAGGGAATGGCGCCGAGGCTAAGCAGCGGGCGCGATCCGAGCGCTTCCGCTACAGTTTCGGTCATGCATGCCGCGTGATTGACGCCGATCAGGACGGTTCCAAGGCCACCCCGGTTCTTCGAAGGCTACAAATCATGGAGGATGTTCCTGATTTCGACGGCATCCGACATCAGCTGTATTCGCTGATAAAGATGATGAGGAATCAGGATGTGAAGCTGGACTATCAGGCTTTCGCCCAGGATCTTTATCTGCTGCAGCTACCTGGTAGGAAGGCCTCTGTCTTTCACCGTTGGGCTCGGCAGTATTACGCCGTACACAAGGCCGTGGAGGCGAAGGAGGGTGAGAAGGCCAATAGAACAGCTAAGGTCTAGCAGAACGGTCGATGATGACAGGTCATCTCGAATGGTTCGTCATCTAGCAGATACACATACACAAGATCACCAATTGTTTTAAAAAATAAATATTAAGGAGAATAGCCATGTTTATGGATATTTACGCAGTTCAGAACGTCCCTCCGAGCAACATCAATCGTGACGAGACAGGCAATCCCAAGACCGCTCAGTATGGCGGTGTCTTGCGCTCGCGTGTCTCCAGCCAGGCCTGGAAGCGGGCCATGCGCGAGACCTTCAAATCTTTGTTGGACGAGAAGCAGTTGGGGGTACGGACGAAGAATGCAGTCGAGCTGATCGTGAAGGCTATGGCCGATCAACGACCCGAGTCAGCAGATCAGGCTGAAAGCTACGCCTCCTTGGTTTTGCAGTCTACAGGCGTCAAGGTCGTCGCTTCTACTCGTGCAGGGGCTGCCAGTGGCAAGCCAGTCACTCAGTATCTGATCTTTATCGGCAACGCCGAGATCGGGAAGCTGGCTACTATCGCTCTGGAATGGATGGATCAGGGAAAGGATCTGGCGAAGGCTCCGGATTTGGCTATGAAGAAGGAGGTGTCGGCGGTCTTTCACAACGAGCAGGCGGTAGACATCGCCCTGTTTGGCCGTATGCTGGCAGATGCCCCTGACCTGAATACGGATGCCAGCGCTCAGGTGGCTCACGCTATCTCCGTGGATGCCATTAAGCCTGAGTACGACTATTTCACCGCTGCTGATGACTTCACGGAAGCAGACAACGCCGGTGCCGCTATGATCGATTCTGTCGGCTTCAACTCATCCACACTGTATCGCTACGCAACCGTGAACTTGGATGCTCTGCAGGAGCAGATCGGCAATGCGGAGGCCACCGCGAGAGTAGCTTCGGTCTTCGTGGAAGCCTTCATCAGATCCATGCCGACCGGCAAACAGAATTCCTACGCCAACCGGACTCTTCCCGAAACCTGCATCGTGGCCTTCCGTGGCAGCCAGCCCATTAATGCTGTGGAGGCCTTCGAACGTCCGGTTGTGGCTGAGCATGAACAGCCTATCTCGCAGGTCGCTGGCCGTAAGCTGGTTGAGGAGTTGCGCAGAATTCAGGATGCCTATGATGAGCGGCCCGTGCGTGCTTGGGCGATCAGCACGGATTTGTCGGAGCAGGACTTGGCACCGGTGGCTGAGTCCGTCGGTCTCAAGGATTTGACCAGCAAGGTAGATGCTGAGACTATGCATGTGCTGGGTCAGCAGGAGCAGTCATGAGCGTATTGCTGTTGCGATTGTCTGGGCCTTTGCAGTCCTGGGGGAGCTCCTCGCGTTTTACAATTCGCACCACACAACGGGAGCCCACCAAGAGCGCGGTGATTGGTCTGCTTGCTTCGGCGCAAGGGCGTCAACGCGATGACGACATCGAGGACCTGCTGCATCTAGGCTTTGGTGTCCGCATCGATCAACCGGGCATCTTGGTCAATGACATGCAAACAGAGCATGGCGCCAATGTCAAAGCCATGCCATTGACCACACGGTACTACTTATCCGATGCCAAGTTCCTGGTGGCTTTAGGCGCTGATTCTGGGCTTCTGGAAGGTCTGGACCAGGCTCTGCGTCATCCCCGGTGGCCATTATATTTGGGTCGCCGGGCTTGCCCGCCGGATTACCCTGTCTCGCTTGGTTTGGCTCAGCAGGACTGTGTGGATCAGGCTCTGCGCACCCATCCATGGATGGCTGCTTCTTGGTATAAGAGGCGCCATCAGGGCTGCCGACTCGAGGTGGTCTGTGATGTGGACTGCGCCAAGGACGAAGACAAACGGATTGTCTCTTCTCAGGCAGACGTTCCGCTGAGTTTCGGTGCAGCTCGCAGATATGCGGTCAGAACGGTTAGCCGATACAGAATTCCTAATCCGGATGGTCCTGGCCCTGACAAGCAGCGGGCTAAAGCCGTTCCGGACCATGATCCGATGTCGTTCTTTTAGGAGGCAGGCATGTATATATCCAGAATGCCGTTGAATGCTGTGCGGTATGCGGCTAAGCAACTGATAGCCTCGCCTTACCGTCTTCATGCCGCCGTCGAGAAGTCCTTTCCGCCGGATGCAGTACGCAGTGGCGATGGGGGACGCATCTTGTGGCGATTGGATTTCTCTCGTGATGGAGATTCGACCTGGCTGTATGTGGTTAGTCCCGAGCGTCCTGACTTCACACATATCGTCGAGCAGGCCGGTTGGCCGACCCGCGCCGAGTGGGAGGTGAAGGATTACGAACCCTTGATCACTCATATAGCCAAGGGACAGGAGTGGGCCTTCAGGCTTCGGGCGAATCCTGCCAGACAGGTCTATATGGACAAGGGGCGACGGTCCGATCATGCAGTAGTCGGCAAGGTGATGGGCCATGTCACTGCGGATTATCAGCTGTCTTGGCTGGAGAAGCGTAGTGAACGCAACGGGTTTGTCCTTCTGGGCAGCTCGGATGAGAGTCATGGGCCGGCCTGCGTTGTTTCAGAGCGCCGCAAGGAGCAGTTCGACCACGGAGGTAGCAAGGTCACCTTGATTACAGCCCAGTTCGATGGACAGCTCCGGGTAACCGATGCGCAAGCTTTCCAACGTTGCCTACGGCAGGGCATCGGCAGGGCCAAGAGCTTCGGCTGCGGATTGCTGACGGTGGCTCCGATCCGATGACTAGGGATCAGTCCATGGGGTCTGCCGTGAGAACCGAGGTTCCCGGCAGTCCCCCTCCTGAATTGGGTGAATTGGTGCGGGCCGAGGATAGACTCTCCTTTGCCTATTTCGAGCACTGCGTTATCAGCCGCGAGGCCAATGCCATCGCGGTCACCAGAGATACCGGGACTATACGGCTGCCTGCTGCCAATCTAGGTGTGCTCATGCTGGGTCCCGGCACCACCGTCAGTCATCAGGCCATGGTGGTTATTGGTGACAACGGTGCCAGTGTGGTATGGGTGGGGGAGCGCGGTGTGAGGATGTACGCGTTCGGCCGTCCTCTGACGCATTCGGCGGCTCTTCTGCAAAGGCAGGCGGCTCTGGTCTCCAACACCCGCAAGCGTTTGGCTGTGGCGAGGGCTATGTACCAGATGCGCTTCCTCAACGAAGATGTCAGTTCTTGTACCATGCAGCAGCTGCGTGGACGTGAAGGTGCCCGAGTTCGACAGGTCTACCGTCACTGGTCGGAGCTGACTGGTGTCCCGTGGGACAAGCGAACCTATGATCATGAGGATTTCGATGCCGGCAACGAGATCAACAAGGCCTTGTCGGCTGCTCATACCTGCTTGTACGGAATCGCTCATTCGGTGATTGTGGCCCTTGGGTGTTCGCCAGGCCTGGGATTCGTTCATGTAGGCCATGAGCGCTCCTTTGTTTATGACGTGGCTGATCTGTACAAGGCTGAGATCTCGATTCCCGTAGCCTTTAAAACCGCTGCAAAGCAACCCGACGACATCGGGTCAGCGACGCGGCATGCCATGCGTGATGCTGTCTATGACCTTTCGCTCATGCGACGGATGGCTCGTGACATTCCAAGACTGCTTGGAGCGCCTGTCTCTTTGTCTTCTGATGAAGATGACGGGACCTTGGAGCTCTGGGATGAGAGGGTCGGCGGAGTCCCAGCTGGGAGATCCTATGCAGATGAAGAGAAGGGGATGAGCTGATGGTAGTCGTCGTTTTGACAGCATGCCCAGTGGGTCTGCGCGGGGATTTGACTCGATGGCTCTTAGAAATAGCATCCGGGGTTTTCGTGGGCCACGTCACCGCTAGAGTTCGGGATCGACTTTGGGAACGCATCACGGGGCAGATCCGAACTGGCAAGGCAATTATGGTCTATTCCGCCCGCAATGAGCAGCATCTGGGCTTCAAGGTGCATCGCTCGGATTGGGACTCAGTTGACTGTGAAGGATTGGCTCTTATGGAGAAGCCTGCTGATGGCGGCGACGGCAGATTTGCAGGTGGGGGAAACCGATACCGTCGGACTGGTTGGAGCAATGCCAGCAAGTACAGACGCGCGGCAAAGTTCAGACGTTCTCGTTCTGGCTGAATGCAACCGCGCCTGTACTTTTCAAATGAGCTTTGCCGATGAGGGCCAAGCACTGGCTACTGTGTAGGTGCATGGCTAAGGAGCTGAGTGCAGATGGTCTAAATTGCAGTGGCTGAGACGGAAAAAAGAGGGGGGTTGAAATGTAAACTGATTAAAAATCAGAGATCTTGTCTATCATATTGTTGGGATTGCAAGGATCTTTAAGTGTGCTCCCCGCATACGCGGGGATGATCCTGTCAAGCACCAATAAAACCCCAAATTATTCTCGTGCTCCCCGCATACGCGGGGATGATCCGTTTGCTACCATCGATCAGGTGAATGCAAAGGCGTGCTCCCCGCATACGCGGGGATGATCCTTCACAATCAAGCGATACGGAATCAACGTCGCAGTGCTCCCCGCATACGCGGGGATGATCCTGCCCAGGAATTTTACGCATTCGTTCCAGATCGGTGCTCCCCGCATACGCGGGGATGATCCCGACGACTCGTTCTTTTTTTTCTGAATTATTGTGTGCTCCCCGCATACGCGGGGATGATCCTAAAGGAAGCAAATGACAAGATAGATTCAATCGGTGCTCCCCGCATACGCGGGGATGATCCGGACCGAATTACCGAGACGCTATACAGCAAGTTGTGCTCCCCGCATACGCGGGGATGATCCGTTTTGATCCGAATGCACCCCTGAGCTTTCTGTGTGCTCCCCGCATACGCGGGGATGATCCTCAAAGTCTGTACGGTATGTACGTAATTGGAAAGTGCTCCCCGCATACGCGGGGATGATCCCTTGGACGTTGTTTTGTGGAACGCGGTCATATCGTGCTCCCCGCATACGCGGGGATGATCCCCACCTGAACCTTGATAGGCTTTTTCCAATCCTGTGCTCCCCGCATACGCGGGGATGATCCCAAGGCGACGATCTGGAACGAATGCGTAAAATTGTGCTCCCCGCATACGCGGGGATGATCCCTACTGATCTCACTGCTGATCCACAGACCAAAGGTGCTCCCCGCATACGCGGGGATGATCCCCATGGTTTTCCATGTATCGTTGCATTTTTACGGTGCTCCCCGCATACGCGGGGATGATCCTTATGTTGATGTTCGCGCTAAGGCAACATACGTGTGCTCCCCGCATACGCGGGGATGATCCGGCAGAAGCCGGCGATTACGTCGACGACTACGAGTGCTCCCCGCATACGCGGGGATGATCCCCGCAATACGGACAGAGGGGGTATGTATGATCGGTGCTCCCCGCATACGCGGGGATGATCCCTCCGAAACCGCACGCAGGCTCTTCGCCACGCAGTGCTCCCCGCATACGCGGGGATGATCCCCTGATGCGTCCGATATACTTTCTCCGCAAGGGGTGCTCCCCGCATACGCGGGGATGATCCTCAAGACTTATAGAGACGATCAAGGAGGCAAATGTGCTCCCCGCATACGCGGGGATGATCCTAGGTTCAGATGGCACAATTCACCAATACGTCAGTGCTCCCCGCATACGCGGGGATGATCCTGCCCATTATCGTTTACCTCCATAGTAAGTGCCGTGCTCCCCGCATACGCGGGGATGATCCTTCTACAGCGGCATCCTGCTTGACAGTGACGGCGTGCTCCCCGCATACGCGGGGATGATCCCTGTTTGGTCAGCACCAGATGCTGCGCTTTATAGTGCTCCCCGCATACGCGGGGATGATCCCGGCGAAAGCGAGATGGCTTCCTTATGGTGCAGGTGCTCCCCGCATACGCGGGGATGATCCCCCGCAAAACTCCTTCATTACTAATTCGAGTAAGTGCTCCCCGCATACGCGGGGATGATCCTTTTCTTTGTTGACTACACTCGGCATATGACGAGTGCTCCCCGCATACGCGGGGATGATCCTAAATATGGTTTTTTGATAAGGAGTCTCGAATCGTGCTCCCCGCATACGCGGGGATGATCCGCAACATGGATTCGTACCGTGATGGGTCATCATGTGCTCCCCGCATACGCGGGGATGATCCTCTGAATATGGGTTCGATAACTGACTGGATATCGTGCTCCCCGCATACGCGGGGATGATCCCTTCTTGAGTCCTGGACCCGCTTCCCGCGCCGGGTGCTCCCCGCATACGCGGGGATGATCCTTGCGCAGATGCCAATAAGGGCGGGGAGCCTGAGTGCTCCCCGCATACGCGGGGATGATCCCGTTCCAGCCATCGGGCATCGACTCCAAGAGGCGTGCTCCCCGCATACGCGGGGATGATCCGTGGGCGCTGACCGGCTTCTACGACACCGAAAAGTGCTCCCCGCATACGCGGGGATGATCCCCGGTACCTGCGGCCCTTGTCGAGGGGGAAGCGGTGCTCCCCGCATACGCGGGGATGATCCTAGCTTGGGTTGAACATCACCGGCCAGACCCCCGTGCTCCCCGCATACGCGGGGATGATCCTTCAGATTACCTTCGGTAGAAAACTGGAGCATAGTGCTCCCCGCATACGCGGGGATGATCCGGATTATGTTGATAAGGCTGTTGATGGCTTGAGGTGCTCCCCGCATACGCGGGGATGATCCCAAGGCTTGGCCTCGCCAGTGGGCTGAGAGAGTGTGCTCCCCGCATACGCGGGGATGATCCCGGGCCGAAATTGATGGTGAGCGGCGAGTCCATGTGCTCCCCGCATACGCGGGGATGATCCTGCCCTCCTCAAGGAGATACAGCAGCACGGCGCGTGCTCCCCGCATACGCGGGGATGATCCCGCGAATTACGCCAGTTTCATGTACAGCGATACGTGCTCCCCGCATACGCGGGGATGATCCTTCGTAGATGACCCCCCAGCGGTTGACGGTGCGGTGCTCCCCGCATACGCGGGGATGATCCCGTGGTCAGCTCACCATCAGCAAGCATGTCCGCGTGCTCCCCGCATACGCGGGGATGATCCCCGCAGGGTCGTTAACACGCTTAAACAGTTCCTGTGCTCCCCGCATACGCGGGGATGATCCTGGTCTTGGCAGGCAGCTCACGGTTAACCCAGTGTGCTCCCCGCATACGCGGGGATGATCCGTCGGTAGAGGTATCCACCAGCTTTGCGACGATGTGCTCCCCGCATACGCGGGGATGATCCCTCGCAGAAGGTTCAGTCTGGTGATCAGTGGAAGTGCTCCCCGCATACGCGGGGATGATCCCCCCACCAACATCCGGCAGGCACCCACATATGTGTGCTCCCCGCATACGCGGGGATGATCCTCATGTCCGCGACAGCGTCAAAGGCCTGGGCGAGTGCTCCCCGCATACGCGGGGATGATCCCATGACATTCCCTGATGGTGAGAAATTGTCAACGTGCTCCCCGCATACGCGGGGATGATCCTTTTCGACAGCGATGGGAACATTATGAATAATGGTGCTCCCCGCATACGCGGGGATGATCCCTCTGTGTACCACTTGCGCGCGGTGGGATCGCCGTGCTCCCCGCATACGCGGGGATGATCCCGGGGTGAACACGTGCGTGTTGATCCAGTTCCAGTGCTCCCCGCATACGCGGGGATGATCCCCAGAAACTGAACCAGATCTACAACAAACTGGGGTGCTCCCCGCATACGCGGGGATGATCCCGCGATAAGTGGTTCGACGCTTTGGATGGCGACGTGCTCCCCGCATACGCGGGGATGATCCGCACATCATACCCACAGCCATCATAGCCACCATGTGCTCCCCGCATACGCGGGGATGATCCCCTATACAATGTCACCGGCTGGTAAACTGCCGAGTGCTCCCCGCATACGCGGGGATGATCCTATTTGGCCAGCGAACTGGCGCCGATGCTTGCTGTGCTCCCCGCATACGCGGGGATGATCCCATGACATTCCCTGATGGTGAGAAATTGTCAACGTGCTCCCCGCATACGCGGGGATGATCCCTGAAAGTCTGTCCTGCTTGCCTTGAGGATTTTGTGCTCCCCGCATACGCGGGGATGATCCCCATGTGTCCATCATCGCCACGGGCCCCTCGGAGTGCTCCCCGCATACGCGGGGATGATCCTGAGCATCTTCGCCAAGCACAACAGCGACACCCGTGCTCCCCGCATACGCGGGGATGATCCTAGATACAACGGCGTTTATCAGCCAGCGCGCGAGTGCTCCCCGCATACGCGGGGATGATCCCTGACGGGCAAGTGCTTAAGCGTTTGCTTCGTGGTGCTCCCCGCATACGCGGGGATGATCCTGGCACTACGGCACCGGTGTCAAGGCTATTCACGTGCTCCCCGCATACGCGGGGATGATCCCCGTCGGGACCCCGCCCGAGCCTGGCCCGGGCCGTGCTCCCCGCATACGCGGGGATGATCCCAATTTTGCCGAAAATATTAAGAGCGAAGCTGAGTGCTCCCCGCATACGCGGGGATGATCCCAGAGTCAGGCTTACGTGCGTCTACTGCATATCGTGCTCTTCACATCCGCAGCGATGATCTCAGCGCCGCTACCTGACAGTGCACCGCACTGCAGTGCTCCTCGCATCCGCGGGGATGATCCAGTGTACTAGGGTCTGGACCGCGCCGCCAACTTTCCATGCTCCATGCATTGGCAGAGATAATTCTAAGCCCCAGCACTCACGGGAGATATAAGTGCTTCTCGCATTTGTGATGATAAATAATTCTTGATTTTCACCGTGCTTCCATTGTTCCTTCTTATTGGCATTCTGCACGCGTTCTGCTGGATGCTGCTTGTGTGCGATCGGCTTTGCGGTTGCCGTGGTTGTTTCTTTATGCCAGCGCTGTGAACGTGAAAAGACCGATGGGGAATTCCCGATGTTTATTAGGTACAGGTAGGTTGGTTGATGCTCATGTGTTCAGATACTCTCTGAAGGGTTCAAGATCAATAAACTCATGGTCGTTGGCCATCTTCCTTACTTGGGCTGGGGAAAGCCGCATCAGCTTGGGTGACCGCATACGGCGTCGAGCACGCTCTCGATGGCTGCCGGCGACTTACCTGCTGTGAGAGCATCCTCCGCGTCGTCCTCGATGTATGTCCAGGCTTTGTCGGGCAACTGCCATCATGGCATCAAAGCTGATGTCAGTCATCCATGTCCTCCTTTCAGTGTTCTTGCCTGCTAGGCTATGCCTCCCGCATCCGAACGTGGTGACTCGTTGTCTGCGTTTCGCTGTGGTTCGGAACGCAGACCAAGATCCTTCGGTCTTGTCCTTTATATGCTGTTCGTGGCCATAGCTCAAATATGTGAAGGCGTGAACTTCTAGCTGGGTTCTTTAAGGTGGAGAGCAGTGAGTTCGGATGACTTGTTTTTAGCATCGGGCTCTCGAGTAGCGCCTTCAAATGTTTGAGAGCCTTCGCATCCATTGAGCTTAACTTGCTGGCGGAAATACACAGTTGACTGCAACCTCTTTCTTCCGACAAGCTGGCATCCTTGCAGCAGCACGGCATATTCAGTAGACCGGAATTAATGTCCAGCCTTCCCGGTTTGTGTTGTATCGCCTGTACAGGTCAATATCAGAAATTCGAATAATCGAAGAGATTCATGCTTTGTAATCATAATAGGGCTAAAAATACTGCATAAACGATTAGCTGGGCCAGAACCTTACGTGCTGCAGGTATGCACAATACGCTAAGGGGGAGAGCCTCCCGAGCGCTCATAATTTTAGATGATTATATGAATACCATTGACGGGGATCCGACCACAGAAAAACTGATGCTCCTGATCGAGTAGGCAGGATCTTTGGATATCGATGTGTTCTGCTAACAGATCATTCAAGCTGGGATCCAGGTGAAGCGCGCGATATAGGCAGAGCACTCGCCCTGAAGGAAGATGCGACTGCTGTGTTTGCTGGCAAAATTTTGTGGAGGCAGGCAGATTAACAGCAGGGAGCAAGAACAGGATGATGCGATTGTAAACAAGAATAAAGAAGGAATGAGAACGGACATCCATGGCAAATTGATAATTCGTGGATCCGTTCCCAAACCTCAGTGGTCGATGGTTTGTCTGTTCTTAGTTTTGGGGCTTTCTGAACAGGATTTGACTTTTCGATGCATGTGCATGTGTGTCTTAGTCGTCTAGTGATGAAAAACGAGCGGCAGGGGAATATGGCAACTGAAGTGGATGGTCAGCTGCATCAGGTCTATGCGATGACTTTTGCGGTTCTGGGCACGAGTGCGCTGCCCGGTATAAGCTGTAGGCGATGTGTTCATGAGTGGCGGACTTGGAGGTGTGGTCGCCGATGGAACAATTCGACGATACGAATGGTACGGAATCCGCCAGAGGCGATGCAGCTGGTTCCGTAGCCGTGCCGACGCACACGGATGAAGCGACTGCTGTGAACAGGGTTTCAGCCCATCCTGAGGCCACTATTCCAGATTCGGAATACTCACTGGCTGAGATCGAGCAGCGCCGTGCCCGTCCGGTCCGCTGGGTCGTCTTCGCGCTGGCAGTCCTCGTGGCCATTGTCATTCCTTACGGATACGGTCGCTCGCTGGCCATCAACCATACCCAGGGCGTACTCCACTATGCCTCGGTCCTGGATCCGCGAGGCATAGCCCTGATTGCCTGGACGGTGACCGTGCTGACCTTTATGGGTATCGCCATGTCCATCATTGAGTCGTCCTCCTGGTTCTGGCGGGTGGTCTTCGTGCTGGGACTAGCCGCAGAGCAGCTGATCGCCGGCCTCTGCCTGCTCAAGATGAATTTCTGGTACAGCACCTTCGTGGTCTACCAGCATCAGGCCATCCTGGCTAACGCGGCCAACTTGGGCATCATCGCGGCCGGACTGGGAGTGGCGGTCTTCGCCATCCTCTTTGTGGCCATCCTGGTCTGTGTCAAGAAGGATTCCCCCTGGAACGCATTGACCCACAGCTGGTCGGCCCTGTCCATGTTCTTCATCATTGAGCTGATTGCCATAGCCATTGTCCTCTTCGGTGGCCTCATCACCGCAGTTTGATTCGTAGGGTAGCTAATTCGCGAGAAATAGGTCGCCCGATATGCTGTAACAGACGAGTTGGGGTTTCAGGTTGGTTTTCGTCTGCGCACGGCAATAGACGTGGTTGTAAGACCATGATGCTTTGTCCCATTGATTGCTGCAGAGCATTTGACCGTCGGGGATGGGCTATTATATGTGATTCTATTCTGCTAATTCCCGATCCAGACGGTTGGCTATCCACCAACCGCAGAAGATGTCTATGGTGGATATGCCCATGCCGATTATTGCGAGAATAAGGATGGGCCAGGTCAGGTAGGTCTTGATCCATTCAGGTAGGGTGAAGAAGTCGTCCATGAAAGGGTAGGCCAGTATCAGGACGAGTGCAGTGTAGGCGAGGGCGTGGATGGTGTAGGGGATGGTGGTCCCGGTGATGTACCGCATGACGATGTAGAAGTTGTCGAGGGCGGTTTGGAGTTCGCGGCTGCTGGCTGGGGTCATGAGGTGTGGCGGGAATTGCCGGTGGGTGGCCCAGATCCATGTGCCGATGCCGAGGGCGAGGCCCAGGACGCAGCAGACGATCTCCGAGGTCAGTGAGGGCATGCCCAGGAGGGCCTCGCCGCCACGGAGGGGACGGTGCGGTCTGGAGCGATGCCATGCGCGAGCTATTCTGAAGGCGACCAGGAGGATGGTGACGATTAGCGCGGTGGTGTATGCGGAGGCAGTGTAGTGTCGTCTGTTGTATTTCCCGGCTTCCGGGGTCCGGTAGCGCATGGGGGCCTTGACGGGCTGGTTGCAGACGCGGTCCCAGTAGACGCGGGTAAACCGGTCGGGCAGGTAGCCGATGGCTTCGTAGCGCCACCATGCGGGGCGGCTGGCCTGCCAGTGCGGTGTCGACCGTGTCCGGCGGCGGACCGGGTCCTCCCACTGGTGGTCGTGGGCGAGGGCGCGGACCCGGCGGGCGCGCAGGAGCCTGGTGACGGGGTTGTCTGGTCCCTTCCAGGCCAGGAGGCTGACCTGGTCCTGGGTGAAGGTGACCAGGTCAGGGTCGGGAGTGTGGCCGACGCCGACCTCGGGCAGGGGGATGTCGCCGCCGGGGACCACGCCGGGGCTGCAGGCGGCGCCGCCCACGGAGCAGATCCTGCCCGCGTACCATGGGCCGGTGGCCTGTTCGGGTGGCTGCACGTATTGGCCGACCAGGCGGACCACAAGCCCGTCCTCTCCCAGCCCGTCGAACCATCCGGCGCCCCTGCAGGCCCCGGATACGGTGGCGGGCCCGTCGGCCAGGACAACCAGCGATCCCAGGGGCAGGACCTGTCCTGGCCGGGGCCGGCCGATCCTGCCGCGCCGCCGCCACACGTGCCCCTGGAAGGTCTGCAGGCACAGGCCCCGCGCCAGGAGGTAGGGGGCCAGGACACGGTCCATCAGCCGCCTCGACCTCCACGCATTGAACGACGCCACCACAAGCAACCAGACCAGCACCGCCCCGAAGAGCAACAAACCGACCAACAGATATAACATTGAAACCTCTCCGTAAGCCTATATACTAAAAACCGCTTTCCGTCATTTACCAAACGTTATTCCAAATATGGTCCGATAAGTCATCACCTTGACCGCGCTTGACAGTATTGTCATAAAAGCCGTTAATCATTGCTGGCAGTGCAACGCCGCCTATTAATCCAACTATCGCACCAGCTACTGTGCCGGGTCCGGGGATAATTGAGCCTACTATAGCGCCAACAGCTGCTCCGTTTACGCCTCCCAATGTGGTGATTACTCCATGGACCAGAGCATCTTGAATCGCGGCTTGCTCCCCATAGGCTTCGCGCCGTCCATAGTAAGTGTCGAAACCCTCAGCCACTCCACCAACCAAGCTGCCAAAACCGCTTATCGCTACAGCGTTGCCCACAATTTTAGTTGCAGCTTTGGCTGCAACTATAAAAACATCTCCAGCTGTCGTGGAAGTTGACGCAACTAGATCACCGCCCTCAATGAGCCCGCTGACAATAGGAGCAAACCAATTCCCTGATAATCCTTCTCCAATGAGTCCTGCGGTCTTCAGCCCCTCAATAAGGGCTGGATCAGCTTTCATGAGTTCAGCTATTCCGCTCAGTGCTTCAAAACCGGCTGAGAGACCACTGCCGACCGTGAAAGAGTGGTTCAATGTACTCAGCTGCATGGCCTTGGCGGTTGCTTCATCAACGCATCCGTCAAGGTCGTTTGTGGTTTTCCTGGCAGCGTCCTTGTATTGTTCCCTGGCCTGGCTGACTTCAAGCTTCAACCGATTGATTTCGGCATTGTCGTCGGCAATTTGCCCTTGGTAACGAGTTATGCTCTCGTTTGTCGAATCAATGATACCAAGCAGACGATTGGTCTCCCGCGACATGCTGTCCCCATTGGTTTGCCTGACCCTCTCCAGATTATCGCTGGTTCTTTTCAGTGACTGCTTCGCCTGGTCGATTTTCTTCCGATTCTTCGCGGTTGAGTCGCGAAGGTTCATTGCCTTTCGGCAATCTCTGTATGCGGTATCTTGGCTCGTGTCGACTGCAGACCCCCAGCTTCTTAATGCTTGGTCGATGTTCTCGTAGACCTCTGAAAGGCGTCCGGCAAACTGTGCCACTTGAGAAAGGGACTGTTGGAGCTGTTTTGCTGAATCGCCTTTGAAATCAGGTGCCTTTCCGCAAGCGCTGGTTATGGAGTTACTCACTTCCTGGCAACGTTTACCGTTCTCGGAAAACTGCGAGGCTAGTGCGTCGATTGTGCTCTTTCCTCCTGGTACAGGGTTTTTTGATAGGTCTAGAGCCGACCAATCCAAATCTGAAGCGCCCATGATGTCGTATCCTTAAGTAGTGTCATCCCGTTCAATGCAAATATCAAAAGTTGTGATTTTTTTATTTGCGCTTTTTGACTTCAACGCTCAGCTTGTCATCGACATTGCTTGTCTGCATGGTTACCGATTCAATGAACTGATTAAGAACGTGAACAGATTGCTGAAGGTTCAACATACGCTGTTTTAGGTTGTCATTGACCCGATTCGTGCTGTCGGCTACTGAGTCGTCCCCTAATCCGTCTTCACCCTGAACGCTATCGACGTTAATGTTGTTTACTTCGTACTCCCAATTTTTGTCGGCTTGGTTCAAGGTTCTGCTCATGTCGCCAAGCTGACCGTAATCCACGGAAAAGTCCGCCATGGTCTTCTCCCGTCTCTCCCTTTTATCAAGTATGTCCTATGCGGCCGGTAACCAAATCAGAGATGAAGGTGGGGGTAGTCGGTTGATTTGGTGACTTCATCAAATGTTCGTTCATAGGATTGTTCCTCGGCGTTGATGTATCCCATGAACACTATTTCCGTCACGTCTGGACGGTTGAAGAAAATGGTCTTGGCCGGATCGGTCATGCCATACGGAAATTGTACGGCACCATAATCAAAGTAACCCGTTGTTCCATTCATGACTGTCAACGGAGCGCGGGCGATGATAACCAGCAGGGTACCCGGGTCTCTTTTGGTCCTCACCACGGATCCCAAAGGAAGAATGGTATCTTCTGATTTGATGGAGTTCTGATCGGATTGTTTCATTAGGTGCTCCTCTTTGATGGATTTTGATGGATGGATGAAGTCACATTCTTTCAACTTCTCTAACAACCTATGGCGGTACTACGCAGTACATCACGGTCGTCTCATGTAACACAATACAACATCTTCGCTACGGTGTAAGCAATAACCACGTTCAAGGCAGCGGTGCCATAGTTGGGGAAAGGAACCGATTGTGTTGATTCGTCATGGTCGAGCGGGGAAATTGGCGGAGTTGCACATGTGTATTCATGCAGTACCGACTTCTTCCATTTTGCTGATTCCGTCACTGTTTGCTTGGTCCGCAAAATGTGTATAATAGTTGTTTGGCGTGTTTCGCCCGCGGAACCAGAGCGCTTCGGCATTGGGCCGGTGCACCGCGTAACGGAAAGAAACAGAGGAGGAGCCGTGGCTCTTACGACTGAGCAGAAGCAGGCAATCGTCAAGGAATACGCGACGCACGAGGGCGATACGGGTTCCCCCGAGGTCCAGGTGGCCTTGCTGAGCAAGCGCATCTCCGACCTGACTGAGCACCTCAAGGAGCACCAGCACGACCATCATTCGCGCCGCGGCCTCCTGCTCATGGTCGGCCATCGTCGCCGGTTGCTGGACTACCTTAAGAAGGTGGATATCAACCGCTACCGTTCCTTGGTGGAGCGTCTTGGACTGCGCCACTAATATGCATGCTTACGCCCGGGCCTAGCGCTCGGGCGCTTTTGCATGACTGAACCAGGCGCCGTCGACCCCGGGATGGGGTTACAGAAGATGGTGCCGAATTGAAATGCAAGGCTGGTTCGCAAGGCATGAAGATAGCCGGACACGGGGTTCGGCAGGGCCAGGCCGAAGTACACGGATCTCCGGCAGTTAAGTGATGCCGAGCATCCTGACATCAGGTAGTAAACAAGCAGTAAACAAAAGGAGGAACCCTATGGAGGGTCCCGAAATCACGGCTGTAGAAGCCACGATCGATAACGGATCATATGGCAAGCGCACGGTGCGCTTCGAGACGGGTCGTCTCGCCCAGCAGGCGGATGGGGCAGTAGCCGCCTATCTTGATGACGATTCCATGGTGCTGTCCACCACCACCGCCGGGTCCAGCCCCAAGGAGAACTACGACTTCTTCCCGCTGACCGTCGATGTGGAAGAGAAGATGTACGCCGCGGGCAAGATCCCCGGGTCCTTCTTCCGCCGCGAGGGCCGACCCTCAAACGAGGCCATTCTGGCCTGCCGGCTGATTGACCGCCCCCTGCGCCCCCTCTTCCCGCACACTCTGCGCAACGAGGTTCAGGTCGTGGAGACCATCCTGGCTGTCAACCCCGAGGATGCCTACGACGTGCTAGCTCTGAACGCGGCATCCGCCTCTACCCTGATTTCAGGTCTGCCCTTCGAGGGTCCGGTTTCGGGTCTGCGCCTTGCCCTGATCGATGGTCAGTGGGTGGCCTTCCCGCGCTGGAGCGAGCGCGAGCGTGCCGTCTTCGAGCTGGTCGTAGCCGGTCGTGTGGTCGAGGGCGGGGATGTCGCCATCGCCATGATCGAGGCAGGCGCCGGCAAGAACGCCTGGAGCTTGATCTATGACGAGGGCCAGATCAAGCCCGACGAAGAGGTGGTCGCCCAGGGCCTTGAGGCTGCCAAGCCCTTCATCAAGGTGCTGTGCGAGGCCCAGAGCGAGCTCAAGGCCAAGGCCGCCAAGCCCACCAAGGACTTCCAGCTCTTCCCTGAGTACACCGACGAGCTTTATGCTCGCATCGACCAGGTGGCTCATGCCGACCTGGACCAGGCCCTGTCCATCGCGGAGAAGCTGCCCCGCCAGGATCGCATTCACGAGATCAAAGAGAAGGTCCGCGAGGCTCTGGCTGACGAGTTCACCGACATGGACGAGGCCGAGAAGGACAAGGAGCTGGGCAACGCCTTCAAGGAGCTCCAGCGCCAGATCGTCCGCCGCCGCATCCTGACCCAGGACTACCGCATCGATGGCCGTGGCCTGCGCGACATCCGCACCCTGTCCGCTGAGGTGGACGTGGTGCCCCGAGTGCACGGTTCCGCCCTCTTCCAGCGTGGCGAGACCCAGGTGCTGGGCATCACGACCCTGAATATGCTGAAGATGGAGCAGACCATCGACGCCCTGTCTGGCCCCACCACCAAGCGCTACATGCACAACTACGAGATGCCGCCCTATTCGACCGGCGAGACCGGCCGTGTGGGTTCGCCCAAGCGTCGCGAGGTGGGTCATGGCAACCTGGCCGAGCGCGCCCTGATCCCGGTTCTGCCCAGCCGCGAAGAGTTCCCCTACGCTATCCGACAGGTCTCTGAGGCCATCGGCTCCAACGGGTCCACCTCCATGGGCTCCGTCTGCGCCTCCACCCTGTCCCTGCTGGCTGCCGGCGTGCCCCTGAGGGCTCCTGTGGCGGGCATCGCCATGGGCCTGGTCACAGGCGAGGTCGACGGTCGGCCCACCTACAAGACCCTGACCGACATTCTGGGCGCCGAGGATGCCTTCGGCGACATGGACTTCAAAGTGGCTGGCACCTCCGAGTTCATCACTTCCCTGCAGCTGGACACCAAGCTGGACGGCATCCCCGCCGACATCCTGGCCGCCGCCCTGCAGCAGGCCAAGGAGGCCCGGGCCACCATCCTCGACGTGATCAACGAGTGCATCGACGGGCCTGCCGAGATGAGCCCCTATGCGCCGCGCATCATCACCACCCAGGTCCCGGTTGACAAGATCGGCGAGGTCATCGGTCCCAAGGGCAAGATGATCAACCAGATCCAGGAGGACACCGGCGCCGACGTCTCCATCGAGGACGACGGCACGGTCTACATCGCCTCCGAGGGCGGCGAGGCAGCGGCCAAGGCCAAGGAGGTCATCGACCAGATCGCCAACCCGCACGTGCCCGAGGCGGGGGAGACCTTCAACGGCAAGGTGGTCAAGATCACCAGCTTTGGCGCCTTCGTCAACCTGACACCGGGCACCGACGGACTTCTGCACATCTCGCAGATTCGCAACCTGGCCAACGGCGAGCGCATTGACTCCGTGGAGGATGTTCTCAAGGAGGGCGACACCGTCGAGGTCATCGTCCAGGGTGTGGATGACCGAGGCAAAATCTCCTTGGCAATCCCAGGCTTCGAGGACCAGGAGTCTGCAGGAGGCCGTGACCGTGGCGGCCGTGGAGACCGTCACGAGCGCGGCGGCCGTGGTGACCGCGATCGTCGTGATCGCCGCAGCCGTTCCTCCGAGCGCGAGGATCGGTATGAGGCCCCGCGTCGCTCCCGTTCCGAGCGTGATGATCGCTACTACGATGACGAGGACCAGGAGGACCGTCCCCGGCACCATCGTCAGAGCCGCGACCGCGACTATGAGGATGACGGTGACTGGTTCGAGGATGAGGACCGTGGCTCCCGTCGTGCTCGCCGTCGAGTCTCCCGCGATGATGACGAGGATCGTGGCGGCCGGGGCCGTGGCGAGCGTCGCGGCCGCAGCAGCCGTTCCGAGCGTGATGGCCGCAATGATCGTGGCGGTCGTCATGAGCGTCGCTCCTCCGGACGTGGCGGCTATCGTGGCCGCAGGGAGAACCCGCGCTATGCGGCCGACGAGCACTACGACGAGTACCGTGCCGACCGGGAGGAGCGTTCCGAGCGCCCCCGTCGCCGCGTGCGCAGGGACTTCGATCCCTTCGACAGTGAGGACTGATTCCCGCTGATGACAGGACCCCGTCTATTGGACGGGGTCCTGTTTTGTCTGCAGACCCTCCCGTGAGAGAATGGGAAACATGTCCGTATCACTGATCGTGCTTATCGTCATCGTCCTGCTGGTCGTGTTGCTGGTCATCTGGGGCATCAGGGCTTATAACGGCCTGGTCGGTCTGCGTAACCGAGTGGCCAATGGCTGGGCGCAGATCGACGTTCAGCTCAAGCAGCGTGCCGACCTGGTGCCCAACCTGGTCCAGACGGTTAAGGGCTACGCCTCACACGAGTCCACCGTCCTGGAGGAGGTCACCAAAGCCCGCGCCGATGTGGCCCAGGTCCAGACGGCTGGAGGGGATCAGATGCAGGCCCGTGCCGATGCCGAGCAGCGGCTGGGCCAATCCCTGGTCACCCTGATGGCTCGGGCGGAGGCCTACCCCGAGCTCAAGGCCAACCAGAACTTCTTGGACTTGCAGCGTCAGCTCAAGGACCTGGAGGACAAGATTGCCTACGCCAGGCAGTTCTACAACGACGTGGTCCAGAGGTTCAACACCCGCATCGAGACGGTTCCCTCCAACATCATCGCATCCCTCTTCCACTTCCGTCAGGCCCAGTATTTCCAGGCTGACGAGGGCAGCCGACAGGCGCCCGTAGTGGACTTCGGACAGTGAACGCCCCAGCGGCATCCTCCGGAAAGTCGGTCTCAGGCCATTCCTCCTGGAGCACCTCCCGCTTTTTCCGAGCACTGGCGCTGGCCCTGGTGGCAGCCTTGGTGACGTGCTTAGTCACTGCACTGCTTGTCTTCAATAGGAATCGGCCTGACCTGGTATACGATTCAGTCGATTACGATGTCCAGGTCCTGGATAATGGCGATTTGCATATCAGTCAGAACCTGACCATCACTATGAATTCCCGCGAGGACGACAACGGCAACAAACGCCCTTGGCGGGAGCTCTACCAGCGCTATCAGATCAAGCCTGACCGGCTGACCGGCATAAGCGACATAAGCGTGACTGACCTGACTAATGGCTCCAGATATAGGCAAGCCGACCCGCCGAAGGATCCTGATAACCTCGATCAGATTCCCGACTGGGACAAGACCATGGCTGGCACCTGGTATATGGGCACGGTCTCGGACTCAGGACTGCAATTCTACAAGCCGGGCGGCTCGAATCAGGGGTTCGCCTGCGGCGATCAAGGGAACCAGTGCCAGGTGGAACTGGGCTGGAACATTCCGCAGACTGCCAAGGATTCAGGACGGCGCTTCCGCATTGACATGACCTTCCACGGGGTGACCACTGCCCATCCCGATGTGGCCGAATTCCAATGGGAGCCCGTGGGCGACACCAACCAGATTCCCGTTGAGCATATGAGCGCTGAAGTTAAGCTTCCCAAGCGGGTAGGAACAGAGAAGGACAAGGATGCCAAGGCCTGGCTGCACTTCGCTGGCAGAGGTTCCTACCAGGTGGGGGATGACAGCCGTATCCGATTCTCTGCTGACCGTATTGAGCCGGGCCAGCATCTGGATTTGGTGGTTCTCTTCGATGTGGGGAGGGTTTCCTCGGTGGTCAGGACCGATTCCCGACCGGCGCGTGTCCGTATCGTCGAGCAGGAACGCCAGCAGTATGAGCACTGGCACGCCGAGCAGACCAGATGGGCGCGGATCGGACTTTTAGCTGGCGTACTGGCCGTCTTTGCTGCTATCGCGCTAATTGCAGTGATGCTCTGGCAGGCCTTCCGCACCTATGGGGACTCCCAGTACCGGGGCGATATTATCTACTACCGTGAGCCTCCTGATCTGTCACCTGCCGTGGCCGCCGTTATCAACGATCTGATGCTGACCCGGGGATCCTCCATTGGCAGACAATTGTCAGCCACCATTCTCTCCTTGGCCTCCAAGCGGGCCATCGCTCTGATTCCGGTCAAGTATGAGGGCCGGGCGAATTCCGGCGGAGGATCAGCGACCAAGGTGATGCGCTCGTTGCTCCATAGAGGCAGACAGCAGTCCATGGAGGTGGTCATCAATCCGGTCTGCAGTCAGGATCGAGCCTCCCTGGCCCTGTCCTTCAGCGAGGAAGCCTGCCTGGCCATGCTGGAAGGTGCCACCGCTATGATGGGCTCTGAGGATAAACGTTTCGACCTGAATGAGATGATTGCTCTCTTTTCCAGCACCGAAGCCAATCATGGCAAGGTCTATCTGGAGGCTTTCGACAAGGCCGTCAAGTATGAGACCAACAATGCCGACCTCCGCGCCTATCGCCATGGTCTAGGGGTATTGGCCTTCTTGGCCCTGCTCTTGGCCGCTTTCATCCTACTGGCTGGATTCCTGCCGGGCACCGTGCTGGTACGTGCGCCCTTGGCCGTTCTTCTGGTGGCTGTGGCAGCATTCTCCATGCGCTATGGTAGTTCGCAAGTGCTCAGCAGCAATGGACAAATCATGGCTGGCCAGGTGTCAGGGCTTCGGCGCTATCTGCTGGACTTCAGCGATTTTAGCCACCGGGGCGTGGAGGATCTGGTGCTCTGGGACCGCTACCTGGTTTACGCCACGGCCTTCGGCATAAGTGACCGGGTCGTCGCTCAGCTGGCACAGGCCAGCCCTGAACTGACCGACTCCGGCTGGCTGAATGACAATGCGCGCGGCAGCCTGCTCTACTGGACCTTCTTGCCTTACAGCCAGAATGTTCCGGCGGCTTCCTCCCTGGACGGCACGGGACAGTTCGCCGCCAATGCAATGTTTGGCCAAGGCGGGGTGATTGATCTGGGTACTCAGTTGACCCAGGGACTCGAACAGATCGGCAGCATGATCGGCCAGGTCAGCGGTAATGGTCCTGGCAGTAGCGTTGGTGGGTTTGGCAGCGGTGGCGGTTCCTTCGGCGGTTCCGGTGGTGGTTCCGGTGGTGGTTCCTTCGGCGGCCGCTGAGACCGGGCCGCCAGTTAAGCTCGATGGGAGGCCGGCAGTGTCGAAGCCGGCCTCAATCTACAAGACGGGAGTACATGCATGACATCGTCGATGCGGGCTTTGGGGCCCTTTACTACGACAGCGGTCGGACTGGGCTGTATGGGATTGTCCATTGAGGGCAAGCCGGACCAGGCAAGGGCCCTCGACGTCATCCACCAGGCCTTGGATGCCGGCTGCCGGCATCTGGATACCGCCTGGTCATACTACGAATCGGGCGGTCCCGAACAGACCAACGAGCGGCTGGTCCGCCAGGCTTTGGACTCCTGGCAGGGACCCCGTCAGGATGTGCTGGTGGCCACAAAGGTTGGGCACTATCGTAACTTCACCGACGGGCGGCCCACCTGGGCTGTGGACGGTCGGCCGGAGAGCCTGATCCGGCATGCCAAGGAGTCCGCTCAGGCCTTGGGCGTGGACACCATCGATCTGCTCTACATGCACCGGCCTGATCCGCAGGTGCCCTACCAGGAGTCCCTGGAGGCCATGGCCGAGTTGGCCAAGCAGGGCGTGGCCCGGACCTTAGGCGTCTCCAATGTAGATATTGAGCGGATGGACCTGGCTCGTCAGATTCTGGGTGATAACCTCGTGGCCGTGCAGAACCAGTTCTCGCCCACTTTCACCAGTTCCCGCCAGGAGTTGGATCATGCGGCCGAACTGGGTCTGGCCTTCGTCTGCTGGAGCCCCTTGGGAGGTTTCCGTCAGCCCAAGGACGAAACCCGTTATGACCCCTTCCGGCAGGTGGCCCAGGAGCGCGGTGTTTCCCACCAGCGCGTGGTCCTGGCCTGGGAACTGTCCCAGAACCGCAATGTCTTCGTGGTTCCCGGGGCTCACAGGGCGGCCACCATTCTGGACTCCTTGCAGGCGGCCGACATGGAGCTGAGCGAAGAGGAGATGGACCGCCTGAACCGGGCGGCGACTGCATGAGTCTCAAGCCTCAACCAAACGAGCAGGATGCCCAGAGCATTCAAAGAGAAGCCTGGGATCGGGAACGGACCCTGCTAGACAGCAGTCCCCTGTCGTCGGTGGACAATCAAGGTCGGCCGATTCCAGTCACTATTCCCATAGCCTTGGTGCCAGGGATCAGGGTGGCCTACACCACCAGGCTGGGCGGGGTCTCCTCAGGTGATTATGCCCAGCTGAATCTAGGCGGCAAGGGAGGCGATGACCCGCAGGCAGTTGCTGCCAACCGTCAGGCTCTGGGTCGCCAGCTGAACCGTCCTGTGATCCTAGTCGACCAGGTTCACTCAGCCCAGGTCTGGGATGCCGACCAGGGCCAGCCCCAGGGACGTTGCGAGGCTGATGCTCAGGTGACCACCCGTCGTGACTTGGCCTTAGGCATTTTCGCCGCGGATTGCCTTCCCGTGCTTCTGGCCGACCCTCAGGCCGGCGTGACGGGGGCGGCCCACTGCGGCCGCCGTGGTCTGGTTGCCGGAGTCATTCCGGCCACAGTTCAGGCCATGGTCGACAAGAGCGCCAACCCGTCCAGGATCGTGGCAACCCTGGGACCTCGTATCTGCGCAGACTGCTATCAGGTGGGTTCGGACCTGGCCGATGACTTCGAGAAGCGTTTCCCCGGCGCATCCGGACCATGCCGATTCGGCGGAACCGCCATCGACATCGCCGCTGCAGCCAGAATGGAACTGAAGGCGGCAGGAGTGACCAATATCGTAGACTCCGCTCCCCGGGTCGGTGCCGCCACCAGCTACCTGCGTCAGGACCCAGACCTGGAAGAGCTGTGCAGTCAGGACAGTGAAGGTCCTTCCCTATTGAAGCGTCTTGAAAATCTGCGCCGACCGCTGTGCACGCTGGAGAATCCGCTCTGGTATTCCCACCGCCGGGCTTCGCTCTCCAACAAGGCTGGGGAGGGGCGCATGCTGGCCCTTATTCTGGCTGATGACTGAAGCTGTAGGTTGATTGACCCTGCTTCCAGCAGCTGGAGCAGGCCTCGGGTGCAGATGTTCGGTGCAGATAGCGCCGGGTCTGTATCTTTCTCTGTTTTCGTATGAGTACCGTTGAATCTATGAGTGAGAGCAGAGCATCAGCAGCCCCGTCCGAGGCCAGTCAGGATAGCGCAGAGCCGGAGGAGCAGATTCAGCCAGTTGTGGCGGTGATTCTGGCGGCCGGGCTGGGCGTTCGATTCGACGAGAACAACCCTAAGCAGCTGGTGCAGGTGGGCGGCAAACCCATTATCACCTGGTCAATTGACGCCTTCCAGCTCAATGCCCGCGTCACCGACATCCTGGTCGTGGTCAATGATCGTGTGCGGGAGGCTGTCGAGGCTATCGTGGGCGATGACACCTATGACAAGGTCCGCACGGTCATCCAGGGCGGCATCGAGCGCATGGACAGCACCGAGGCTGCCCTGCAGACTCTGGCTGATGCGGAGATCCCCCAGGATGCCAAGCTGCTCATCCACGATGCGGTACGCCCTTTCGTCAGCCAGGAATCGATCGATGGCTGCATCGATGCCTTGGATGCATTCAACGCCGCAACTGTGGCCGTGGCCTCGACCGACACCATGCTGATGGCCGGCGACCTGGGCGAGCGCAAGGTGGTGCGCCAGGTGCCCAATCGTGACAACATGTTCCGGGCTCAGACCCCGCAGGCCTTCCGCTTCGGCACCCTCCGCAAGGCCTACGACCTGGCCGCTGCGGACCCCGATTTCCATCCCACTGATGACACCAGGGTCGTGGTGGACCGTCTGCCTGAGGAGCCGGTGGCCATTGTGGCCGGCAGCGTGACCAACATGAAGATCACCCTGCCATCGGACGTGCCCATGGCTGAATGGATAGCGCGCTCCCTGGCCGGGTGAAGTCCTGTGTACCATGGGGCACATGGAGCAGATCAAGGTCATCGTCGCCGGATACGACCATTACAAGGGTGTTGACGTCAACCCCTCAAGCCAGGTTTCCCAGGCCCTGGCCGAGCATGGCATGGAGGGCATGCGCCCTGCCGGTCCCACTGAGGAGGATCCTTTGGAGGGCGTGGATCTGGCTATTTCATCCGTCACCATGCCTGTCAGCTTCGCCAAGGCCTGGCCTATGCTGCATGAGGCCATAGAGCGGGTGCACCCCGATATCATCATCGCCACGGGGCTCAAGCGTCGGGCTCGTGGCATCGCCATGGAGCGTTGCGCCGTCAACCTCAAGGAGGACGACGCTGACGACCATGAAAACTCAGGGGAGCAGGAGCCTCGCAATCCCGTCCGCAAGACCAGTAGCCAGCCCATAGATCCCCAAGGTCCGGCTGCCTACTGGACCCGACTGCCGCTGAGAGCCATCCTGCACGATTTTGGCACCTGCGGCATTCCGGCCACACTCAGCTCGGACGCGGGCACCTATGTCTGCAACGCGCTTTTCTACAACCTCTTGGCATGGGCTGCAGGACACAAGGATGTCCTGGCCGGGTTCGTCAGCCTTCCCCTGGTCAACGAAAGCGGCGGACAGGAGTGCGGCCTGCCCCTGGATCAGCAGATACAGGCTGTACGCGAGGTGGTCAATGAGACCATTCGCTACTATCGGAGGCCCTCCTCCAGCCCCATTCTCATTGCCTGAGCCCCGTATGTAAGGTCAATGTGTCGGCAGCTTGTCAGACGGCAAATTTCGGCCTGTCATGGGGTAGAGTCGAGGTAAATCCACCGGACCGAAGACATCTTTGTCACGGGCCGGCATGTCCTGGTGGCGAAGAGGAGTGTTTCCATGGCCGAAGATCAGTTTCCCGTTGTCCTTCGAGGCTATGACAAGGAGCGGGTCGACCAGGCCCTGGCGGCCTCGCGGAGCAATCTGGCCCGGTTGCGTCAGCAGATCAAGGCCGATGACGATCGCATTCTGAAGCTGGAGGCGGAACTCCAGGAGGCCAAGTCACGCAAGGTCGAACAGCCGCGCAACTCATTTGCCTCCCTGGGAGCCAACGCGCAGCAGCTGCTGGCCTCGGCCGAGCAGACCAGCACCGAGCTGCTCAACCGCGCCAAGCAGGATGCGGCATCCACTAAGACTTCCGCCCAGGAGAAGGCGACGACCCTGGTCAACGAGGCCCAGCTTGAAGCCAAGCACATCGTGGACGAGGCCAACGCCAAGGCCAAGTCCATCGTCGAGGCCGCCAACGACGAAGCCAGGACCGTCACCACCACCGCCAAGCAGCAGAGCGAGCAGAGCAAGTCCGCAGCCGACAAGGTTGTGGCCGAACGTCGCCAGGCCCTGGACCTGGAGCTTCAGAACTCCCGCGAGGAGCACGAGAAGCGGCTGGCCACCAGCAAGGCCACCCAGGACAAGGAGCTGTCCGAGCAGAAGGCCAAGGCCGCCAAGGAGATCGCCGACAAGCGGCGCAAGAGCGACGAGGAGATCGCCAAGCTCAAGAAGGATGCCAACGATCAGATTCAGAAGGCCCTGGCTGAGGCCAACAAGAAGCTGGCCGACGTGCGCGAGCAGGTCTCCAAGAGCCTGAATGACGCCCGCAGGCAGGCTTCGGAGATCACCGACAAGGCCAAGTCCGAGGCCCAGCAGATTGTGGACGAGTCCAAGGTCACCAGCGCCGAGACCATGGCCAAGGTCAATGCTGAGGCCGAGCAGGTCCGCTCCGATATCGCAGCCCAGCAGGAGGATGCCACCAAGAAGGTGAGCGAGCTGCTCAAGAGCCTGGAGGAACGGCGGGTCAAGACCGAAAAGGAGACCCAGGAACTGATTGATCAGGCCAAGGCCACCCGCAAGGATGCCGACTCGTTCGCCTCCTTCAAGCGTGAGGAGTCCGAGCGCAAGGCCAGCCAGCTGCTGGAGGAGGCCAAGCAGCGCGCCAAGGACGAAGTCGAGGCCCATCGCAAGGCCGCCCAGGCTGAGCTTGACGGGCTCAAGGACCACATCACCAAGCTGCAGCACCGGGAAGCCACCATCACCTCCCGGGTCGACGAGTTGCGGAACATCTTCTCCAAGTCCTTCGGCAACTTCGATGGTTTCCACGATGAGGCTGTGGTCAATGACCAGGACGAGGGGCAGGCTCCCAGCGTGCCCGTGGTCAACGCCGTGCCTGCCGCAGACCCGCTGCCGGCTCCAGCGCAGAAGGCCGAAGACGAGGATGAAGGTGTCGGCCAACCCGTCACCGACACCCAGGAGGAAGCCGCTCAGACTTCGATCGATCCGGTCGCAGCGAGCCAGCCGGCCGGTGATCTGGTAGCTGATGACGCGGCAGCTGATTCCGCCAACGATTCAGGGGACGATGCCAGCGCGGCCGTGACTGTCCGGTCCTCGGCCAATATGCCGACTCAGGTCCTGCCCGGTGCTTCCGTCCAGTCCGATGATGCGCCAGCCCAGGCCGAGGATGGACAGGCGGAGAAGGCGGTCGCTGACCAGGAGACTACGGTCATTCCACCCATCAACGATGACATGACCCCGACTGATCGGGACTGATCAGGGAAGGTCAGTATTCATCAGGGGCGGATTGCAGGCATGGTCTGCAATCCGGCCTCTATTCTGCCTGGAGGTTGCCTGGCCGCATGCCGAAACCGGCGTGGGCGTCAATCTCGATTCCAACCCTTGCTCTGGCCTAGAGTCGATGGTGAAGAGGTGCATGTCGAGGGTCACAGGGTTGGGAGAGCATCATGCAGCTACCGAATCATTCATCATCAGATTCGTCCGCGACGGATTCGATCAAGGCGGATGCGGGCAGACATGGAGAACCGGGCGCATCTCCAGGACCTGCACGCTCATGGAGCGCCCAGGTTCGTCGTGGAGTGGACCTGCAATCCCTCTACGCCCTGGTGTATTTGGTGGTGGCCAACCTGATTGCGGGAGTTCTGAATCTGCCCTCGGTGGCCACAACCTTGGGCATCGCACGCCAGCCAGGGCTGGCCGATCTGCTGGGCGATCTGGTCATGCTGGTCTTCCTTTTCGGCACCCGCGGCCAGGATCTGCTCGGCCGCGGATCCAACCCTGTACAGTACAAGGCTCGGACCAATCCCGGCCCGGCCGTGCTGATTGGGGCCATCCTGCTGATCATGCTGGCCAGCAGCATCGAGACGGGCTTCACCTGGGTGGTCAACCAGGGATCCCAGGCCCTGGGACTGGTCTACCATTCCACCACATCCCAGATTGCGGCGGGCCAGCACGGGTTCCTGTCGCCCCTGGACACGGCTATCCTGGTCCCCGTCGTCGAGGAGTTCCTGCTGCGCGGCGTGGTCATGGGCAGGCTCAGACCCTATGGACGGACCTTCGCCATCGTCACCTCCTCCTTTATCTTCGCCTGCCTGCACGGAGACATCACCCAAAGCCTGTTCACCTTCCTGCTGGGTCTGGTCTTGGGTTTCATCGCCATGAAATACTCCATCATCTGGTCCATGGCTCTGCATATTTTCAACAACTTGGTCCTGGCTGACGCCATGATGTGGCTGACCCAGAAGGTGCCGGCCCGCACCGGCATGATGATCAACCAGGGTATGGTTCTTCTGGGCCTGGTTGGGGGGCTGGTCGTCCTCTGGCTGATTCGTGGACAGCTGGCGGACCGTCTGCGCGCCAATCGTTCACGCCCCGGAACCTACAAGGGCTGGATCTCCCTGGGGCTGGCTGTCCTGGTAGTCCTGGCAGTGGTCAATGCAGCCCAGCGCTTCTCCTTGGCTTGACAGTGCCGTTGCCCACATCCTCCCCCGGACGAACCCTCGATGACCGATTCCCGCTATGCTGGATGCAGGGATGCAGATACATCCGCATGAAAGGAAACAAGGACAGACCGTATGACATCAGCACTGACACCATTGGATCAGACCCGCTTGGAGGGTCTGCGCAACGCCTTCGATGAGCGCGAGGCCAACCACGTCGCCATGAACGCCGTCACTCAGGTAGGCATTGACGAGGTGGCCCACAACTATAATCGCTCCCGCCTGCTCCAGCACCGATTTTCGGTCAGCATCGACAATGGCACGGTCACCTCGCAGGCGCACTCCGGCCGTTGCTGGCTTTTCAGCTCGCTGAATGTAGCCCGGTTCGTGGCCCGCAAGGCTCTGAACATTGATGGCGAAAGCACCGCCAACCCCATGGGCGACTTCGAGCTGTCCCAGAACTACGCCATGTACTATGACAAGCTTGAGCGCGTCAACTACTTCCTGCGCGACGTGGCAGCTCTGGTGCGTGCCGGCGAGCCTGTCGACTCCCAGCTCATGCGCTTCCTGATGGGCGATGTCATGGGCGATGGCGGCCAGTGGATCATGGCCATGAACATCTATAAGAAGTATGGCGCAGTGCCCAAGCAGTTCTATCCCGAGACAGCCTCCTCCCAGAACACAAGCCAGATGAACGATCAGCTGCGTCGCCTGCTCCATCAGGCCACGGCTCACATGGTGGCCAACCCGGAGGGGATCGACGAGATCATCGATCGGACCCTGGAGGCCGGTCACCGTATCCTGACCATTCATCTGGGCACTCCGCCCACCAGCTTTGACTGGGAGTGGACCGACAAGGACGGCGTCTTCCACCGGGATGGGCGGATCACCCCGCAGGAGTTCTGGAAGCGCTACGTGAATGCCGGGCTTGAGGACTATGTCTGCCTGGTCGACGATCCGCGCCCCGAGCACCCCAAGGGCCGCAAGATCGGCATCGAGCACCTGGGCAACGTGGCTGGCGGCGATCCCACCGAGTATCTGAACGTCCCGGTGGAGGTCATGAAGGACTGTGCTCGTCGTCTGATGAGCGAGCAGGGTCTGCCGGTCTGGTTCGGCGCCGACTGCCACCCCATGATGGACCGCAAGGCCGGTCAGTGGGCCACCGACCTGTTCGAGTATGGCCGGGTTTACGGTGTGGACTTTGACATGGACAAGGAGCAGCGGGTGCGCTTCGGCGATTCCGCCCAGAACCATGCCATGGCATTCGTGGGTGTGGATGTGGCCGATGACGGCCGGACCACCAACCGCTGGCGGGTGGAGAACTCCTGGGGCGGGGACATTGCCAACAAGGGCTACTTCACCATGAGCGACGACTGGTTCAGCCAGTATGTCTATGAGGTGGCCGTGCCCAAGTCCATGCTGTCCGAGGAGTATCGCCAGGCCTTCGATCAGGAGGCCGTCATGCTGCCCGCTTGGGACCCCATGGGCGCCTTGGCCTGAGCTTACCTATCTAACTGTTCGTTCCCGTGGTCTATGAGGGTCTCGGGAACGGACTGTCCACATTGGCCCGGGTGTGGGCGGTCATAAGCAATTCGGGCATGATCGTCGTAGCGCGACAGAGAGGAGAGCGACCGTGGCATTCGTCAAGGAACCGGATATCTTCCCGGAAGAGGAGCGGCAGTATTTTGCCGATACGGCCGTCTTTCCCGAAACAGTGGACGTCAACATTCGTCAGCTGGATCCCATCCCGGCACCCAGGGTCTTTCTGCGCTCGCGGCCCCTGGATTCGAAGCGTATGGAGCTGGTTCGGGACTCCCGCCAGGCCATTCGCGATGTATTGCATGGGCGGGACGACAGGCTGCTGGTCATCGCCGGCCCCTGCTCCATCCACGATCCGGAGGCTGCTCTGGAGTACGCCCGTCGTCTGTCGGCCGTCAATGAGCGCTTGAAGGATCGGCTGCTGATTGTCATGCGGGTCTACTTCGAAAAGCCCAGGACCACGGTCGGCTGGAAGGGCCTGATCAACGACCCTGACCTGGATGGAACATTCAACATTCGCAAGGGGATTCGCTTGGCCCGTCAGATTCTCTGGCAGGTCTTGGGCCAGGGGATTCCGGCTGCCACAGAATGGCTGGATCCCATCACCCCGCAGTATCTTTCTGATGAAGTCAGCTGGGGGGCCATAGGCGCTCGGAACACGGAGAGCCAGGTCCATAGAGAGCTGGCCAGCGGCATGTCCATGCCCATTGGCTTCAAGAACTCGACCGAGGGCAGCGTAGAGGCTGCAGTCGATTCCTGCTTGGCAGCAGCATCCGAGCATCACTTCCTGTCCATCAACCTGGATGGCCATGTCATCGCTGCCGAGACCAGGGGCAACCCTGATTGCCATATTATTCTGCGCGGTTCCAGTCATGGTCCCAATTACGATCCGGAATCCGTCCGGTCCGCCCTGAAGTTCATGCATCAGGCGCCGCTGGGTCCTGGTGTCTGCCGAGGTCTGATTGTGGACGCAGCCCATGGCAACTGCGGCAAGGACCCCGTACGTGAGGCCCAGGTGGTCGAGGAGTTGGCAGACCGTCTCGCCAAGGGCGAGCAGGGCCTGTCGGGCATCATGATGGAGAGTTTCCTTAAGGGCGGTCACCAGAAGCCGGCCCCACTGGATCAGCTGGTCTTCGGCCGGTCCGTCACTGATGCCTGCATTGCCTGGGACAGGACCGAGGAGCTGCTGCAGATCCTGGCCGAAGCCGTACAAGCCCGTCGGGAAAGGATGAAGGCATGAGTGGGATGGATGAGCCACAGGAGCGCCTGCCCCGACCCAGCAAGGCCTACGAGGTTGAACTGGTGCACAAGGCGCTGGCTGCCGGTGTCAACCCCCTGCAGTCGGGGAACCTGCCCAGGTGGGAGGACGAGGTAGGCGTAGGACGGATCGTCAACAGGCGGGTCTTTGAGCTTGACCGCCTGCCTTCCCCTGCGCAGATGCTGACCCGATACCCCTTGGATGGACCGGCCAAGGATCTGGTCATCCGCTCCCGGCAGGAGATCGTGGACTGCCTGCATGGGCGGGACGACAGGCTGCTGGTCATTGTGGGCCCCTGTTCCATCCATGACCCGGAGGCTGCTCTGGACTATGCCCGTCGTCTGTCGGCCGTCAATGAGCGCTTGAAGGATCGGCTGCTGATTGTCATGCGGGTCTACTTCGAAAAGCCCAGGACCACGGTCGGCTGGAAGGGCCTGATCAACGACCCCGACCTGGACGGCAGCCACAACATCCAGAAAGGTCTGGTCCTGGCACGGCGCATTCTGCTGGGTGTGCTGGAGGCCGGGCTTCCAGCGGCCACGGAATTCCTTGAGCCCACATCGCCCCAGTACATTTCTGATGCGGTCAGCTGGGGGGCCATTGGCGCTCGGAACACGGAGAGCCAGGTCCATCGGCAGCTGGCCAGCGGCATGTCCATGCCCATCGGCTTCAAGAACGCCACGGACGGCAGCGTGGATGTGGCCATTGACTCCTGCTACGCGGCCTCTCAACGTCACACCTTCTTCGGCATAGACCACGAGGGCCAGGCCGCAGCTGTCGCTACCATGGGCAATCCCGACTGCCATCTGGTGCTTCGTGGCTCCAAGTCCGGCCCCAACTACGATCAGGACTCGGTGCGGGCGGCCCTTGCCGTGCTTCGCCAGCGCATGCACAAGGACAGCGCGGCTGCCCACGGGCTGCTCATCGATGCCTCCCACGGGAATTCCGGCAAGGACGAGCGGCGTCAGATCCAGGTCGTCCATGAGTTGGCCCAGCGGATAGGCGAGGGCGAGGAGGGCTTTACCGGACTGATGATGGAGAGTTTCATACGTGGCGGCAATCAGAAGCCGGCCCCGCTGGACCAACTGGTTTATGGATGTTCGATTACTGACCGCTGTATCTCCTGGCCCGATACTCAGGATCTGCTGGAGGAGCTGGCACAGGCAGTGGACCGTCGTCGCAGCACGGCTCGTTGACATATGGTTTGCAGTAGGCTGGTCGGGCCGCAGTCGCGGGTGAAATCATAGATAAGGAGTCAGGCATGTGCGAAACAGACGGTTCCCAGGAGGGCGAAGATCGACAGCCGGTTGTCGTCATAGGAGCCATGGACGAGGAGGTGGCCCTGATCGGCCAAGGTCTGAAGCAGGCGGATCAGGATCCCCGCGCCAGTGATGCCGGGCTGAAAGTCATATGCGGCACTCTTGATGGGTCGCAGGGCCCGGTTCGGCTGGCCGCCACCGTGGGCGGCATGGGCACTGTCAACATCGCCGCCACCACACAGTATCTGATCGATGCCTTCCATCCCAAGGCCGTCATCTTCTCCGGCATTGCCGGCAACCTGAACAAGGATCTGCATATCAACGACGTGGTCCTTGGAGGCACCCTGCGTTATTTGGATACCGACATGCGATTGGTGGCCCAGTCGGCCCCCGGCACCGAGGAGTTCCATTCGGACCCTCACCTGCTGGATCTGGCAAGCCGGACCTTGGACTCCATGGGAATCAAGCACATCGTCGGCACCATTGCCACAGGCAACTACTTTGTGGACAGCCCGGAGAAGATCGCCCAGGTCAAGGAGCAGACCAGGGCCGATGCGGTCGAGATGGAAGGGGCAGCCGTCTGCCACGTGGCGGCCCGCAACAAGGTTCCGGCCCTGGTCATCCGTGCTCTGAGCGACAACGCCGATACAGACTATGAGGTCTTCCGCGAGTTCGACATCTCCGAATATGCCGACACGGCCGCCAGGCTGGTGCTGGGCATCGTGCGCGAGCTCTGACCGCTGACCGGGAAGGATTTCCTGCTTGAGTGCATTTTGCCGGTTGGAAGCCTTCGCTTGCGTATTCATTGGCTAATTATTCATCAACTGAATAGTTGTTGCAGCCACTCTGGCCTTGACCGGTTTCTGGACCAGCTGGTTGTCAGTTGCTCCATGCAGGCCCTAGGTAGACGCAGTCTACTTCTCAGCCATATCGGCAACAGAACCTCTGTCAATGAGTGCGGGCTCTATGCAGACGTGCTCGATGCGCTGGTCCGGGTCTTGTATCCGCCGCACCTGGAGGCGCAGGACGGCGGACGCCAGGTCCTGGGCCGAGGATCGCATGACGGTCAGGCGCTTGGTGTAGCCGTCGATGGTGATCATGGATAGATCGTTGGGAATGCGGCACCCCCGTTTTTCCAGGGCCTGGACCAGAGCGATGGACAGATAGTCTGGATGGACCAGGACAGCAGTGGTGTGCGTCTCCAGAATCGTCTGGACGACCTGCTCGACATCCTCGGCCGCATACGGCTGCTTGTCCTTGAGCAGGAAGGTCTGTTCAAGCCCGTCCCCCTCTCGCATCATCAGCTGCCAGCCCAGCTCGATATCGCCCGCGGTGGGAGTGCTTCCCAGAGCCAGTCCCACCCGATGGTGGCCGTGCTGACGGAAGTGTTGCAGTCCCCGGCGGACTCCGGCTGGATGGTCGGTATGAACCGAGTCGAAGAATCCGGGCAGCCACTGTGGCGGATGACGTTCCAGAATGGTTACTGGCAGTTGACACTCGGTCAGCCATTGCCAGGTTTCCGATGCGACATCCGGTTCAATGCTTGGGGCCACGATCAGTCCAAGCATCTGTGGATCAGTGGCCAGATCTTCAAGGATATCTACCTCAGGAAAGGTCTCATAGGAGGTTTCCTCGGCCACAATATCCAGGCCGAATTGTTCGGCCGCCATGCGTCTGATGGCATCGGTCACTGAGGGCCAGATGAAGCTGGGCTCGGGCAGAGCTACCCCGATTCGGTTTCTACGAACGACAGCTGCCCTATCCTGGCTGGAGGCTTCAACCATGGCGAGGCTTGACACTCCAGAACTAGTTCTGGAGTGGGTGTCTCCGCCGCTGCTGGCTCGATCCAGGCTGCCCTTTCTTCCGGCTTTCTTTTCCGAGGAAGCATTCGTTCTCACGGATGCCCTTGGTATCTTAGCCAAGGTTGGATCAGAGCTGTTGGGGGAAGAGACTGAGGACGATTCAACAGATTGGCCTTGGGAATCCAAGGATTTGACTGCCAGGGCACCCCCACGTACCCGTCTGACGAGACCAGCTCTGGCCAAATTATTCAAATCTCTTCGTACTGTTATTTCAGTGGTGCCCATCATCCGCGCCAGGTAAGGCACTCTGACTACGCTCTCTCTGAGAAGCGCGTTGAGGATCAGCTCTCGTCTCTGAGCCGGGAGCCATCCTGCCGCTGGGGGCTTTGGGAAGGACCCATCAGCGGGGTCTTGTCTTTTGCTTCTTGTTCCCGATGCTCTTTGACTCATGCTCCGGCCTCGATGCTTTACTACAACTATGTTGATGAGGGCAGTAACGACGGCCAACATCCCTAGCTTTCAAAGTGTATACCAGAGTTACAGCTTAAAAGCGATGGAAACAGACTGCAACAAACTCTTCAGGTCATTTTCCGACCAATTAGTCTGGATTTGTTCGTTCGGAATCATCATGGGCAGGTAAGCCAACAGGGGTTCGCCTAGGGACTGTGATGAATCTGGAGCGAGAGAGGGGTCGGCTATATCCGGCCTCTTCCCTGGCATTGTCGCCGAAGGAAAGGGATGATCATGAACGTGAAAACTGTAACCAAGGCTCTGGCGGTGACTACTGCGGGCATCTTGCTGCTGGCTGGCTGCGGCGGTGGCTCAAGCAAGCAGGCCTCCTCAGGCAGTGACGGCTTTGACAGCAAAGCCAAAACAACCATCACCTTGGCAGGGTGGTCTTTGGACATGACCCCCGAGTTCAAGACTCTGGCTGACGGCTTCCATAAAACCCACCCCAATGTGACTGTCAGCGTCAAGCAGTATTCCGCCGATGACTATGACAAGCAGCTGACGGCGGACATCTCCTCTGGCGCCCAGCCCGATGTCTTTCCCGTCAAGAACATGATCAAGTACATCACCTATGCGGACTCGCAGGGGCTGGCGGATATCTCCGACATCGCCAAGGGTTTCCAGGGCAACAAGCACATTGATCTGAACGGCTATGAACACGACGGCAAGTATTTCGCTTTGCCCTATCGCAGCGATACCTGGGTGCTTTTCTACAACAAGGACATGTTCAAGAAGGCCGGTGTTGAAGAGCCAAACGCCAAGTGGACATGGGATGACTACACCAAGGCCGCCAAGGAACTCAAAGAGAAGCTGCCGGCAGCGGGTTACGATGCCAACAGCGTCTACCCCATGTACATGCACAACTGGCAGTCCGTGGTGCAGTCCTTCGCTCTGGCGCAGTCCGGCAAGCCGGCCGACAGCACCTTCCTCAAGGCCGACTTCTCATACATGGAGCCCTTCTACAAGAGGGCCTTGGAGTGGCAGAAAGACAAGTATACAATTGACTGGAATACCTCATTCACCAACAAGGTTCAGTACCAGGCGCAGTTCGGCACCCAGAAGACCGCAATGATGCCCATGGGCACTTGGTTTGCTGCGGCCCTTCTGAACCAGCAGCAAACAGGCGAGGCCCAGAAGTTCAGCTGGGGCATGGCTCCGGCTCCACAGAATCCCGACAAGAAGCTGCCTAAGACCCCGATCACCTTCGGCAGCCCCACCAGCCTGGCAATCTCCTCCAAGTCCTCAGGCCAGAAGCTGGCCGCAGCCAAGGAGTTCGTCAAGTGGGCCGTCGGCCAAGGCGGCGCCATCGAGCTGGCCAAGCTCTCCACCACTCCCGCCTACATCGACGACAAGGTGACCGAGACTTTCTTCTCCCCGGAAGGCATGGCCTCCGACCAGGCCTCCAAGGATGCCTGGAGCAAGCACGACATGAAGATGGAAGCTCCTGTGGCCAAAGCTACGGATACCATTAATTCCATTCTTAAGGACGCTCACTCTTCGATCATGACCGGCGCCAAGTCTCCATCCGATGCGCTCAAGGAAGCGACCCAGAACGTCAAAGACCAGGGTGTGCTGGACGAGTAGCAGTTCTCGGCTATGACGGAAGGTTTCAGGACGCATATATGTCCTGAAACCTCCCGCTGAGCTAGTCGGGACAAGGGCGACAGGGGACTTCCCAAACCCATGACACGCGATGGAAGTAAGGAGAGGCACAGATGTCAGAAGAAATCGGCGTGATCGACGACCTACAGCCGGCCGCTGATCGCAAAACGGGGTCTCATGGGCCCGGCGGCGGGCGGCGAGCTCCGAGGACTAAGCAGGGCAAGTTCAATGCCAAGGCGATTTCGCGAAGGAACCTGCGCAATGGTTTGATATTCATATCGCCGAATTTCATAGGTTTTATCTGCCTGACTCTTCTGCCCACGCTGACGCTCTTTTATATAGCTTTTACCAAGTGGTCGGCCTTTGGCAACCCCGTCTTGAACGGCGTGAAGAACTGGGTCAGACTATCCCACGACAGGATCTTCATGACCTCGGTGTGGAACACCATATACTACTCGATAGTCCACATCCCCCTGACCCTGGTCCTGGCCTTCGCCCTGGCTGTCCTGCTCAATTCCAAGCTGCGCGGACGCGCTTTCTTCAGGACGGTGGCCTTCTTCCCTTACATCACATCCATAGTGGCTGCAGCCCAGGTTTGGGGCATGCTCTTCGACCCCAAGTCCGGCCCTATAAACTCTTTCCTGCGGCTTTTTATCAGTAATCCCCCCGGGTGGCTGGGCTCGACGGCCTGGGCCATGCCTGCGGTCATCGTCGTGGGTACCTGGCGTGAGGTCGGCTACTATATGATCCTGCTCTTGGCAGGTCTGCAGACCATCCCCTCCGAGCTCTATGAGGCCGCTGAGCTCGATGGCACAAACGGATGGCAGCGCTTCTGGCATGTGACCGTTCCCATGATGCGCCCCACGCTTTTCTTCGTCATGGTCACCCTGACCATCGGATCCTTCAAGGTTCTTGATCTGACACTGGTCATGACCGATGGCGGACCCGGCACCAGCACCTTGGTTCTGGCGCAGTACATCTACCGTGTGGCTTTCGAGCGTGGTGACTTCGGCTATGCTTCGACCGTCTCCCTGGTTCTTCTGGCCATATGCATGGTAGTCACGCTCTTCCAGTTCTGGTACAACAACCTGAAGGAGGACTGAGACCATGTCCACCAATACAGTCTCTGCAGACATCCCCTGGAACAAGAAGCAGGTCTCCCCGGCCAAGATCGCCGGTACTGTCATCGGGTATCTGGCCATGATTGCCGTCTCCGCCTTCGTGCTCCTGCCCTTCTTCTGGATGTTTCTCTCTTCTCTGAAACCCAACAACGAGGTCTACGCCATCCCTATCAAGTGGCTCCCATCGGTTTGGCACTGGGAGAACTACATTGCCATCTGGACCAAGTCGGATATGACGACCTGGCTGCTCAACACCATTTTCTTCGCTGTGATTGTGACCCTCCTGCAGGTCTTCACCGGGTCCTTCGCCGCCTATGGCTTCTCGAAGATCCCCTTCAGGGGGCGTACCACCCTCTTCCTGATCTACATCGCCACCATGGCCGTTCCCTGGCAGGCCTACATGATTCCGCAGTTCAAGCTGGTCTCCGCCGTCGGCCTCTCCGATACCAGGTGGTCCATCATCCTCCTGCAGGCTTTTGGGGCCTTCGGTGTTTTCATGATGAAACAGTTCTACGACACCATACCTGAGGATCTGTCTGAGGCGGGCCGATTGGATGGCCTGAGCGAGTTCGGCATCTACTGGCGCATCATGCTACCCCTGTCTGGGCCATCTTTGGCGGCCTTGGCCATCATCACCTTCACTAATACGTGGAACGACTACATGGGTCCGCTGATCTATCTGCGTTCCCAGAAGCTCTACACGATTCAGCTGGGCCTCAAGCTATTTATTTCCCAGTACAATGCTGATTTTGCCATGATCATGACCGGCTCTGTTCTTTCGGTCCTGCCCATTCTGATTGTCTTCCTCATCGGTCAGAAGCAGTTCATCGCTGGCATTGCGACATCCGGCATGAAGGGCTGAATCGTGGCTGGAAGCGAGGACGACCAGGGGCATCCCGCCAAGGGCTACGCCATGCGGGCCCTCTTGGGGATTGCCAACTCCATTGCTGTGGTGCTGGGGGCTGGATGTTGCTCCCTGTTAGGGATGCTGCCTTTGGTTGCTGTACTTATCTTTCTGCGGGATCCGCAGTACTTCCCAACCTATCTGCTGGCAGCTGTGCTGTCTGCACCTGGTCTGGCGGCCCTCTTCGCTATCTATCGGGATCATCCAGGCCTGTCCTCGGCTTCTGCCCGTGCCAGGCGGCAAGCTGTGGATTCCATGACAGAGCGTGGGCAGTCTCTGCCGGATTGGATAGCGAAATCCTATGTGGATTCGGGGACGGTCTATGGATTCTTCTGCGCATACTGGCGGGCCTACAAGGTTCTGGCCCTGAGGTCATGGGCGACTTTGCTGCCCCTGGGGATCGTCGCCTTCGCGCTGATTTATGACCTGCAGATTGCATCACAGCTCTCATGGGGCTGGATCATGTTCTTTCCCATCCTGGTATGTCTGCTGCTTCTGGCGCAGACCGCCTTGGCTTCCCTGGTGCTACTGGTGGAATACCCTCGGGCGCGCATCCGCAAGGTGCTGGTCAATGGCCTCCTCCTGTCGGTGCGCCGTTGGTACATGCTGGTTCTGTCACTGGCGGTCCTGGCTGGGTATGCCTGGGGGCTGATGCGCTCGCCCATCCTGGTGGCCCTTCTGGCCACTGGTCTGATTTGGTATCTGGTCTGGGCAGCTGTGCGGTGGCAGGCCGATCCCTTCTTCCGGCAGATGGCCCGTGAAAGCAGGGACCCAGGTGTCCAGGCCATGTATGGACTGCCTGATACTGGAGCCAAAGGCTCCTCCTTCACCGCCCTGCGGGACTACCGGCAGTAGCGGTTCATAAAGAGGAGCCGTATTTAAGAGCAGACTCAAGGAGGATTTGCTGGAATGGGCTGTGGGCCTTTGCAGGTGTTGATCGAGGACCGGGATCGTCCTGTGGATATCGAACCAGGAACCAGACCCGCGGTCAGGTGGAGGCTGGACCCTTTGCCATCTTGGGCGGGTAGGGTCCGTTTGGCCAGGGTGCGAGTTTGGGAACAGCCTAAGGGGCGGATACTTGCAGACACCGGCATCCAACCTGCGGACGAACTCAATGGCAGCCGTCTGCCTGGACCTGACATGGATCCTTCACAACGGTATTGGCTGACCGTTGTTCTGCTGGATGCACAGGGCCGTCGGCTGATAGGGTCTGAACCCATCACCTTTGGTACGGGGCCTGGTCTGGTCTGGCACGTTCAAGCCATTTGGTCCGCAGAGGAGGGAAAAAACTCCTCAGGATCCCAGGGCAATGCCCAGGGATGGGCGCTGATGCGTGGTGTGGTCCGGTTGCCCCCGGGTCCGATTCTCTGGGCTAGTCTGTACGCAACTGCTGACAGCACTGTACCTGCGCGGCAGTTTGTTTACCGACTATGGCTCAATGGGCGCTTTTTGGGCTGCGGACCGGTATTCCCCTTGGACGGAGAGGATCGTTACAGGGGCTACGAGGTCACCGGCCTCTTGCGTCCAGGGGCGGATAATGTTCTGGGTGTGGTGGCCTATGCCATGGAAGGCCGACGATTCCAGGCTCAGATGGATGTTGGCCGGCCTGATGGCAGTGTGGAGCACTACGGCACGGATGCCGAATGGAGAGCCATCAATGGTGCTGAGATCTTTCCTGACAGCGCATCCATCGGTACAACCTACTATCAGGCTCCAGCTGAGGACATCGACCTGTCCCGATATCCTTGGGGGTTTCCCAGCCTGGGCTTTGACGACTCTGCCTGGCCCAAAGTTCGGATTCGGCCCTCATTCTCCAAGTGTCTGGCGGCTCCGGCAGACGGCACCAGACTGAGCCGGGTGGATATTCATCGGGTTTTGGAGGCTGCTCCTGGCCATCTTCTGCTGGACTTCGGCTCCGTGCGGTTGGGCGGCATCGGGCTGCGGGTGAATCTGTCGCAACATTTGGACTTGACCGTCCGCTACGGGGAGGTCCTGGACGGCCAAGGAGGCGTTCGCTACCGTCTGGCCACCTCCAACGTCTATCAGGATCGCTGGCAGCTGCAGGCTGGCAGCAACCGGGCCCAGACTTGGGGGATCCGGGTCTTTCGATATCTGGAGCTGACATGGTCTGCGGAATCTGGCCCTGAAGGGCTGCTGGCGAGCCTGTCTGACGGGGGCCTGTGGGCGGAGTGCCTTGAGGCTCCCATATATGACGACCACGCCAGGTTTCATTGCGACAAGCCTCTGCTGGAGTGGATCTGGCAGCTGGGGCGGAACACTATCAGAGGGCTCAACGCTGACATCTACGTCGATTCCTGGACCAGGGAGCGAGCCCCCTATGAGGCTGATGCCTGGATCCAGCAGCGGGCTCATATGGTGCTGGATGATGCGCCTGCCCTGGGCCGTTATAGTGTGGACTATCTGATCGCCAACAGGACCTGGCCCACTGAGTGGCCCCTCTACAGCATTTTGGCTGTGCACGATGCCTGGATGCACACCGGAGATCTGACTCAGGCGGCGGCCCAGTACGACCGGCTGATGGGACTGCTGCCGGACAGATATCTGGACCAGGACAGCGGGTTGATCGTCAAGGACCCCGGCACTTCCAGCCAGATGGATGGCGACCTGGTCGACTGGCCGCCTGTTGAACGCGATGGGTATGTCTTCGGTCGTGTCAACACGGTTATCAACGCACTGGCCAGTGCCGCCTATAAAGCCATGGCTCGTCTGTCACGGGCGTTGGGCCGTCGTAGCAGAGCTGCCCGTCTGGCAGGGGTGTCCCGAAAAATGCAAGAGGCCTTGGATGAGCGGCTCTACAATCCAGAGGTCGGCGCCTACCGGGATGGTCTGCTAGACGGTCCTGACGGCCCGGCCATCAATCACTGCGCCATACATGCCTCGGCCTTCGTGCTGGCTTTTGCGCCTCCTTCGGATCCTGCACGTCTGGAAGTAATCGGTACCTATCTGCGTCGCAAGGGGATGGCCTGCAGCGCCTACTCGGCCGCCGTGCTTCTGGATGGACTTTATCGATCAGGTCTAGGGGCTGATGCTCTGGCTCTTCTGTCGGCAGGGGAGGGCATGCGCACCTGGAAGCACATGCTGGACCAGGGCGCTGGAGGCACCATGGAGGCTTGGGACCCATCGATCAAATCCAACACCACTTATTCGCACCCCTGGGGGGCCTCGCCTGTCTGGCTGATTTCCAGCGGGCTGATGGGGCTGCGGCCTTTGAAGCCCGGGTACCGAGAATTCGTTGCCGCGCTTCAGCCTGGAGGTATGGGCAGGGCTGAGCTGACCGTGCCCGTGCCCACTGGGGACATCCATATCTCCTATAAGATCACAGGAAAAGCGGATAGCAGGCCAGGGTTTGTCCTCCTGCCGGATATCGATCTGGACTTGGTGGTGCCACAGGGCTGTCGGGGTCATTTGGTCCTTCCGCCTATGGGTGGTGTCAGACCAGGGGGCCAGGTCGAGGCCTTACTGGACGGGTCGCCAACCATGCTGAAGGCCCTGGATGCCGACAGTCGGGTGGCCGGCATTCGTTGCAGAGCAGGATCGTTGCATGCGGATGCGCTGCCCTGCGGCCATCACCATCTGGTGCTGCCGCGAGCGCAAGCTTGACAGTCTTTTCTGATCTGTGTAGTGTTAGCCGTTGCATACCAAAGACCGTTGGTCGGGACCCTTGGGTCTCCTAAGTTCGGTTGATCGAGCCAGCACAGGTTGAGTTTCAAATCGGTCCTTGCGACTTGTTTTCTGCTCTGCCTGTCGGCAGGGCTTTCTTTTTGCCTGTCATGCTCAGTCGTCCGGCTCCCTCCAGAGGTCTGTCTAGGAAGGAACGCCATGAAAAGGCCCGAAAAGGAAGAGGCTGTCGCCAGGCTGACGGACAAGTTCCGTGACGCCGATGCCATCATCCTCACCGAGTACCGCGGGCTCAGTGTTCCGCAGGTCGCCGATCTGCGAAACAAGCTAGGCCGCGATACTTCCTACAACGTGGCGAAGAACACGCTAGCCCGGATTGCGGCCAAAGAGGCTGGAATCAAGGGTCTCGATGAGATGCTTGCCGGCCCCTGCGCCATCACCTTCGTCAAAGGTGATTACGTCGATGCCGCCAAGACGTTGCGTGATTTCGCCAAGGACAACCCGGCACTGATTGTCAAGGGCGGCTTCATTGATGGAGCTGTCGCTGACGCGGATGCCATGGAGAAAATCGCGGATCTGGAATCCCGCGATGTTCTGCTCTCCCGGATGGCCGGCGCGCTCAAGGGCACCATGTCCAAGGCCGCCAACCTGTTCGTCGCTGTGCCTACCAAGGCCGTGCGCACGTTCGACGCCCTGCGCGAGAAGCAGGAAAAGGCCGCCTGAGTCCACGGCCATTGGCCCGGATTCATACGGTAAGCATAAAAAGATGTTCGGTGATCGGTCTACCAGAATGCCGGTCGCCACAAATGAAAGGAAGCCATTATGGCCAAGCTCTCCGCTGACGAGCTCATCGACGCGTTCAAGGAAATGACTCTGGTCGAGCTGTCCGACTTCGTCAAGAAGTTCGAGGACGAGTTCGACGTCGAGGCCTCCGCCCCTGTGGCTGTGGCCGCTGCCGCCCCCGGTGCTGCTGCTCCGGCCGAGGAGGAGAAGACCGAGTTCGACGTCGTGCTCTCCGCCATCGGCGACAAGAAGATCCAGGTCATCAAGGCTGTCAAGGCCATCACCAACCTGGGCCTGGCCGACGCCAAGGCTCTGGTCGACGGCGCCCCCAAGACCGTTCTGGAAGGTGCCAAGAAGGAGGATGCCGACAAGGCCAAGGCCCAGCTGGAAGAGGCCGGCGCGACCGTCGAGCTCAAGTAGTCATCGGCTCTTCTGAGCCTTTGTATGCTGAAAAGCCCCAAACCGTTAATTACGGTGCGGGGCTTTTCCTTATGCATCTTGTCGACCGTGTGCGCGGGGTGATTGCGCTATGTGTCGGTACATGCGCTCTGCAGTCGTGGCCCTAGTATGAACTCGCAATCGCAATGATCGAAGTTGATCGAAATGGTTTGTTCATGATTGGATTCGCTGCTAGACTGAACCCTGTCCTATCGACCGTGACGCCGATGCCCAGATATGACAATGAGAGAGCAATCATGACCACCACCTTCACCAACCAGTTCTGGACCGTGACCTCCGGAGATCTGACCGATCGACGCAGGCCTCTGCAAGCCCCTCCAATAGGGGAGAAGCCTAGGGACGCCAAGCCCATCGTCATTGATCCCTGCCAGCGCCATCAGCCCTGGATCGGGGCTGGAGCCGCCATCACCGATGCCGCGGCCTCATTGATCTGGGGCAGCCAATCCGCGCAGCAAAGACATGCCCTTCTGGACGATATGTTCAACCCCGGCAAGGGCGGTTTTTCGGTCATCCGCATCCCGCTGGGCTCCTGCGAGCCGTCTTCCCAGACCTACTACACCTACGACGACATTCCCTACGGCGAGCATGACAGGGACCTTGTCAGGTTCTCCCTGGGCGAGGGCGAGCCGGGTGCTCCGGGCGCCACCAAGGACTACAAGTACATCATCCCTGTCGTCCAGGAAATCCTGTCCATCAATCCTGCGGTGAAGATCATCGCTTCGCCCTGGAGCGCCCCGGCCTGGATGAAGAACACCGGCCACCTGTGCATGGGTGGTCACCTGCGTTTCGGGGATTGGACCGGCAACGGCTATGATCCGCTCGAGGACTCCATAGAGGGGGTCTATGCCCGTTACTTCGCCCGCTACATCGACGAGATGGAAGCCATAGGCATCCCTATCTGGGCGGTCACTGTGCAGAACGAACCCTCAAACGCCGCCCCCTGGCCAGCCATGACCTGGACTCTGGCCCAGCAGGCCGACTTTGCGCACCGCTTCCTGCGGCCTGCGCTTGATCGGCGGCACTCCCAGGTGCGCATTTTCATCAACGATGACTCGGGGCACTGCCTGACCGGACCGGTCGACAAGGATGTCACCGCCGAGCAGGCCCGCTCCATCGACGGTCTGACCCTGCATACCTATGACAACGACTATCCGAATCTGGACTATGCCAACCGGGTCTATCCACAGTGGATCTACGGCATGACCGAGCGCCGCTGCATGCTGGACCAGACCCCTGAGGATGCTGCTCACATCATGTCCGGTGTCATCGGCAACTGGCTGGTCCGCCATGGCTCTTCCTTTATCGCCCTGTGGAACATGGCCCTGGACGAGCGGGGACTGCCCAACCAGATCGGCGCCGACGGCAGACGCGGGGTGGTCACCATCGATCATGGCAGCGGCAAGGTCCGCAGGAATCTGGAGTATTTCATGCTCCGCAGCTTCGGCCAGGATGTGGAGCCCGGTTCGGTGGTGATCGACTCCAGCAACTACACCCCGGACGGCTGGAGCGGCTCTCTGGGATCCGTGGCCTTCCTGGCGCCGGACGGATCCATCGCTGCTCATATCTACAACCCCACGGGCAAGCCAGTCAAGGCGGCTGTCACCATCAACGGCTGGGGGGACCGCTGGCAGTGTGTGACCGTGCCCGCCTGGGGGACCGTGACCATGCACGCGACGACGGGCGAGCGGATCAACGATTCTGCCGTGCCCGATGATGAGGACTTCGCCCTGCAGCTGCCCGAGCACACTGTGGATGACAAGGCTCCGGGGCAGGACTGAAGGCCGGATTGGTGATGCCGGGAAGGAAGCCGGCGGAAGGAGACGCACGGACATGAAGGAGATCTGGACCGCGACGGCAGGGGATCTGTCCCAGCGGCGAGAGCCGATAACAATTCCGGAGACGACGAATGGCCCCGGCGCAGCCGTCCCCATCGTCATTGATCCAACCAGACGCTACCAGTACTGGGAGGGGGCCGGAGCTGCCCTGACGGACTCCAGCGCCTACCTGTTCATGACAGCCATGGATGCCGACCAACGTCATCGGATTCTGAGCGAGCTCTTCGATCCGGCCCAGGCGGGCTTTTCCGCCTTGAGGATCTCCATGGGGTCCTGCGACTTCTCCAGTCAGCGCTACTACTCTTATGATGATCTTCCCGAGGGGGTGCTGTCTGATCCGGATATGGCCTACTTCTCCATTGGGCAGGGGAAGCCGGGCTCGCCCGAAGCCACCAGGGACATGAAGTACGTGGTCCCCGTCCTTCAGGAGATCATGGCCGTCAACCCGGGCGTGCGGATTCTGGCCTCGCCTTGGAGCGCGCCCGCCTGGATGAAGGACAGCGGTCGGCTGGACGGGGCTGGGCGTCTGCGGCTGGGGCAATACTGCGGCAACGGCTACCGTTCACGTGACACGGTCGATGCCGCCTATGCCCGCTATTTCGTGCGGTTCATCGAGGCCTACCAGAAGCTGGGGATTCCCATTGCAGCAGTGACCATGCAGAACGAACCCTCCAACACTCCGCCCTGGCCCATGACGACCTGGACCCCCGAGGAGCTGGCGCGCTGGGGCGTAGACTATTTGCGTCCGGCGCTGGACCGCAGCTTTCCCGAGGTGGAGATCTTCTTCGGCGATGACGGCCTGAGGTTCTTCAGTCGCCCAGTCAGCGATTACATGACCCCTGTCGAGGCCCTGAGCTTCGCCGGGACGGCCATGCACACATATTCCGGCCTGCCCAAGTGGATCGTGAACGCCACCAGGCAGTTCCCCGGATGGCGTTCGGTCATGAGTGAGCGCCGCTGCATGCTGGACGAGCGGGTGGACGAGGCCAGCCATGTCATGTTCGGAGAGATCGGCATCGGACTGGTCCGCCAGGGCGTGGGCATGATCGATCTGTGGAATCTGGCCCTGGATGAGCAGGGTCTGCCCAGCTGGGCACGAACCATGGGCCGGCGTGGGGTCATCACCGTCGATTCCCGAACTGGCGGGGTCAAACGCAATCTGGAATATTTCATGCTCCGCAATTTCGGGCAGGACGTGCCGGTAGGCGCTCGCAGGGTGGCCTCCACTAGCCATACATGTGACGGCCGGACCGGCGGTATGGGCTCGGTCGCCTTCGTTCGCGACGACGGTGAGCTCAGCGCCATCCTCTATAATCCGACAGGAGAGCCCATCCGGGCGGCCATGACTGTCAACGGTTGGGGCGCCTGCTGGCGACCGGTGAGCGTACCGGCTTTCGGGACGGTCTCCTGCCACATGTCAGACTTCGACCGCCTCAACCGCAGCATGGTGCCCGAGGATGACCGATTCATCGTCCATATGACTCCACATCCCGCCGACGACCACGACGAGCGAGAGGACGGCCAGGACTGATCCGATGACGGCGGCCGCTGATTGACTCTGACGGTTGCATCCAGAGCAAGAGCGACAGCCGTTTCGTGTCGATCGGGTCAATCGTTTCGTTGTCAAAGCCCTGTCTGCAGGGGAGGTTCGCTGCACTGGCATGCCTGTCAGTCTTTCATGTGTCCTTTATCAGGTAATTCGGCACGCAATCAATCCTATCTCTGGGTTTCATGACAGAATAGGCGGTAGTACCGAGTGAAGGCGGCTGCAGATTTGGGAGGTCGAAAACGTGAGTGACGATCGGCGACCGGGGCAGGTGTGGATAATCAAGTTCAATGGGGCGGAAGAGACCCGGCTCAAGCCTGGCGAGACCGTCGAGATCGGCCGCAAGCCTCTGCGTCCGTTGGCCGATGACGGTCGGCGTCGTCTGGAGGTGCCCGATCAAACTAAATCCATGTCCAAACGACATGCCATTTTCGCCGTCGACCAGGACGGTCTGGCAACCCTGCGCGACATGGGCTCCACCAACGGGTCCTATCTGATCCAGTCCGACGGATCGCTGGTCAGGCTGCCTGTGGATGCCGCCTTCCCCCTGTCCAGCAGCTCAGCTCGTTTCCAATTCGGTGATGTCCCCGTCGACTTTGTGCGCATCAGCAATCCTGAAGAAGATAAGACTGAACCTTCGACCCGTGTGCCCGACCTCTTCTCATACTCCACACAGCCCCGAGGCATGGTGGAGCCTGATGCAGCTGAGATGTCCGTCGATGACATTCTGGACATGCGCGCCGGCGAGCCCACTGGCATATTCAAGGCCGACGGGGTCCGCAACCGAGTCACTGCCCTTCACGATATGGCCCTGGGCGCCGCCAAAACAGCCGATTCCTCCCAAGAGGCCGACAGCGTTTCACAAGATCGTCCCAGGTCTGCCCCAGTAGCTCGTGACTCGCAGGACAATCCGTCGCAGCCTTTCTCCGATGGAGCCGCGTCCGCAGATTCGCGAGGCTCACGAGCTCGGTACTCCGACGATTCTGGTTCAGCCGAGCGTGGCCAGGCTAACAGGGGGCCGGCCGACGCAGGCTCAGCAGATGGTCAGGAATCGGACCGTCGCAGGTTTTATGCCGACCAGGGTGACCGGCGCGCAGGTGGCTTCCAGGCCCAGAGCGCTCGTGGCGAAGCACGTCGGCCTCTGCCATGGCAGGAGCACGAATCTGAGCAGGGTCTGCCGCTGGTCGGCACCCAGGAGGAGGACAGTCAGCCTGTCGACCGCGACCTTTTCGCAGATGCTCGCCGTTCCCGTTTCGCTGAATCCGCTTCTGATCAGAATCGTTACGACCAGGATGCTGGCGATGCCCGTGACGCCCGTGGTCATCGTGACGATCGCCCAGCTTCCGTCCGCAGGGGCGAAGCGGACTCGGCCCAGGGGTTCACTCCGCTGGGAGCTGTAGAGCTGGCCCGCCTGTCTAAGAAGGAATCGGATCAAGCCCGGCGTCCCCAGCCAGCAGATGAGCAGGGTGATGGCCAGCGTTATCAGCCGGCCTTCGAGCCCGGATCCGTCTTTGAGCGGGTCTCCAAGGGCGACTATGACCGTGGTCAGGAGGCCATTGTGGTGGATGGGATGAGCTCCGACGATGCCAAGCGTACCGCGGATTTCGCCCTGCAGTTCGCCATGGCCAAGCATCGGCAGCTGCTGCCTTTTCTGGCGATGAACCCGGCCCTCTATGATGATCTGTACGCCTGGTTGGAGGCTCAGGGCGACCAGGACATCGATGCGGCCCTGCGCAACAATGACGGGTATCACGAATATCTGAACGCCGTGCGGAAGTGAGTGGACGGATGAGCGAGACGGTAATGAGCACCGGGGGATCGGAAGAGGACAAACGGGCTGAAGATGCACAGGCGTCAACGGCTGGCTCTTCCTCCGACCGCACGGCAGAAGAGGTCAAGGCCCCGTTGACTCCACTGGAGCGAATCCGGGGATGGCGCCAGGACTATCAGAACCAGGTGGGTCTGACCCCCTTGGAGAATGTGTCGCAACTGGCGGCGCAGATGGATCTGACGCATGCGCATCCTTCAGGCATCGCCCAGCTCTTCGCCAGCGGCCAGGTCCATCTGGATGCGCTCTTCCGCGACCGCGGCATGCTGCGTGCGGCCCACCGGCGAATGGAGCGGGTTCTGGACGATCAGGCTGCCAAGGAGCGTGCCAGCGGTTTCGCCCAGCTCTCCATGGTGGTGGGGGTGGCTGCCTGGCAGGGGCGTGACATGCCCGTACTGCTCTATCCCGTGCGTATCGACGAGAGCACGCAGGGGGCTTCCAGGGCATCCATCAGATTCACAGGCAAAGTGGATCTTAATCCCGCCTTGATCTCGGCCATGCGTGAGCGGGGCATCACCCTGGATCCGGACCGTCTGTTTTCTGCCTCCCACTATCAGGGCGGCACCCCCGAAACTTCGTCCCTGTTCAAGGACATGACGGCCCTGATCACGCCGCATATCAGCGACTTCGCTATTGAACGGAAAATCGTTCTGGGATGCTTCATCGAGCCATCGGCCCAGCTGCTGGGCGAAAGCCTTCGGATTCTGGACCGGATGACCGCCGGGTCCACCGGCAACGATCTGCTGGATGCCTTGGCTGGCGACCAGGCAGCTTCTGAGCGGCTCAAGGGCGGACCTGTGCCCGACTACAGCCCCTTCGATGCAGACCCTCACAGCGAGTTCGAGGCCGGGGATGTGGACAACCGGGTCCGTTATGCCGCCCAGCTGGTGGCGACCGGGCACAGTGTGCTTGTGGATGAACAGACCGGCCGCCACAGCGCCGACGATGCCTTGGCCGTTGCCTCGCGCTGTGTCACTGCTGGAAGAACCGTGCTCTATGTGCCCTGCGTGGTGGAGGAGAAGCGACGCTTCCAGCATCGTCTGGATGCCGCCGGGATGGCGGACATGGCTCTTGACCTGACTGACGATCAGCTTGGCCGGATCCTGGACCAGCGGCTGATCGATGCAGTGGGGTTCAAACCAGGCAAGGCCAGCGAACACTTCGATCAGGTGGCTGACGAGCTTGTAGGCGTCCGCTCCCGGCTGACCCGTTACCTGGGTGATCTGCATGGGGTGGATTCCAGCTGGGGGGTTTCGGCCTACCAGACCATTCAGAATCTGGCCAACATTGCCAATATGCCTACGCACCCTGCCACCCGTGTCCGTCTGGGCGCGGCCACGGCCCACAACCTGCAGCCCGAGCTGGATGCCTGGGCAGACAAGCTGGAGAGGGCTGCCGAGCTGGGCGAATTCGTCATTGGCCCCCAGGACACGCCTTGGTTCGGGGCCACCCTGGTCAACGAGAACGAAGCCGTGGACGCATACTCCCGTGTGGTTCGCCTCCTGCAGCGGCTTCTGCCGGACACCCGCGAACAAGTCAAATCCACTGTGGAGACCTGCGGATTCCCCGTGCCGGCCACCGTCAAGGATTGGGGACGGCAGGTGGTGGTCCTCAAGAACCTGCGCCGGGTTCTGGACGTCTTCCAGCCTTCCATCTTCGAGCGTGACATTCCTGCCATGATCGAGGCCACCAAGTCCAAGGCCGATCGCAAGGCCAATGGCACCAATCTGGGATTCTGGGAACGCCGACGTCTGGTCAAGGAGGCCAAGAGCCTGCTCAGGCCCGGTGCCCAGGTCGAGGATCTGCATGAGTCGCTGGTGGTGGTCTCCAAGCAGGCTGAGCAATGGCGGACCTTCGTCCCCCACGGCGGCTGGCCGGTCCTGCCACCGAAGCTGGACGTCATCATCGACACTCAGGAATCCCTGATCCGCGACATGACGGCTCTGGACACCGTCCTGGCTTCGACTCCGGCTGGAGGCGATCTGGAGACCATGGACTTGAACAAGGTAGAGGAGCGGCTCAAGGCGCTCTTTGACGACCATACAGCCCTGGATACCCTGCCTGAGCGCTGCGCCCTAGAGGGCGAATTCAACAAGGCAGGGCTGCAGGACCTGGTCCAGGACCTGCGCAACCGCCAGGTCGAGGGCAAGGCGGTGCGGGCCGAGCTGCAGCTGGCCTGGTGGACCACGGTCTTCGACGACATCATGCGCTCCTCGCAGATCATCTCCAACCAGGACGGTTCCGCCCTGTCCAACGCGGCCGACCGCTTCAGTCAAGTGGATGCCCAGCACGTGGCCAGCGTTGGGCCCATGGTTGCCCAGGAGAGCGAAAAGCGCCTGTCTGAGCTGCTCTTCTCCCGCACCCAGGAGGCCAATCAGCTGCACACCATGCTGGCCGGCAACCCTGGTGCCTCCCTTGCGGTCTTCCAGCAGGCCCACCCCGGCATCCTGTCGGCGGCCAAGCCCATCATCATCGCGACTCCGGCCACGCTGGCGACCAGGACTAATCCGACACAGCTGGCCGACACGGTCATCATTGATGCTGGAGCCCACATGCCTTCCATCCAGGTGCTGACCGTGCTGGCTCGTGCCCGGCAGGTGGCAGTCATCGCCCACCGGCCTACCATCACCTCGGATGGCCTCTTGCAGCTGGTGGACCACCTGGTCCCGGTCACCGTCAAAGCCCGGCCCTCGCGCCGTTCGATTCGGTTGGATGCCTTCCTGAAGGATCATGGCTATGGGGATCTGTCGGCGCCTGTCCCCGATTGCCTGGAGCCTGGCAGGGTAACCCTGACCAGGGTAGAGGGCGCTGGCGTCCCTGTCATGGCCACTGGGCTGGTCGAGTCCAGTCAACAGGAGGTGGCTGCCGTTGTCGATATGCTCAAACGCAAGGCCGGATCCTTCTCCCTGGTGCCGAACAGTTATCTGCTGACTGTAGTCACCCTGTCGGCAGCCCACCGCTCCAGGCTGGGCGCCGAGCTCAAGTCGGCAGCGGCCAAGGACAGGGTTTTCGCCAGGTTCCTGCGGCATGTACGGATAGTCGGCATTGACGAAGTCTGCGGCGCCCGGGCTACAGACGTGATCCTTACTCTTGGCTTTGCCAAGACCACCCACGGCCGTCTTCTTCAGCAGTTCGGTGATCTGGAGGGCGAAGGGGGCAAGGGCATGCTGTTGGATGCTCTGGTCCTGCCGGATCGGAATCTGGATATCGTCGCGGCATTCTCGGCTGATGACCTGGAGGACGATCGCATTCACCAGCCCGGGCCGCGTCTGCTCAAGGATCTGTTGACCTGGGTTGAGCATCCCGACGCTGAATCTGCCCGGCCCGAGCAAGCCGAACAGTCTGCCAATGTGCTCTTCAGGGATCTGGCCCAGCGGCTGCGGACACGGGGACTGGATGTGGCCTTGGATTATGGGTACGACCAGGCGCCCCGAATTCCTCTGGTGGTGGGGCTCAAGAACAAGCCCTATGCTCTGGCCGTGCTGACCGACGATGCCGAGTTCATGCACACCCAGTCCACCCGGGAGCGCCACCGGTTCACCACCGAGGACTTGCAGTATCTGGGCTGGTCGGTCATGACCGTCTGGAGCGTTTCGGCCTTTGTCAACCCCGACAAGGAAGCCGACAGGATAGTCGCCCGTCTTGCCGATATCTACCAGCAGGCGCGTTGATGGAAGACGATCAGCTGGACTGCGGAAATCAGTCCGGTGGGCCTGCAGCTCCGCGTCGGCGTCGCCATCGGCGGGTGGTTCGTCCGGGCAAGGAACGGTTCGATGTTGATGGCACAGAGGAGGATCCCCAGGACCGGGTCTGCAAGCAGGATCGCCTTGACGAGGAAGATCGAAGGATTCTGGGCGAGCTGCCGCCTCACTGGGGGCTCTTCCCTAATGAGCGCGGCGACTGACTGTCGGTCCTAGTCCTGACTCTTGGGCAGTCCGGTTCCAGCCTGTTGGTTGTCTGCGTTCGTTGACTGGTGGATGTCATCGGCGATCTGGCGTAGCAGCTGCAGGCTCTGGTCCTGGGGACTGGGAGCGTTGGGCTGGTCCTTGATGCCCGAGGCCGCCCGGCTCAGCTGCCGCAGCTTGTTGATGGGCATGATGATGCAGAAGTAGACGGCGATGGCGATCAAGAGGAAGTTGAGCAGTGCCGTCAGAATGGCGCCGAAGGAGATGGTAGCGTTCCGATAGGTGATGGTCAGGAGTCCGGACAGGTCTGGTTTACCGAAGATCATGGCGATCAGGGGGCTGATCAGATTGTTGACGATGGCGTTGACCACGCTGGTCACCGCTGAACCCATAACCACGCCCACGGCCATATCCACCATGGATCCACGCGAGATGAACTGCTTGAATTCGCCCAGCACGCCCTTGTTGCTGATCTGCGAGATTTTGTGGACTGCTTCGGCGGTATCCTTGGCCGCCACCTGGTTGATCGAGGCCATTCTGCATCCTTCCGTGGTTGATATGAGGCATAGAGCGCCCATGCCTGCTGCTTCCACCTCCATTATCGCGGGCCCAGGATTGTTTCGGTTTTCCGACATGGCTGGAGGGTGTCGATGCAGAAGTTCTGTCGGGTCGGATGGCAATGACCGGGGTGGATGGATCCAGAGATAACAAGAGCAGAGCCTGACTGGCATCCAGGGCGAAGACGGCCTGGGACCCTTGCCGGACCTGGCTGCCCTCCCGTCCTTCAAGATCGGATCGATCCCTGGCGATGGTCTGTGCCGGTTGTAGAGCCAGTGCTTGCTCGGCTATCATGCAGCGTCCGCCGCCTGGGGCCTGCCCGGGAGCCGGTGTCTGCAGGCCGTTGACTTGCTGGACATGGGGAAACTCAGATTCCCCGTCAGCGCCAGGCTGATCTCGCGCGGAGGAGGGCGGCAGAGAACTCGGCTGCGCAGAATGCGTGCCGGCACCGGCTGGGCAGTCTCCCGAGGCCAGCAAATTCACCTTGTCGCCAGCCTGCAGGTCCCCTGGATCGTCGGCCAGGCGGATGGTCACCGGAGTGGTCCCGGGTGGCTGTGACGGTCTGACGCTGATCATTGCCGTGGTCAGCGGTTGCCCCGTGTGGAGGCTGATCATCAGCCGCCGCCCACGTACTTGCCCAAATGAGGACATCAGGCCGGGGAGCCGTTCCCTGCCATGCAGGATTCGCGTTTCAACCATGCCAGGCTCGATGGCTGATCCCCGTGCAATAGGCCGCGAGGCGACCAGTATAGACAGGCGGCCCTGGGCCTGGACCAGGATCTGCAGGGCGCAGAAGACTGCCAGCCCCAATGCCAAGGCAGCTCCCACACGTCGCAGCTTAAAAAGCCGCCGTCGGCGGGTCAGGGGACCAGCGGCAGCCGAGGGCTTGTCCTTATTGGTAAAGATAGAAAAATCGACCATGCCCCCAGCCTGCCAGGATCTTGGCTGACCCATGGGTCCACATGGTCGATGTGGTCGAATGTGCCTTTCGGTCTACTTACTTGCCGCTTGTGGAGCTTGTAGAGGAGGAAGATGAGACTCCGTCGGTCCGGTAGAAACCATGGCCCTTGAACTCGATGGGCACTGCGGAGAAGACCTTGCGGACCTGCTGCTGCCCGCACTTGGGGCAGATGGTGATTGGCTCGTCGTCGAAAGACTGCTCCTTGGTAAAGTCGTATCCGCAGTTCTTGCAACGATAATGATAGGTGGGCACCGTTCTTTCCCTCCGCTGATGGTCGGTTCGCGCGACGATTGGTTCAACACCCAATATCCTAGTGGTGGCTTCGACCAGAAGAATCGGCACCGGGCCTCTCGTCAATCTTGTTCGTCACCATTATGGTCCCCTCTGGGCCTTCGTGACAGACCTGCGGCTGTGAGCGTGAAACCTTCGGGCGTCAGGACGGCATCCACAGGAAGATCATGGTTCAGATGGGGCAAAGGGACTTCCACGAATTCGCCGGGCCAGCAGATGCCCACCACTGGAGTTTGTTCTGCTCGCAGCTCCAAAGCCCTGTCATACCAGCCTCCGCCCCGACCCAGACGAATGCCGGCATGGTCGATGGCCAGTGCAGGCACCAGGATCAGATCGGCCTGATTCAAGGCCTGCGCTGGCAGGGCTGGCATATCGGGTTCGTCCGGCCGCCAGCCGGGAATCCGCTTCATGTCATTCAGATCCTGCTCTGATTGCAGGCGTCCCCAACCTATTTGGGTGCCCGTGCCAAGCATGGGGACGAGCACTTGGTAGCCCCGGCCCAGCAGGAGGTTCAGGCTTGGGTCCATGGCTATCTCCCCCCGAATGGAGGAAAAAGCAGCCACGGTCAGGCTCTGGTCGCTGCGGGAGCGCTCGACCTTGGCAAGCAGTCGGCCGGTCAGCAGACCAGCCAGCTTGTGGCCTGCGTCACGGCATTGGGCTGGGTCGATGCGCCGTCGGGCTTCAAGCAGCCGGCCACGCCAATCCTGCTTGTCCTTATCGATGCGTTCCTGCTCGTTCATGCCCTCAGTTCTACCAGCATGGGCTCTCCCTAATGGACGCATGCCTGCCTCCATGGCCGTTTGGTGAGAACATGGAGTCATGTCGGTTCTGCACACCTTCCGCCAAGTCTGGCAGGGTTCCCGAGCCCGTTCGGACCATGCCCTGGATCTGCCTGATCGTCTGACTTCGCCCCCAGGACATGGGGACTTCCTGCTGAGGCCCATCCGCGAGGGTGACCAGGCAGCCTGGAACGCGGTCCGATGGAGGAATCGCGATTGGCTAGCCCCGTGGGAATCAGGGGATCCCAGCCACGGACCCGGCATGACCTATGCCCAGTGGATGCAGGAGTTGGATCGTTCCCGGCAGGAGGGCACTTCAGCGGTCTTTCTTATGGAGTTTCATCAGAGCATCGTTGGGCAGATTTCTCTAGGCGCCATCCGCTATGGGTCCATGCGCACAGCGACAGTGGGCTACTGGGTGGACCAGGATTGGATCGGTCACGGATTCGCGCCCCTGGCCCTGGCCATGCTGGCGAACTGGGCTTTCAGAGACGGGAGGGGACCCCATCTGCACCGTCTGGAGGTGGCAATTCTGCCTGAGAACCAGCGATCCCTGCGTGTAGTCCAAAAGCTGGGCATGGAGCCGGAGGGGCTGCGCCGCAGCTACATGTACGTAAACGGGCAGTGGCGGGACCACCTGACCTTTGCCTGGATTGGCGACCAATTCGATCCCGATCTGCCGGCTCGTCTATGAGACTCTGGGGCGGACATGGTCGACACGCTGGGTTTGACTTGCTGTTTGGGGCATACCGTCAACTAACGTAGTACTTATGGTTTATGAATCACTCAGCAGCATCGTGGTTTTGGTGATTGCGGTGATTCTGGTGCTGGGTTGGCTGCCGTTTCGCACCGTCAAGGGTATGAAGCGGGCCTCGGAGCATCGCCAGGACAGGCTTTCCACCTCCCTGCACATGGTGGGGCGGGAAGACGGCATGAGGTTCTGCGACAGGCAGTCGAGGACGGTGAAAGGGTTGGTCATGCAGCAAGGGCAGCAGGATGGCAACCGGCGCAGTCAGGCCCAGCGCATCAAGCAGATCAGACAGTTGCGCCGCGCGGCCATACGCCGTCGTCGCATCCTGGTCCTTGTCCTCTTGGCTGTCACCCTGCTGGTGGCTGGGCTCTCTTTCTCCTTGGGCTACAGCCCATGGTTCACTTTGATTCCTCTGGCGTTGGTGATAGTGGTGTTGGCCGCCGGCGCGCATGCTTCAGCCCAGGCTCGTGCCTGGGAGCGAAATTTAGCCCAGCGGCGTGCCCGGCAGCGTCGTCAGCAGGTGGCCAGTCTGACTAAGAGCAAGACCGCCAGCAAGCCCGTGCAGACCAAGAATGAGGGTCGCACGGAAACTGCTACGGATGTACTTGACCAGGATGAGATTCGTCGGACGTTGACCCAGGCTAAGGCTGATCAACAGGCAGCCCTCAAGGCCAGACGGCACAATGCTGCCAAGCCTGTCAAGCCGGCTGCCGACAGCAGCAAGGCCAAGGGTTCGGCCGGGTCCCTCACGTCGACCGAGAAGGCCGCTGCCAAGACCGGGCATACGTCGAACAGGCCATCCGTCGCCGAGAAGGCCTCTGAACGGACCCCGGCCAAACAAGCAGCTTCTGGGCCGACGGCTTCCAAACCGGCAACCACCAAGTCTTCAAAGGCCCAAAAGACTGCCTCCAAGCCCGCAGCGCCTAAATCATCAGTGGACAAGTCCTCGGCATCCAAGCCTGCAATCCACTCGGCTTCCCCGCAGTCGACGCCTGCTCAATCCGCCATTGCCCATACAGACAAGTCCGGATCGGCCTCTGCGTCTGCTGGCAAAAAGCGTCCATCTTCGTCGTCTTTGGCTAAGGCCCAGGACGACGCCACCAATGAGCTCGAGCGCATCAGCCCTTCTCCGGCCTTGGATGCCTTCGGCACGGCGGCTGGACAGGATCTGATCTCCTTCTCCTTGGGATCGGCCCGTGACGAGGGATCAGGCAAGGACGGCAAGAACAGCGAAGACGAGGCTCCTCACAGCCTGGAGATCAAGTCCACCCGTCAGGTCTCCGTGGCCCGTCCTCCCGAAAAGAAGCAGCCAGGTCAGAAGAAGGCTCATAAGAAGGCCGATGGCCGACCCGACGACTTCCACAAGCGGGAGATGCAGGCCCAGGTCGAGGCGCCCGATCGCAGCGAGGACTCCCTGTCCATCGGCGTGGAGGCTATATTGGCCCGGCGTCGTCCGACAGCCAAGTCCTGAGGACAAATCGGCGAACCTTCTTTCACCACTAGCGTTAGCACTCAAGTTGGCAGAGTGCTAATTTCGCGCTACTATGACTTGTAGCGCAAAGGAATGCGTGGTGAGTGTTCGTCAGCCTCTCATCGACGTTCCGGCGTGGGTTCATTGGCTGTTCTCACAAGATGTAGGAGGTCCACAGTGTCGATTTCACTCACACCGTTGGAAGACAAGATCGTCATCAAGCAGGCTGAGGCGGAGACCAAGACCGCTTCCGGGTTGGTCATCCCCGATACCGCCAAGGAGAAGCCCCAGCAGGGCGAGGTGCTGGCTGCAGGCCCCGGCCGTCGCGACGACAAGGGCGAGCGCATCCCCATGGATGTCAAGGTTGGCGACAAGGTTCTGTACTCCAAGTACGGCGGCACCGAGGTCAACTATGGCGGCGAGGACTACCTGATCGTGTCCGCGCGCGACGTTCTGGCCATCCTCAAGTAAAGAGGCGGTGATAGTGGCCCCTGGTCCTGCGCAAGGACCAGGGGCCATTCGCGTCTTGTCGGGACCGTGCAGCGGAACAGATGCCCCAGGGACATATGGCGGCCACTAGCATGGTGCCCATGTACTATCGTCATCGCGTCAGCATTGATTCCCTGCCCGGATACCGGCAGGGCAGCCCTGCACCAGCCGTTCCCGGGTTGACCAGCTACAAGATCTCCAGCAATGAGAACCCATACCCGCCCCTGCCAGGCGTGCTCCAGACCATCTCCGAGCAGGCCCTGGGCCACCTGAACCGCTATCCGGACATGCATGGTACCCGTCTGGTGGAGCGGCTGGCCAAGCTGCACGGGGTGGAGCCAGCATGCATTCAGCTGGGATGCGGGTCCACGGAGGTCATCACCCAGCTGGTTGACCTGGTGGCTGGTCATGGCGATCAGGTGGTCTACCCCTGGCGCAGTTTCGAGGCCTATCCCATCATCATCACCATGGCCGGCGCCACCGGGGTGCCCGTGCCTCTGGATAGGCAGGGACGCCATGACATCGAGGCCATGATCGCCGCGGTCAACGACCACACCAGATTGGTCATTGTCAACAACCCCAACAATCCGACTGCGACCAGCGTCGATCTGCCGGTGCTCTTTGACGAGGCGTATGTACAGTTCAATGACGACCCTGATAGAGCCGACGGTTTGTCGCTCATGCGTGAGCATCCCAATGTGATAGCGGCCCGGACTTTCTCCAAGGCCTATGGACTGGCCGGTCTGCGGATCGGATACGCCGTGGCTGCCGAGCCGATCATTGCCGGCATGAACAAGGTGGCCCTGCCCTTCGGCGTCACCGATGTGGCCCAGACGGCGGCAATGGCCAGCCTGGACGCACAGGATCGCCTGGCCGAACGGGTCCAGGCACTCAAGCAGGAACGGGCCAGAATCCTGGCTGGTTTGCAAGAGCAAGGGTGGAGGATCCCTGAACCTCGCGCCAACTACTACTGGCTGCCTCTGGGCCAGGCCGCCGCGCAGGCTGATCAGCGTTTCCGTGACGTAGGCCTGTCGGTCAGAACCTTCCCTGGCGAGGGCGTTCGCATCACTGTGGGGGAGCGGGAGGCCAACGACCGGGTTCTGGAGGTATGCGCCGACCTGCGTCGACAGGGTTTGCCGCAGGATCCGATTCCTGACTAAGGTCGCAGTAACGCGAGCGTAAATGTAAATGCTTGACGTCTCAGTTCTTGTATGGAATGTCACAGCGGGGCCAATTATGCTCCTATGAACTTGTGTCGTCTTGGATGAACCTATATATTGTGGTCAGCTAGCCAAGTTAATCCAATATATAGTGTTTATCAAGGAGCAGCGGTCCCTATGCCCTTAGTAGATGTAGATCGGCATGATCCTCTGGGTGATGCCTCCAGGCTGGTGTATTTCTCCAGTGTCTCCAACAACACCCACCGCTTTGTGCAGCGGTTGGGCGTGGAGGAGCCTCTCCGTATCCCCCTGTACGAGCGGCGACAGCCCATGCTCGTCATGGATACGCCCTACCTTCTGCTGGTGCCCACCTATGGCGGCGGGTCAGCCAGGGGAGCCGTGCCCAAGCAGGTCATTCACTTCCTGAACAATCCGGTCAACCGCGGACTAATCCGCGGGGTGGTCACCTCGGGCAACAGGAACTTCGGCAGCGCCTATTGTGCAGCCGGACCGCAGATTGCCCTTCGGTGCGGCGTTCCTGAGCTCTATCGCTTCGAGCTCCTGGGCACTGCGGCGGACGTCCGGGCGGTAAGGGCCATTCTGGCCGGAATGGGAGTGCGGCTCCAACAGCAGTCGACTGATTCACGAAAGTCGGTTTTGTCATGAGCCGGCAGGAAGGCACGCAAGAAAGCGCCAAGTCAGAGGTCGGCGTCTACGCCGACGACGAGATGATGCGCCAATCCATCACCCCGCCCCAGTACCGAGTCACCCCTGAGGCCAGGATTCGCCCGGTCAACTGGAACAACGTCACCGACGAGAAGGATCTGGAGGTCTGGAACCGCCTGGTCTCCAACTTCTGGCTGCCTGAGAAGGTGCCCCTGTCCAACGACATCCCATCCTGGAACACGCTGACCGATCATGAGCGCCAGACCACGGTCCGCGTCTTCACCGGACTGACCATGCTGGACACCACCCAGGCCACCATCGGCGAGCTGGTGCAGATCGATCACGCCCGTACCGAGCAGGAGCAGGCCATCTATACCAACATCGCCTTCATGCAGTCGGTCCACGCTCGCTCCTATTCTTCGGTTTTCTCCACCCTTTGCTCCAGCGAGGAGATCGACAGGGCCTACCGGTGGGCTGTGGCCAACGACATCCTCCAGGAGCGCGTCCACACGGTCCTGCATGAGTATGTCAGCGAGGATCCCCTCAAGCGCAAGGTGGCCTCCACCATGCTCTCCTCTCTCATGCTCTATGCTGGCTTCTACCTGCCCCTCTACTTCTCCAGCCATGCCAGGCTGATGAACACGGCTGACATGATTCGGCTGATCCTGCGCGACAAGGCCATCCACGGCTATTACTCGGGCTACAAGTATCAGCGGGGTCTGGAGGAGAGGACCCAGGCTGACCAGGCCATGCTGGAGAAGTTCACCAATGATTTGCTGGATAAGCTCTACGACCTGGAGATGGTCTATTCAGGGCAGATCTATGAGGGATTCCCCTTTGTCGAGGATGTCTTCGCCTTCGTTCGCTACAATGCCAACAAGGCGCTGATGAACCTGGGCTACCCGGCCCGGTTCGCAGCCGGCCAGACCGATGTCAGCTCGGAGATCCTGGCGGCCCTGTCACCCTCTGCCAACGAGAACCATGATTTCTTCTCGGGCTCGGGCTCCTCCTACGTCATGGGGCACTCCGAGTCCACGGACGACGACGACTGGGACTTCTAGGCCAGTCGGAACCGGTGTGATATTGGGCACAGAAAACCCTATATATGCTCACCGTTTTCGATATCGATAGCACATATAGTAATTCAGGCTCGCGCTGGGCGGGTACTGATCGGTCCGTCCTCAGGGCGGGCATCACCGTCAAGACAGGCTCTGGTGGCCTGATCAGGAGGAAGCATGGAGCAACAGCAGACCGCCGGAATTGATTCGGAGCTCAGCGCTCCCGAGTTCGCCGCCCAGGGTCAGCGTCTGGGGGCCGTGGTCTACTTCTCGTCGGCCTCGCGCAATACCGCCCGGTTCATCGCCAACTGCCATTTGGATGACGAGGGGATCGACGTCTTCCGCATCCCCTTGAGGCCCAAGGACCCGCCGCTCAACATTCGCCAGCCCTACATCCTGATCGTCCCCACCTATGGGGGCGGATCAGCCAAGAAGGCGGTCATGCCGCAGATCAAGCGCTTCCTGAACGACCCAGCCAACCGGGCCGGCATCCGCGGGGTCATCGCCTCGGGCAACACCAACTTCGGGGAGGCCTTCTGCATGGCGGGAGACATCATCTCCCGCAAGTGCAATGTGCCATTCCTCTACTATTTCGAGCTCATGGGCACCAAAGAGGACCAAAACAAGGTCCGCCGCGGGGTCGTGGATTTCTTCCGCAACAACCCCGAGCCCTGAGCCAATTTCATTACGCATATCATCACCGCCATACTCATGAAAGGACACCCGATGGGAGCAAACGAGGATACATCCCTGGGCCTGGACAGGACCGCATCCGAGGATGAGGAGACCTTCGATCCGGCTCACGACTACCATGCCCTGAATGCCATGCTGAACCTGTACGACAAGGACGGAAGGATTCAATTCGACAAGGACCACGAGGCCGAGCGCCAGTACATGGACCGGCACGTAGGGCCCAACACCATGACCTTCCCCTCCACGGCCGAGCGGATCGCCTACCTCCTGGATCACGAGTACTACGATCGGAAAGTCTTTGAACGCTACGCCCCGGAGTTTCTGGACAAGATCTATAAGCATGCGGCCGAAAGCGGCTTCGAATTCGAGACCTTCCTGGGTGCCTTCAAGTTCTACACCTCTTATGCGCTGAAAACCTTCGACGGCAAGCGCTACCTGGAGGACTTCCCCCAGCGTTGTGTAGCCGTGGCCTTGGAGCTGGCCGACGGGGACGAGCAGGCCGCCATGAAGTACGCGGATGAGATCATCTCCGGCCGCTTCCAGCCCGCCACCCCCACCTTCCTGAACTTGGGCAAGGCCCAGCGCGGCGAGCCGGTCTCCTGCTTCCTGGTGCGTATAGAAGACAACATGGAGTCCATCTCCCGAGGGGTCAACGCGGCCCTGCAGCTGTCCAAGAGGGGCGGCGGCGTGGCCCTGCTGCTCAGCAATCTGCGCGAAATGGGCGCACCCATCAAGCACATCGAGAACCAGTCCAGCGGCGTGGTCCCGGTCATGAAGCTCCTGGAGGATTCCTTCTCCTACGCCAACCAGCTGGGCGCCCGCCAGGGTGCCGGCGCCGTCTACCTGTCGGCCCACCACCCTGACATCATGCGCTTCCTGGACACCAAGCGGGAGAACGCGGATGAGAAGATCCGCATCAAGTCCCTGGCCCTGGGCGTGGTCATCCCTGACATCACCTTCGAGCTGGCCAAACGCAAGGAGCCCATGGCCCTCTTCTCGCCTTATGATGTGGAGCGGGTCTACGGCAAGCCCTTCGCTGACATTCCCATCACTGAGCACTACGAGGAGATGGTCAAGGACAAGCGGATTCACAAGAAGTACATCGATGCCCGTGACTTCTTCATGACCCTGGCCGAGATTCAGTTCGAGTCCGGCTACCCCTACATCCTCTTCGAGGACACGGTCAACAAGGCCAACCCCATCGACGGCCGGATCACCATGTCCAACCTCTGCTCGGAGATCCTGCAGGTCCAGGAGCCCAGCACCTACTCCGAGAACCTGAACTACGACCATATCGGCCGTGACATCTCATGCAACCTGGGGTCCCTCAACATCGCCAAGGCCATGGACGGCGGCCTGGCCGACACGGTCGAAACCTCGGTGCGGGCCCTGACCTCCGTCTCTGACCATACCAACATCGAGGCCGTCCCCTCCATCAAGCGGGGCAACGACGAGGGCCATGCCATCGGCCTGGGTCAGATGAACCTCCACGGTTTCCTGGCCCGCGAGGGCATCCACTACGGATCCGAGGAGGGGCTGGACTTCACCGACATGTACTTCATGACCGTGGCCTACCACGCCTACAGGGCCTCTCATGCCCTGGCCGTGGAGCGAGGGAAGGCCTTCGCCTCCTTCGCCAAGTCCGATTATGCCAAGCCGGCAGGGCAGGGGAACTACTTCGACAAGTACACCGAGGGCAGCCGTTCCTTGGAGCCTAGGACCCAGCGGATCAAGGACCTCTTCGACCAGTACCGGGTCCATATCCCCACTGTGGAGGATTGGAAGGAACTCCAGGCGGCCATCCTCAAGGAGGGCATCTACAACCAGAACCTTCAGGCTGTCCCACCGACCGGGTCCATCTCCTACATCAACCACTCCACCAGCTCCATCCATCCGATTGCCTCCAAGATCGAGATCCGCAAGGAGGGCAAGATCGGGCGCGTCTACTACCCGGCTCCCTACATGACCAACGAGAACCTGGATTACTTTGAGGACGCCTACGAGATCGGCTGGAAGAAGATCGTGGACACCTACGCCGAGGCCACTCAGCATGTGGATCAGGGGCTCTCGCTGACCCTCTTCTTCCCTGACACGGCCACCACTCGCGACCTCAACAAGGCTCAGATTTACGCCTGGCGCAAGGGGATCAAGACCCTTTACTACATCAGGATCCGCCAACAGGCCCTGGAGGGCACCGAGGTCGAGGGCTGCGTCAGCTGCATGCTTTAAGGCACCTGTCCTAAGAGTCATATGCAGTCACCGGTCGCCACGTCCACGGGTCAGGTCCGTCCATGCGGTAGACTGACGGTCCTGTCGTGATCCGCGTCGCACTGTCGAACACTTATCCAACAAGGAGCAATCAACCATGGTCCCACCCATTTCCATTCCCCGGCAGCCGCTGAAGCTGATTGACCGGGTCTCCGCCATCAACTGGAACCGTCTGGAGGACGAGAAGGACCTTGAGGTCTGGGACCGTCTGACTGGCAACTTCTGGCTGCCCGAGAAAGTTCCCGTCAGCAATGACCTGCCCTCCTGGCAGGCCATGAGCGAGGAGGAGCACACCCTGACCATGCGGGTCTTCACCGGGCTGACCCTTCTGGACACCATCCAGGGGACTGTGGGCGCCGTCAGCCTGATTCCGGATGCGCTGACCCCCCATGAGGAGGCTGTTTACACCAATATCGCCTTCATGGAGTCGGTCCATGCCAAGTCCTACTCCTCCATCTTCTCCACCCTGGCTTCCACCCCTCAGATCGACGCTGCCTTCGAGTGGAGCGAACACAATGAGTTCCTCCAGCGCAAGGCCCAGATCGTTCTGGACTACTACGAGGGCGACAACCCCCTGAAGCGCAAGGTGGCCTCCACCCTGCTGGAGTCCTTCCTCTTCTACTCGGGCTTCTACCTGCCCATGTACTTCTCCAGCCATGCCAAGCTGACCAACACAGCCGATCTGATCCGCCTGATCATCCGTGACGAGGCCGTGCATGGCTACTACATCGGCTACAAGTACCAGAAGGGGCTGGCCAGGGTCTCCGACTCCGAGCGTCAGGCCATGAGCGACTACACCTACGAGCTCCTGGGTGACCTGTACGACAACGAGGTGGAATACACCGAGAGCCTGTACTCAGGGGTGGGCCTGGTGGAGGATGTCACCAAGTTCCTGCGTTACAACGGTAACAAGGCGCTGATGAACCTGGGTTATCCGGCCCTCTTCCCCTCGGACACCACCGACGTGAATCCGGCCATCATCGCATCGCTGAGCCCCAACGCCGACGAGAACCACGATTTCTTCTCCGGCTCGGGCTCCTCCTACGTCATGGGCAAGGCCGTGGAGACGGACGACGACGACTGGGATTTCTGACCCGTCCGTCCCGCTCTGACGTGGAAGACACGACGTTGGAGCGTGACTTGCGGAAAATGGAAAAACATGTCATTATAGGCAAGTTGCCGTACAGAGCTTCGGTTCTAGTGCGGCATGGCGGATTTCCCAAGCGGTCAAAGGGAGCTGACTGTAAATCAGCCGCGTAATGCTTCAGAGGTTCGAATCCTCTATCCGCCACGCCTCGGTAGCTCAGTGGCAGAGCACTTCCTTGGTAAGGAAGAGGTCGTGAGTCCGATTCTCACCCGAGGCTCTCTGGCGGGGTAGCTCAGCTGGCTAGAGCGTACGACTCATAATCGTAAGGTCAAGAGTTCGAGTCTCTTCCTCGCTACTGTGGCCGACATACGTCGGTCGTGCAACGACTATAGAGGTGAACCATGGCAAAAGCCGCAGATATCCGTCCTGGCATTACGCTGGCGTGCACCGTGTGCAAGGAGCGTAATTACATTACGACCAAGAACCGTCGTAACACTCCTGACCGTCTGGAGCTCAAGAAGTTCTGCCCCCGTTGTGGCAAGCATACCCTGCACCGGGAGACCCGCTGAGTTCTTCCCGTCCTTTGGCTTCATCGGAACCCGACCATTCGGCCGGGTTCTTTTTATACGCAGGCGCTTCCTCACGCAGATCTGCCTATATGCCTGCCGTGCATACGGGTTTTGCGATATTGGGGGCTCAGCCTTCAGAGATTGACCTGGTAGGCGGCCTCAAAGGCCTGATCCAGATCGGCGATCAGGTCCCCCGGGTCCTCCAGGCCCACGGAGATTCGAATCAGATCGTCGCCTACACCGGCGCTGAGGCGGTAGGGGCCTGGAACCTCCCTGTGGGTGATCCTGGCCGGGTCGACAATCAGAGTGCGACAGTCGCCGATATTGGGCATGTAGCTCATGAGATGCACTGAGTCTACGATGCGCTTGACCTGCTCATAGTCCCCTTGGACCTTGAAGGAGAGGATCGTGCCGACGCCCTTGGGCAGCAGGGTCGATGCCAGGCGGTCCTGCTGGTCCGCATAGCCCTGGTGGCGACCCTCGCGAATTCCCGAGTAGTTGACCTGCTCCACCTGGGGAATGGTCAGCAGGTGGCGGGCCAGGATTGCTGCAGTCTTTACCTCGGTGGCGACCCGCTGTGGCAGGGTCTCAAGGCCTGTCAGCTGCAGGTAGGCTGCGAAGGGGCTCATGACCGCCCCGAAGGTGTGCAGGTACTTGGTATGGACCCTGTGGAGGAAGGCCATCTTGCCGAAGGCATCCAGAAAGCTGACCATGGATCCGTGCCGCTCGTCGCTGATGATCAGTTCGGGCTGGCTCATCTGCGGGAAGCGGCCGTTGCCCCAGTCGAATCGGCCTGCATCCACGATGACCCCGCCCAGGGCGTTGCCATGGCCGCTGATTCCCTTGGTGGTCGAATGGACGACGATGTCGGCACCGAAGTCGATCGGGTTGAGCAGGTATGGCGTGGGCACCGTATTGTCGATGATCAGGGCCAGCCCATGCCGGTGGGCCAAGTCGGCCAGGCCGGGGATGTCGGCGATGGCTGTGGACGGATTGGCCACGGATTCGGCGAAGATGGCCCTGGTCTTGTCCTGGATCAGGGGTTCCACTGCATCAAGGTCGTTGATGTCGTCCACGAAATCCGTTTCGATGCCAAAGTTGGGGAAGAAAGTCTTCATGGCGTCCACCGAGGTTCCATAAAGATCGACCGGGGAAATTAGTCTCCCACCGCCCTCGGCGGCACACATGAGGGCTGACGATACAGCGGCCATCCCTGAGGCCATGGCCACGGCCCCCTTGCCCCCCTCCAGGCCAGCAAGGCGGTCCTCCAGGACCTTGACCGTGGGGTTGGCCAAGCGTGAGTAAGAGAACCCTTGAATTTCGCCGGCGGCCAGGGCGTCTCCCCGGTCGGCGGTGACCATGTCAAAGGCGGCCGACTGGTAGATGGGGACGCTGGCCGCGCCTCCGCCCTGTCCTTGACAGTCATAGCCGTTATGGACGGCTTTTGTCGCGAATCCTTTGCTCATGACGGCCCGCTCCTCTGAATGTGGCCTAGATGCTCGCGTGCTTCACGGATCATCAAACCCTTTTTCAGATGCTGAGACAACAGTGCCTCTATAGGCGTTCCTTATAAGGGGTTATTCACCCCCTGCCGTCCTTGTCGGTGCTACGGCTGACCGGGGCTAAATCAAGAGAACCTGCCCATGTGTGGCTCTGTATTTTGCTTTTGCCTGCCGTAATTCATCGAATCGAGCCAGTGGGTCGAGAAGGCGGATCAAGACAGCAGATCAGAGGGCCGGTAGGCTAGAAGGGCTCTAGATCAGCCCTGTCACCTGCGATGATACAGTGAAAGACATGTCAGAAGCAGCCACGGTCAACATCTCAACTCCGACATTTGCTGATATCACCACCATGGGCGTGGGAGGACGTATTGCGGCCTTTGTCCAGCCACATGACAGGGTCGGGCTGATCGAGGCTGTGGAGGGGGCGGATTCCAAGGGGCTGCCCCTCTGCCTGATTGGCGGGGGATCCAACCTGCTCGCCTCTGACCAGGACTTTCCTGGCGTAGTCGTGCGCGACACCCGTCAGGACATCAGCGTGCCTGACGAGGTGGCTCCGCCCGAGAGCGGCGTTCCCGTCGTTCACGTCAACGCTACGGCTGGGACCAACTGGGATGATCTGGTCTCCTACTGCGTGCGCATGCACCTGATCGGAATAGAGGGCCTATCCGGCATCCCCGGGACTGTCGGAGCCTCGGTGGTCCAGAACATCGGCGCCTACGGCCAGGAGGTCGGGCACCTTGTCGATTCGGTCGAGGTATGGGACCGTCAGGACAAGGTCACAGCCTATCTGCGGGCCTCTGACCTCGATTTCGGATACAGGACCTCCCTGCTCAAGCAGACCATGTACCAGGCGCCGGCTGTGCCCGAAGCACGGTTCTTCCCGACGCCCCGCTACGTGGTGCTTTCGGTCACCCTGGTTCTGCGACATGGGTCTGAAGTTCAGGTGGGTTCGGCCCAGCTTGCCAAGGCCCTGGGCGTGGAGCCAGGAGCAACGCTTCCCCTGGATCGGATTCGACAGGCGGTTCTGACCGTCAGAGCGGGCAAGGGGATGCTGGAGGATCCCTACCGGTACCTGACCGATTGGATGGGATCATGCCGTCGAACCTCCGACCTGGAAGAGGCTCTGGAGGCAGTCCAGGATGATCTTCACGGCCCCAGGGGCGAACGAGTGCTGCTTGACCGCCACAGCTGCGGGAGTTTCTTCACCAATCCGATCATCAGTCGTAAGGCCGCGGATGCCCTGCCATCGGATGCCCCACGTTATCCTGTCGAGGGCTCGGCATTGGTCAAGACCTCAGCGGCTTGGCTGATCGATCATTCGGGCTTTCACAAGGGCTTCGCTTTAAAGCAGGGGTCGGCAGCCGCCCTGTCCGATGTGCACACACTGGCCTTGACCAACCGGGGAGGCGCCGGCTCAGACGACATGGCAGCCTTGGCACATGCCATACAGAAAGGCGTGGATTCCACCTTTGGCATCCATCTGATTCCCGAACCTGTCACCCCGGGCATCGACTTGGCCTGGTAGCCCCTGCTCAAGGATCCGTTTCTTCTGACCCTCAGATCGATTCAAAGGTCTGAGGGTCTGTTTTTTACAAAGTGCATATCAAAAATGCCGGGACAAGCAACAGCTGGCAACATATTCCTCCGCCATCCCTCTATCACATAGCTTGAAAACATCAGAGGACGAATCGGACCGTCACCCGCGTTGACGCGGGTTGAAACAAACCTGTCGGATCCATCAGTCCTGGTTATGGAAGGAAAGGTATGGCGGTTTCCCACGACATAGCGGTCAGCGGCATCCGTCCTGGCAGCGTTCTCCTGGTTGGCGAGGGTATGGGGCTCTTCGCGGCTGGCGAGGAGGGACCCTGCAGTGAGGTCGGGTCCTTCAGCGCCTCGGTGGCAGGTGCGGAGCTCAACGTAGCCATCGGCCTGGAGCGGCTTGGCCAACATCCGGTCTATATGACTCGCATAGGCCAGGATCCGATAGGCGAACGAATCCTGTGCTTCATGCGGCAGAACAACCTGGACACCTCCTTGGTCGTCGAGGATGCCACTCGTTCCACTGGCTTTATGATGAAGTCCAAGGTAGAGCAGGGAGACCCCAAGACTTACTACTTTCGCAAGGGATCGGCGGCTTCAGCCCTGGGCCCGGCCGATGTCAAAGCCATCGACTGCAGCGGAATCTCGCTGATGCATATGACCGGAATCCTCCCGGCGCTTTCGGCAAGCACCCTGGAAGCCAGCAAAGCGCTGGTTGAGCTGTCACGGGCCAATCAGGTCTTCGTTTCCTTTGATCCCAACGAACGTCCGGCTCTCTGGAAGAGCGACAGACATATGAAGCAGACGCTCCTGTCCTTAAGCGCCAAGGCTGATCTGGTCCTTCCAGGCATTTCCGAGGGCAGGCATCTGTTCGGGCTGGACAGCGTCCACGATATCGGTCAGGCATTCATTGACAATGGCGCCCGTTATGCGGTGGTCAAGGACGGGCCCGATGGAGCCTACGCGACGGACGGTCATGATGGTGTCTACGTTCCGGGTTTCAAGGTTGATGCGGTGGTGGACACAGTCGGCGCCGGCGACGGTTTCGCGGCCGGCGTGTTGTCGGCTCTGCTTGAGGGTCGGCCCATGTCCGAAGCGTTGGAGCGTGGGTGTGCCGTCGGTGCCATGCAGACCCAGGTGGTATCCGACAACGAAGGCTTGCCTACAAAGGCCCGGTTGAATGACTTTATTGCCGGACGCCAGCGGGCTGCGGTCAGACAGGTTGGCTGAGCCGGTTTATCCGGGCGACGATCAGAAGCCCTCCATAGACAGGCGATGGATTCGATTCAACAAGTTCAATTCCACAAGAGAAGGAAGCAGGCATGAGCGAGTTTGGCAAGACGGACGTACCGGAGGAGCGGATCGGATTGATTGATCTGATCAGAACAATCAAAGTGGTCCCCCTGGTGACCCTGCATTCACCCGAGGAAGCGGTTCCTCTGGCTAGGGCCCTGGCTTCCGGTGGAGTGCCCATCGCGGAAGTCACCTTCCGATCGGCTGCCGCCCTGGACGGGATGCGGGCTATTTATGACCAGGTGCCTGAGGTGACCCTGGTGGCAGGAACTGTGCACACGGTCGACCAGGCACGCCAGGCAGTGCAGGCAGGTTGCAAGGGTATCGTCTCCCCGGCCTTCAACGATGCTGTGGTCGACTGGTGCACGGGCTCCCGGATCCCGGTCTTGCCTGGAACGGCGACTCCCAGCGACATTGAGAAAGCCTATGATCTTGGTCTGCGTTTTACTAAGTTCTTCCCAGCCGAGGCTTACGGTGGCATCAAGACCTTGAAGGCACTCTCCGGCCCCTTTGCAGAGATGAGCTTCTTGCCCACCGGAGGAGTTGGGTTCGGGAACGCTCGTGAATACATCGACCTGCCCAACGTCTTTGCTGTGGGCGGGAGTTTCCCTGTACCGTCCCAGGCCCAGCGCCGAGGCGATTGGAAAGCCGTTGCTGATGCTTGTGCGAAGGCCAGGCAGGTGGTGCAAGGCTGAGTGCCAGAGTCCCGGGCTAGTCATCGATCGCCAGGTTCGATGATCTGGTCGGATCCCCCGTATGGGCGGGATGCGAGCGGACGGAAAGGAAGCATTGTGGAAAGATTACGGGAAGCAGTGGCCGTGCATCTGGGGCTGACTAGTACAGAGGCAGCTCAACGACCCATCAGGATCATCCAGTTCGGTGAGGGAAATTTTCTCAGAGCATTCGTTGATTGGATAGTCCAGCAGCTCAACAACAAGGGCTTGTTCGGGGGGAATGCAGCAGTTGTTCAGCCCCTTGAAAAGGGCAGAGTCCAAGTCTTGGAGGACCAGGAGCGGCTTTATACAGTCATTCTGGAAGGTCTCAAGGATGGAAAGCCCGTCCGCAGCCATGAGCTGATTGACTCTATCGGCAAGACAGTCGACCCCTACCAGGACTGGGATGGGTTTCTGGCTCTAGCCGATGATCCTGATACGCAGATCATCATCTCCAATACCACCGAAGCGGGCATTGCCGTCAATGATGGGGATAAGGTCACAGACCGTCCGCCAGCGGGATATCCGGCGAAGTTGGCTCATCTGCTCAAGCGTAGGTTCGACAGGTCCATGCCAGGCTTCCTGATTATGCCTTGCGAGCTTATCGCCGACAACGGTCCGGCCCTGCATCATGCTCTGATAAATGTCGCTGAACGGTTTGGATGGGGTAAGGATTTCATCGACTGGCTTGATCGGGAGAACACCTTCGTATCCACTCTCGTGGATCGCATAGTTCCTGGCTACCCGCGCGAAGATGCCCAGGAGCTTTGGGAGAAGCTGGGTTACGAGGACCAGAACATGGTCAAGGCCGAGCCCTTCCTGCTCTGGGTCGTAGCTGGCGACCAGACCGCCCAGCGCAAGGTCGATGAGCTGCTTCCCGCGCGGAAGGCCGGAATCGACCTGGTGACCTGCGATGCTGTACAGCCCTACCGTGAGCGCAAGGTTTATCTGCTCAACGGTCCTCATACCACTATGGCCCAAGTGGCCCGGTTGGCCGGATTCAAGACTGTAGGACAGGTCATGGGCGATAGGACCATGCGTTCTTTCATTACCCGTGAGATGGAAGAGGAGATCATCCCCGTCCAGACACTGCCCAAGGAGGAGCTGGAGAGCTTCGCTGCTGCGGTTCGCGAGCGGTTCGACAACCCCTTTGTCCAGCATTCTTTGGATTCCATAGGGTTGAACTCGGTCTCCAAATTCGTCTCACGCCTTCTCCCGCTGGTTACGGCCAACGCAGAGCAGGGGAGTGGGCTTCCGGAACGCATCGTCCTGACGCTGTCCTGCCTGTTGTGGAATTATGGCGGCAAGGCCGGTGATGCTGTGAAGATTCAGGATGATCAGAAGGTTATCGATGCCTTCCACAAGGCTGCTGGTCAGGATGATTTCGTCAACCGGATTCTTTCTGATGCCTCCGTTTGGGGCCATGACCTGACCAGAATCGCAGGGCTAGCGGAGGCTGTCCAGAAGGACTTGGACGATTTGGCCGACCAGGGTGTCCAGCCCCTGATAGACCGATTGGCATGAGCCAACAGTGCGAACGAGGAATCAGTATCGACGGTTGTAGCGGTAAGCGTCCCAGGCTCCAAGCAGATATTGGATGCCCATGGCGCGGTCATAAAGGCCGTAGCCTGGCCGCGGTCTGCCGGCTTCCGTGTTTTCGCTCCATAAATGCCGTCCGTGGTCGGGGCGGATGTAGCCCTGGTAATCGGCCTCGGCGTAGGCCTTCATGACGCCGACGGTGTCCACGTTCCCCTCGTTGGCGCGGTGACCTACCTCGTAGAATGAGCCCTGCTCGTCGGTGAATCGGATGTTGCGCACGTGGCTGAAGTAGATCCTGCCCATGAAGGTCTTGACTGCATCCACTGCGTCGTTGCCTCTTCTGGATGAGAAGGATCCCAGACACAGGCACAGTCCGTTGCAGGGGCTGGGATTCAGATCCAGCACCCGTTGAATCCCCTCCTTGCTGGAGACCACGCGCGGCCAGCCGAACAAGTCGAAGGCAGGGTCGTCGGGGTGGACGGCCAACTTGACCCCGTAGCGCTCGCAGGTGGGGATCACGGCATCCAGAAAGTACTTGTAGTTGGCGTACATCTGCTCGTGGCCCATTCCCTGATAGGCATCCATGAGTTCAGGCAGATGAGCAAGCCGTTGGGGTTCCCAGCCGGGCACAGTCAGGGATCGGGCCCCTTTCAAGGTTTCGTCGATGATGCCCTGTGGGCTGAGCTGGTCCACTTGGTGCTGGTTGTAGTAGAGAGCGGTGGACCCATCTGGGCAGGGGTGGAACATCTCCGTACGCAGCCAGTCGAAGACCGGCATGAAGTTGTAGGTGACGACTTTGACACCGGCCTTGCCCAGGTTGGCTACGGTCTCGATATAGGCGTCAATGGCCTGATCGCGGCTCATCCTGAGGACTGTCGAACCGGTCTTGATGGATTCGTGAACGTTGACCGACTCAACCACGTCGGCGTTGAAGGTTTTGGTTATGCCTGCCGCCCGATCCCTGGCGGACAACTCGGTGATTGCCGCCATGGCATCTTCGATTTCGTCCGGCTGCCAAACCTCGCCGGCCTGTTTATGGTGGAGGGACCAGACAATGGTCTCCACCCCCGGAATCTGACGAATATCATCCAGGCTGATGGTGTCGTTGCCCTCTCCATACCAGCGGAATCCCATGTGCATGATGCTCTCTCCTTACATTCGAATCGGGCGGGCCCGGTTATTTCGTGCCTTGTCCAGTCAGCAGACGGCCGACGTCACCAGGCGCTTGCAGCTTTGTGAAGGGTGTTCGCGACGGAGCCATTGCCCTGGCACATGGCGGCCAGTGAGGTCTCGATTCTGTCGGCCAGTGGTGTGGCGTTCAGATCGGTTCCGAAGATGGAGGCATCGGCCAGGATGGGCTTGATGGTCGCCGCCAGAGTCTCCTTCTTGGCTGACCCATTGAGTGGGATGTCGGCCAGAATCCTTTGAAGCTCCTCCAGACGCGGGTCCGGGCTCAGCTTGACCAGCCGTCCGGCGTCGTCGGTTCCATGGCCGTCCGAACCGATCAGCAGCCGCAGCCATGCGGCAATGATCAGCGGGATGGCTTCCAGATCGGCTGTGTCAAGATCCTGGGATCGGATGTACCTGCTGATGGTGATTCCGTACCTGACCGGGATTTTCTGTGAGGTGTCGGCGCAGATGCGCGCCGGTGTATCGGGCAGACCAGGATTGGGAATCCTGATCTCGATGACTTGGCGGAGGAACTCCTTTGGGGAGAAGATGCCCGGGTCCTCGACCACAGGCAGTCCTTCCGCATACCCCAGGCGGGTGACCAAGGCCTTGAGGTCTGGGTCAGCGATGGTCCTTGACATGGTCGGATACCCTAGGAGCATCCCGAAGACAGCCAGAGCCGTGTGCAGGGGGTTCAGGCAGGTGGTGACCTTCATCTGGTCGGCGGCGTTGACCGTATCCTTGTCGGCCATGTAGACCCCTGCTTTCTCCAGAGGCGGGCGGCCTGCAGGGAAGTCGTCCTCAACCACCCAATACCAGGTTTCCTCAGTATTGGCGTATGGGGCCATAGCGGTTCCGCCCCTGGTCCAGAAGGGTTCCGCGTCAGCGATGCCCAGAGCCTTGAGGCGGCGACCCACCTCCTTGTCAGGGTTGGGAGTGATTCTGTCAATCATGGTCAGCGGGAAGGTGATCTTGCTCTTGTCTCTGAGGTAGTCGCCGAAGCCTTTTTCTGCCAGGCTCCTCCCTATCCACTCGTCAGCCATCTGCCTGACGGCTTGGGCGAACCGCTTCCCGTTTTGTGAGAAGTTGTCGGTGCTGACCAGGGCCAGGGGGAGGGCACCGGCCTGGAAGCGCTCCAGCAGGAGGGCCGTGATGACTGCGATGGCGCTCTTGGCTTTATCAGGTCCGCCCCCGAATTCCGGAGCGATCCATGGCAGCGGCCGCCCTTGGGAGTCGACCAAGGCATAGCCTTTCTCGGTGATGGTCGTGGTGACCATCTGCAGGCCGGGATTGCGGAAGACCAGCCTCAGATCATGCAGGGGCTTCGGATCTTCACCCAGAGGGTAGGTGCCTGCAACTGAGGCGACCAACGAGGTCTTCATAGATCCGTCCGCTTTCAGGATGGCCTGAAGATAGCGGTCGTCAAAGGGAGTGTAGGCCTGGTCGATGATGGCTGGGTCGTAGGATTCGGTCACCAATATGCCTTGGTCGGTGGCGCGTGAATCCAGAAGTTTTTGGGCAATGGGGGCGTGAACTGCTCTGAAGAGATTGCCGGCCCCAAAGTGGACCCAGGCAGGCAAGCGCTTGGTGGCCTGGCGCATGGCCTTGATGTCGTAGGTTGGCAGAGTCACGCCGGCTTTCTGCCAGGCTGCAGCCTCATTATGTATATCGCCGCTAAGGTGAAGCATCAGTGTCTTCCTTTACCAAAAGAAACATATCGCGGAGACCAGGCGTACTCGCTTGCCCATCCTGACTCCGAACCTACCAAGTCGGTGCCCATCTGCTTCCAGAGTTGCCGTTTGTTTCTCATCAGGCTGCTGTCGGCTGCTATGGGACCGGGAAGCCGCATATACTTGGAAGCTAGAAGCTAAAAGCTAGAAGTGCTCGGCGCCGTTGGCGTGTATTTCATGCGATATGGGGCAGACGAGGAAGGCTGATACGAATAGATGAAGACCGGAGCAGGTTCGGGTGGCGATTCCTCTACGGACAACCGCCGTATCACCATATATGATGTGGCTCGCCAGGCCGGAGTGTCCCCTTCAACGGTCTCGCGTACCTTCTCGCGTCCGGATCGGGTCAGTATTTCGACGGCTCGAATGGTTCAACGGGTCGCTGATGCACTGGGATACCACAGCGATATTGTCGATAGCCGGTCAAGTTCGCAGGGCAGGGGACTGGTTGCGGTCATTGTGCCCGACCTGGGCAATCAGTTTTTCACTGGTGTCGTTCGCAGTGTCCAGGACGAGTGCGAGCGCTCACGCTTCGAGACTCTGATTCTTGATACTAGGGAGTCCATCGCCAGGGAGCGCCGGATCGTCGATACTGTCGCTCCTGTGGTCTCGGGAATCATCCTGGTTTCCCCTAGGATGCCCGATGCCATGATCCGCAAGTGCGCCCAGCTGCGCCCCCTGGTCAGCGTCAACCGTGATGTCCGGGGCGTCTCCAGCGTCAGCATCGATGTGTCCAAGGGGGCGTGCCAGGCCGTCGATTACCTGTACGCATTGGGCTGCCGGAGCCTGACGTATTTGGATGGTCCGGCTGCCTCATGGTCAGGAGGCATCCGGTGGCGGCATATCTTCAATGAATGCGACGCCAAGGGGATAAGCGTCAAGCGCTCGCTGCCTTGCGCTCCTACCTTTTACGGGGGCTATTCCTTCGCAGAGAAGTATATGGACGACCCTACAGGAGCGGTCATCGCCCACAACGATCTGATGGCGATCGGCCTGATCGTGGCCCTCAGACGGCTCGGCTGCGAGTGCCCTCGTGATATCTCCGTCATCGGGTTCGACAACGATACCATGTCCATGGTGAGCAGTCCGCCTCTGACCACCATTCATATGTCCCTTTCAGCCCTTGGGCGGGGGGCTGCCGACCTACTCATGCAGCGTCTTTCCGGAGCCAACCTGTCTGTAGCCCCGACGGTTCCGGCCCGTCTTGTCATCAGGCAGAGCACGGGTGCCAGGCCGAGCAAGCCTTTGGACCGAAACGGGGCAGAGAAGGAATTTCGGTCATGAGCTGTCATAACCGTTCCAGGCGCGTGACGATCAGAGAGGTGGCTGACAAGGCCGGCGTCTCCCCCTCCACGGTATCAAGAGCATTCTCCCGGCCTGACAGGGTCAGTGCGGCTACAACCAAGCGGATATTCGCTGTAGCCGACGCACTGGGGTACTATACGGAGCCGGTCGATACGGTTCCGTCCAGGACGTTGCGGGGCATGATCGCCATCATCGTTCCGGATATCGCCAACCAGTTCTTTTCTGACATCATTCGTTCCGTACAGCACGAGTTCAACCTGGCTGGATTTGCCCTTATCGTCGCTGAATCCGAGGAAAGCGCCACCAGAGAGCGGGAGGCCTTCAACAAGATCGCCGCCTATGTGGACGGGGTAATTCTGACCTCATCGAGAATGCCTGATGCCATGATCCGCAAGTGCGCCCAGACCAGGCCCATCGTCGTGGTTAACCGGACCGTGCGTGGGGTGCCCAGCGTGGCCATCGATATTGGGACTGGTATCCGTCAGGCCGCTGAACTACTGGTTTCCATGGGTTACTCACGAGTGACCTATCTCGATGGACCTTCTTCCTCATGGTCGGTGGGAGTCAGGTGGAATCACACTTACGAAGAGTTCCGCAAGCGTGGGGTGACTGTTCGACGAATTTGGCCGGGTCTTCCCACCTTCGTCGGAGGGTATGCCCTGGCGAAGCAGTATCTGAATGATCCCACAGGCGCCGTCATTGCTCACAACGACCTGATGGCCCTGGGCTTCATGGCGGCTGTGCGTCGTCAGGGGATTCGTTGTCCGGACGACTACGTGATCATCGGATTCGACAATGACACTATGGCGCAGGTCAGTGATCCGCCATTGTCCAGCGTGGGCAACACCCCGCCGAAACTGGGCAAGACAGCAGCCTGCATCCTTCTGGATCGGCTGAATGGACGAACTGATCTGCCCCAGAGCATCATGATCCCCTCCCGCCTGATCGTCCGGGAGAGCACGGGGAAGGCTGCGTCGGGTTCCTGATCAGGGGAGGTTCCGACAAATCATGGCAACATCATGCTCTGCCTCTTCAGGCGCGCATAGGCTGACCAATAGCATATGCGAGTTCCGATCGCGTGACTGTTTCGCCTGTCCGTTGGTCTGTACAGAAGAATTTTAGGCATTGCGGAAATTCGAATGCTGGACTTGCTGTTTTCGACTAAGGAGTTTGTAGTGGCTTTCCTGGATGACGATTTTCTCCTCGGGACGCAGTTGTCTCGGGACTTGTTCCATGACGTAGCTGAGAATCTTCCTCTGGTGGATTATCATTGCCATTTGCACGCCAAGGAGATCTACGAGGATCCCAACTTCGATAATATTGTCGATGCCTGGCTGACAGATGGCCGCAATTATGGAGATCACTATAAATGGCGGCTGGAGAGGGCCAACGGCATTCCGGAACGGCTGATCACCGGAGACGGGGGCCCTTGGGAGAAATTTATGGCTTACGCCCAGACCATGGAACAGGCTGTAGGCAGTCCGGTCTATCTGTGGACGCACATGGAGCTGCGGAGATACTTCGGCATTTGCGAACCCCTGACCACCAAGACCGCCAAGTCCATCTTTGACCAGACGAATGAGCAGCTGGCCACCCCGGACTTCTCGCGAAGAGCGCTTCTGCGTCGCATGAACGTCAAGATCGTCTGCACCACGGATTCCCCTGAGGATAATCTGGAGTATCACGATCAATTCGCCAAGGAGGGGGAGCCCTTTAGGATGGTTCCCGCCTTCCGCCCCGATGCCGCCCTGAATCCGACCGCTAATGGATATGGCGATTGGATCGGCACAATGGAGTCGGTCTGCGGCAAGCCGATCAATGACTTCAGCGAACTGGTTGACGCTCTGCGCGATCGGGTTGATTACTTCCACCAGCATGGCTCCAGACTCTCCGACCATGCTGTCGATGTGGTCGAGTTCGCTCCGTCGACTGTCGAAAATCTGGATGCCATTTTCAGCAAGGCCAGGGCAGGTCTAGGCCTTGATAGGCAGGAACAGGCCCAATATCGTGCGGCCCTCCTTCTTGAGCTGATGCGAATCTACAAGGATAGGGGCTGGACCATGCAGCTCCACCTCCAGGCCAGACGCAACAACAACTCGACGGCTTTTGGGAAGCTTGGAGCCGACACGGGTTACGATTCCATGGCTGACAATTCGGTTGCCGCCCCTCTCGCCGCCCTCCTTGACCAGGCGCAGAGCTCGAATATCTTGCCCAGAACCATTGTCTATTCCCTCAACCCCAACGACTATATGGCCATAGCCACTGATTTGGGCTGCTTCGGAGGCGATGATCAGGGCCAGCTTCAGTTGGGCAACGCCTGGTGGTTCAACGACACCGTCTCCGGGATGCGTCGGCAGCTCGAAGTTTTGGCTGAAACCTCACTCCTGGGCAATGCGGTGGGAATGACTACGGACTCCCGCAGTTTCCTGTCTTTCCCCAGACACGAGCTCTTCCGCAGGGTGCTCTGCGGGCTCTTGGGCGACTGGGCCGCTCAGGGCATCATCCCTGATGACAAGGAGCATCTTGCTCCTCTGGTGCGTGCGGTCTCCTATGAGAACGCGCTGTCTCTTTTTGCAAGCAGCTGATGCGCAGCCAATCGAAGAGTGGCGCCTTATAGGGCTCCTGCCTGCCTGTGGTCCGCGTGTTTCGGCGGCGGGCAGGTCGATTCCCGGACGACAAGGGTGTTGGGCAGGATGGCTCTGGGGTCGACGGTCTTGCCCGATCTGGCATCCAGGATCATCGTCGCCGCCCTGGCTGCCATTTCCATCAGGGGCTGATGGATGGTGGTCAGCGCGGGTCCCATGAATCCCGCTGTCTGTATGTCGTCAAAGCCGACTACCGAGAGTTCCTCAGGAATGCGGATGCCTAGGCGTTTGGCAGCTTTGTAGACTCCCATGGCCAGAAAGTCGCTCTGGGCGAAGATGGCGGTGGGGCGATCGTCGAGGTTCAGCAACTCCATGGCGAATCGTTCGCCGTCCGCCACGCTGAATCGCCCTTGGCGGATCAGTCTCGGATCAAATCCCAGGCCAGCCTCGTGCAAGGCGGTTCGGTAGCCGTCTAGGCGGGCTATGGAGCACATGACCCCATCGGGTCCTGTGATGGTGCCAATACGCTGATGGCCCAGTTCGACTAAATGGCGGGTGGCGAAGAGCCCGCCGGACCAGTTGTCGGATTGAACCGACATGGTTCCCAGAATCGGGTTTCCCCACGGGTCAACGAAGACCGCTGGTATGCGGCGTGACGCGAACCGTCTGGCCAGATCGGCCGATGGGTTGGAGAAGATCAGGATGGCACCCAGGGGCCGGCGGGCCAAAACCTCGTCCAGCCACCTCGTGGCCAGAAGACGGGGATCGTTGATTTCGCTCAGAACCAGCCGGATTCCGCGGCTGGAAGTTACTTCGGCAGCCCCGTCCAGAAGATTCAGGGTCCATGGATTGTCCAGATGTTGCAGGGCCAATTCGATCAGGTTGGAAGAGGCTCCGGTCCTGCCTGACCTGAAGTATCCGAGCTGATCGATGGCCTGTTCGACCCGTTCGCGAGTCTTTTCGGCCACATCGCTCTTTCCGTTTATCACCTTGGATACGGTGGCGATGGAGACCCCGGCCCGGCATGCGACGTCGGCTAAGGTTGGATTCTTGCCATTGCTGGACGACGAGCTTGAACTCATGGTTCCCCCTAGCATCTCATGTTTGAATAGGATCAGTATACCGAAATGTTTCGATAATTATGGTCTGAAAATGTGACGTATTCGTAAAATCGGTGACATCGGTTTTGGGATATACAGGCAAAAGACATGAAAGTATCGCAGCGATCGCGTATAAAATAGTAATAGTTAGACGATTTGACTGTGATTGACATCACAACTACTATCGAAAACAGCGATAATAATAATCGCAAAATCAATGAAGATTATCGAAAGGCAACTGGTATGAGCTGGAGAACAAAGGGAAGACAGGCCCTGAGCGTATGTGCCGGGCTGGCTATGATCATCGGGTTGACGGCCTGCGGAGGCAGCGGCGATTCATCCTCGCCGAAGGCCGGGAAGGACAGCGGCGGCATGACGATGAGCGACGTGAACCAGGCGCTCAAGTCCGACAAGAAGGTGACGCTGAACTTCTGGACCTGGCGTTATGACATCGAGCAGGCCAACATCGATGCCTTCCAGGCCAAGTACCCCAACATCAAGGTCAATGTGACTCAAACGGGTGCTTCATCCGATCACTACACGAAGTTTCAGAACATATTGAAGTCAGGCAAGGATGTTCCTGACATCGTCCAGCTGGAATACGACTACCTGCCCCAGTTCGCAGTGACGAATTCGCTCCTGAACTTCGCGGACAAGAGCATTGAGTCCGACATGGGCAAACTATATAATGACGCAGCCTGGAAAAATGTCCATGTAGCTGACGGACTGTATGGCACCCCGTTGGATCAGGGACCCGAGGTCATGTTTGTCCGTCACGACGTTTTGGATCAGTTCGGTCTGAAGGTGCCCACCACCTGGAAGGAATTCGAGGAAGAGGGCATCGCCCTGCACAAGGCTGACCCCAACAGGTACATGAGCTTCGTCGACACCACTGATGTTCGCTACATGGCTTCCATTGTCCGTCAGTCCGGCGCCAAACCCTGGACCGTCAAGGGTGTTCAGGATGTGACTCTTGACATGACCAATGCCAAGGTCAAGGAGGCCGCCGATTTCATTCAAAAGCTGATTGATGAGGATGTGCTTGAGCCGGTAGCCAATAAGAGCGATCAGTACAACCGCGGATTCGCCCAGGGCCGTTGGGGCATCCAGTTCGATGGTTGCTGGAAGGGCACCTCTTTCGTCCAGCAGCAGCCCTCCCTCAAGGGGAAGTTTGAAGTGGCCCTCCCGCCGGCCTGGGGCGATGGATCCGCTGGTCTCAAGACCAGCGAGATAGGCGGATCGCTGCTCTCCGTAACTTCAAAGTGCGCCAAGGAGAAACAGGCCGCAGCCGTCGCCTTCATCAACTGGATGGGTTCGGATAAGCAGTCCATCGACCTTTTCCAGAAGACGGGAAGCTTCTTCAACGCGGCCAAATCCTTCCAAACGGACAAGGACGCTGCCAATGCGCCCAACGACTACTTTGGCGGTCAAAAGGTCAATACGGTCTATTTCAAGTCGGCTGATGCTCTCAATGCCAACTGGTCGGTTCTTCCCTTCAACTCACAGTACGCCACGGACTTCAAGGATATCGTCGTGCCGCAAATGAAGAAGGGCGGAGACCTGTTTGGCTCCTTCTCCAAGTGGCAGTCTTCCTTGAAGACCTATGCCGATGGGCAGGGCTTCAAGATCACCGTCAAGTAGCAGCGGATATCGCCCCGCAGGCCGGCATGGCCTCGGGGCTTCCACTTTAGATTTTTCAAGAAAGGAAAGCGCCATGAGCGCAGTGAGTGTATCCGCCGGGCCCGGATCCCGGGCGGAATCGCGCAAGGAGCGGCTCCAGCACATTGGAATGTTGTGGTGCCTGCCCTACGTGATCGTCTTCCTCGGCGGGACGATAATCCCGATGGTCTATGCGTTTTATCTGGGCCTGTTCAAGCAGCAGATGATAGGCGGCGAGCAGTTCACAGGCTTCGCCAATTACATCAGGGCCCTGAAGGACCCCCTGCTTTGGGACGGTTTCAAGCGGGTTGCCGTATTTGCGATCATTGAAGTGCCGCTCATGACCTTCCTCGCCCTCCTGGCGGCCTTGATGCTGGATTCCCAGAGGATCCGGCATGTGGCCATCCCGCGCATCCTGCTCTTCCTGCCCTATGCTGTTCCCAATGTCATCGCCGCTCTGATGTGGAGCTACATCTATGGCACCGACTATGGCCTGATTGGGCAGTTCTTCAGACTCTTCAACGGGCATGCACCCAACATGATGTCCAAGGAACTGATGATCTTCGCCATGATCAACATCAGCATCTGGGTATCCATGGGGTACAACACCCTGATTTACTATTCGTCCTTAAAGGCCCTGCCCGAGGAGCTTTATGAATCGGCCAGGGTGGATGGAGCATCCGAGTTCAGAATCGCTTGGTCAGTCAAGATTCCGCAGATTCGTTCCTCGGTGGTCATGACCCTGCTCTTCAACATCATCTATGCGCTGCAGCTGTTCAACACCCCCAGCATGATGCAGACCATTGCGCCTGAGGTCGTGACCAGCTACTACACGCCAAACCTGTACACCTATTCCTTGGCTTTCAGTGGCAATGATCTGAATTACGCGGCTGCCGTCTCTCTGGTTGTCGGCCTCTTCACCATGATCATCATCACTGTTGTCAAGACCCTGGGCAACCGCTGGGAGGGGAGGTAAACCATGTCCAGTGCGCAAACCGAATCCCAACCCATACAGGCCCCAAAGCGTCCTGCATCACTGAGCAGGCGCGATGCTCAATTAGCGCGGAAAGATCATGCCATAAGGCTGCGAAAGGCCTCTGGCGGCAGTGGCGTCCCGGTCCGTCTGACCCCAGCGCAGAAGGTCATGGATATCCTCCTGCACCTGATCATGCTGATCATGGTCATTTACTGTCTGATTCCCTTGATCTGGCTGGTCTTCTCTTCGACTAAGACCAATGAGGGACTCTACAGTTCCCCCGGGCTTTGGTTCTCTGACCAAAACGCTTTCTTCCAGAACATCCATGACGTGTTCGTTTTTCAGAATGGAACTTACGGCCGTTGGCTGATCAACACCCTGGTCTATGCAATCGTAGCCGGCTTGGGAGCCACGCTCTTCGCCACTTTCGCCGGGTATGCCATTGCCACAATGAAGTTCCACGGACGTAAAGCGCTGCTTTGGGTCACGCTGATCTTCATGTCGATACCTTCCACGGTCATCACGGTTCCCCTCTTCCTCCTGTACTCGAAGATAGGCATGACCAATACACCATGGGCCGTCATCATTCCTCAGCTGTCCAACCCCTTTGGTCTGTACTTGATGATCATCTATGCCCAGACTTCCATCCCTATATCCCTGGTGGAGGCTGCAAGGATCGATGGCGCCAACACCTGGACCATATTCTGGAAGATTGCCATGCCTCTGCTTGCTCCAGGTTTCGTCACCACGCTCCTCTTCGCCTTGGTCAGTGTCTGGAACAACTACTTCCTGCCTTTGATCATGCTCTCCGACGTCAAAGACTACCCGCTTACTGTGGGCCTGAACGTCTGGATGAAGATGGGAGGCGACGCTACCTACCATGTGGTGCCCAACAACATGATTCTGACCGGGTCGCTGATAGCCATCGTGCCGTTGATTATCGCCTTCCTCTTCCTGCAGCGGTACTGGCAATCCGGTCTTTCGGCCGGCGCGGTCAAGCAGTGAGGAACGTTATGAGCAGTCTGACCAATCCCATCATCCCGGGATTCCATCCCGACCCGTCCGCCCTTCAAGTGGGGGAGGACTATTACATAGCCAACTCCACCTTCGAATGGTGGCCAGGGGTCGACATCTATCACTCGACAGATCTGGTGAACTGGGAGTGGGTGTGCTCGCCCCTGACCCGGACCAGCCAGGCCGACCTGATGGGGGATCCGAATGCCGGAGCTATCTGGGCGCCTCACCTCTCCTATGCCAAGGGGTTGTACTGGCTCGTCTTCACCGATGTGAAGACCGGGACCATATACAAGGACACGCTGAACTACATCGTCACTGCCCCTTCCATTACCGGACCTTGGTCCGATCCTGTTTTTGTAACGGCTTCCGGCTTCGACCCCTCCCTCTTCCATGATGAGGATGGGCGTTCATGGTTCGTCAATATGCTCTATGACTGGCGAATGGACCATGAGCGTTTCGCTGGCGTGGTCATCCAGGAGTTTGATACCAGCGCCAAGCGTCTGGTCGGACCTCGCCGCCGCATCTTTCGAGGCACGAGCCTGGGGGTCTGTGAGGGACCGCAGATCTATCGCCGTCACGGCTACTACTATCTGGTATGCGCAGCTGGTGGGACCGAGTGGAATCATGCAGCCACGGTGGTGCGTTCAAGCAAGCTGACAGGACCTTGGGAGGAATCCCCCCATACGCCTTTGATCACTTCCAAGGACGATCCGGACGGGCCCATCCAGAAAGCAGGGCACTGCAGCCTTTTGGAATACAAAGGCCAATGGTACATAGCCTATCTCTGCTCACGTCCTCTGGGCCATAGGGGGGATTGCGTTCTGGGCAGGGAGACCAGCCTGGATCCCATCGTCTGGGATCAGGACGACTGGCCGCTCCTGGCCAATGGCGGCCATAATCCGTCTCTTCATGTGGAGGTCAGGGAAAGTACGGCCAAACAGGTTGTGGATCGTTCCGAATCCGTCCGATTTACGCCGACCAGCGGCCTGCCTGCCTCCTTCAAGACTCTTCGTGGTCCCTTGCGTCCTGAGGTTGATTACTCCCTGAAGGAGCGTCCGGGATGGCTGCGGCTCCATGGCGGCCAGAGCCTGTCCAGCCTGCACAGGCAAACCCTGCTGGCCCGTCGCTGGCAGGCCTTCAACTTTGATGCCTTTACCTGGATGGAGTTCGAACCCGCCAACTTCCAGCAGACCGCCGGCCTGGTCCTCTTCTACGATACTGCCAACTGGATGTACGCTTACGTCACAGCACAGGAGGAAGAGCGCGACTGCCCGGTGGCCCGCATCCTCATCAACGAAGGGGATCGCTTCAGTTTCGGGAGCGACCTGCTGCCTCTTCAGGCTGGCATGGGCGTGGGCCTTGCAGTGAAGGTTCGGGGATCGAGGGCCCGCTTCTATTTCAGCCAGGACCAGGACAGCCTCCGAGGTGAACGCGACAATCTCCGGCCTTTGGGGGGCACTCTGCCAGCCAACCATCTCAGCGATGACCACGTAGGAGCGCTCCGGGGGAAGACCGTCTTTTCCGGAGCCATGGTCGGCATCTGTGCTCAGGATATGGATGCCCACCGTTCATATGCAGACTTCAATGGTTTCGACTATCAGGAGGTGGCAAAAGATCAACAAGATCACCAGCGATAAATAGGCCCAACGGGCATGCGATGGAGAGGTGCCGCAAGGCCATTCGGCCTAGGCGGCACGCTGGATCGGCGGGAAGCGCACGGTTCGCAAGGCTTGCGGTTCCCCGTGCCCGCCATGCGTTGAACATTGCCCGGGGGCCAACAACGGTTTTCAAGGAGGAAAACTGATGATTCGAAAGCGAATTGCAGCCGTTTGGGCCGGCATAGCCGCAGTGGCTATGTTGGTGGGCGTGGAATCCACGGGGATTGCCGGAGCCCAGAACGCCTGGGCGGGTGAGACCGATCCGATCGCAGTTGAGACGCCATCGGCCCTGGCTCAGGCGCCGGCATCGCTGACCGACCAGTCGGTGGTGCTCACCTGGAGCAAGCCTGCCGGGTACGACAAGATCACCGGGTACCGGATTTACCGTGACGGCAAGGAGGCGGGGATCACCTCCATGACTTATTTCAAGGTCCTGGGTTTGCGGCCAGAGCATGGCTACGACTTCACGGTTCGAGCGGTTGGCGCTGACGGTACGCTGTCGTACCAATCAGCCAAGCTTCACCTGACCACGATGGCTACTCCAAAGCGCTATAACGTGCGTGATTTCGGCGCCTTGGGCGACGGCAGCACGAAGGATACGGCAGCCATCCAAAAGGCCATTGATGCCTGCAAAGAGAAGAACTGCCAGGTGTATCTGCCTGCCGGCACCTACCTTTCCGGGGCGCTGAACCTGCACAGCGACATGAGCTTCTTTGTTGATGCTGGCGCCCAGCTCAAGCCCAGTGCGGAACTGGCTGACTATCCGTTTACCTCCGCACGGCACGACATCGAGGACGTGATGGGTCGCAACCCCGCCTATTCCAGTCTTCTCAACGCCGGTGAGATGGACAGCAAGGCGGGAGTGACCACCAGGAACATCAAAATCATGGGTCCGGGGACTATCGGCGATGAGGCCAATGGCATGCTCCTGCGCAAGGCCTACGATGACTTCACCCACAACGGCAATGGCGGGAATCTGGATATACCTTCAAATATCTACCAGCCTGGCCAGCATGTGGGCGGCGGCAGCCTGATCAGCATGAAGAACGTGGGTGGCATCTACCTGGATGGCATTCATATCCGCAACGGGATGATGTGGACCGTGGTTCCCATCTACAGCCAGGACATTACGGCGTATGGCCTCCAATTGGTCACCTCGGTCCATAATGGCGACGGTTTCGATCCCAACTCCTCATCGAACGTCTGGATCCTTGGCGCATCCTTCTCTACCGGCGATGATTGCAGTGCCATCAAGTCCGGGAAGGATGCCGAAGGCATTGCCATAGCTCGCCCATCTGAAAACATCTATTTCCGCGGTGACGTTTTCAACTCCGGCCATGGCGGTGTGACCATCGGCAGCGAGATGTCAGGAGGAGTCCGCAACGTCTTCGTGGAGGATTCTACCATCGTCCCGGTCGACCTTACTTCGGGTGCGGTCAACCCCGGTATCAGAGTAAAGGTCAGCCCCAAGCGAGGCGGATACGTGCGCAATATCCAGGTGCGCGACAGTGTGATCAACAAGATCAGCGTCATCACCGACTATGACCGGACTTCGGTCGATGATCTGGATTCACGGACCCCCCTGCCGCAGACCGAGAATTTCAAGTTCTCCCATATCACGGCGCCCAACTGGGACAAGCCTGCCGGCAAGGACAACGTCATCGATATCAGCGGCTCCAACTTCGGGCACGGCCTGGTCAAGTACCTCAAGGACATCCGTTTCGACGATTGCCGATTCCATGGCGCCTTCCTGGACACAACCCAGAATGTGTCCTTTGCCGATTCCAGCCTGACCGATGGCCTCTCGGCTTCCCGCTCCGTCAATGTTACCCGCGACGGCAAGGTCTACAAGGATGACGGGTTCCCGGTCCATGACGATTTCGAGGCCGAGGGCGCATCCTTGCCCAAGGGTTGGAAGACCAAGGATTCCCAGACCGGCGGCGGTGCGGTTGTACGCCACGAGGACGGGAGGGGATACCTCCTCCTGGACAACAAGGGCCCTGGCTATGAGACCATTGAGCGTGTCTTCAGCCAGCAGCAGGGGCGGGTCAAGTCCTCCCTCTCGTTTATGTTTCCCGATGATCCTGCCAAGGCTTCCAATGCCGTTCTCGCCTACAAGGACAGCAATGGCAAGGCTGCGGCTTCTTTCGTCCTCCGGCGGTCCAAGTTGGTTCTGACTGGAAAATCAGGCGATCGGACCCTCGTCAATGAGTTGGAGGCTGGCACCTGGTACACCCTTGACATTCACATGGACACCGATGCCAAGAAGATCGATGCCTCTGTCGCCGGACAAGGTTCGGTCACTCAGGCGCCGTTGAGCGACACCAAGGCCGCCGGGGTGGCTGCGCTCGAAGTGCACATGGCCAATTCCAACACCCAGGAGGCCTGCATGGCCTTGGATGATCTGGTCGTCGAGTCCGATGCCGCCGCAGGTGCCGGTCTCCAAGGCATAGAGCTGACAGCTCCGGCTGGCGTTATCAATCGCAGAGGCGGATCCCTCCAGGTCGCTGCACGACTGATCGGCCCCGACCGTTCGGATGCTGTGACCTGGCAGGTCCTTCGTCCTGATTTGGGACAGACCAGTGCTGCTGTGATTGATCAGAACGGTCTCCTCCAGGCCGAGTCCAACGGCACTGTGCTCGTTACGGCTACAGCCACGGATGGCTCGGGCATTCAAGGCATACTGCCGGTGCTGATCACCAATCAGCAGGTGCAAACCGGATATGTCCCGATAGAAGTGATGACTACGGTGGGCGTGGCTCCGGTCATGCCGACGACCATCTATCGCACATTGGACGACGGAAGCGCCATACCTGCCAAGGCTACATGGGGGGCTATCAGCGCTGACTCCTATAGCCGCGAGGGCGACTTCCAGGTTGCCGGAAGTTCCGGGGGCGACAGGGTCACGGCCTCTGTTCGCGTTTCCAAGGTGGCGATAGCTTCGATCGACGACAGTATCGTCAAAACCACCCCTGGCAGACTGGTCATGCCCATCGCGGTCAAGGCCGTCCTCAATGACGGAAGCAGAAGGATACTGCCGGTTGACTGGGATAAGGTCGAGCCTTCTCGCTATGCCAGCCAGAATATTGATGGCTTCGATGTGCGGGGGACTGTTTCCGGCACTGGCGTCAAAGCCGTGGCCAGGGTCCTGGTCCTCCCGGCCAACAAGGAGGGGGTCACCCCCACCGTGGTTTCGGCTGATGGGCGTGGTGACTTCCGATCCGTTGGGGAGGCCCTAGCTTCGATTCCGGAGAGGAACGCCCAGCGAAGGGTGATTTTCATCAAGCATGGGATCTATCGGGAGAAGCTGCTTATCGACCGTCCCTATGTGACCATCCAGGGTCAGGATCCAGATGGTACCGTCCTGACTTACGATGACAAGCCCAATGATCTGGGCCCTGACGGCAATCCCCTGGGTACTTATGGCGACTATGCCGTCAAAATTACCGGCGGGGATTTCGTGGCCAGGGACATTGCCATACAGACGCTGGCTGGTTCTACTGTCGGCCAGGCAGTTGCCCTGGATGTGAACGCGGATCATGCCTCCTTCGACAATTGCCGGATCCTGGGTTACCAGGACACCCTGTACTTGCAGAACCGTACGGATGAGACCGCCAGCAGCAATCCTCCGGATCAGCCAACTGTGCAGACCAACAGAATGTATTTCAGGAATTCGACTATTGCGGGGTCGGTGGACTTCGTTTTCGGATCAGCCATCGCGGTTTTCGATCATTGCGATTTGCATTCCGTTCTGAATGGCTATGTGACTGCTGCCAGCACGCCGAAGGAACAGAAATACGGCTTCGTCTTCCTGCATAGCAAGCTGACTGCCGAGAACCCCTACAGCGGTTCTCTCAAAACCTACCTGGGCCGTCCTTGGAGACCGTATGCAAGCGTGGCTTTCATCGATACCAGTATGGCGCGGCACATCCTGTCTGAAGGATGGAATGATTGGGGGAAGACATCCAACCAGTCAACTGCGAGATTCTCCGAATATGGATCCACCTATGAGAACGACGTCAAACCCAGTCGCGTCCCGTGGGCGAAAACCCTATCGGAGCAAGAGGTCTCCGACTATACGATTCAACGGGTCCTCGCGCGCTCTGCAGGCATCAATGCAGTCGATGACTGGGACCCCACGAAGATGGTCTCGCCCACCCCATCGCCGGCCACGCCGATCACTGTGGCTGCTCAGGGTTCCACTGACCAAGGCGTTACGCTGAACGCGACTCTGGCGCCTTATGCCCAGAGCGAGGATGAGGCCAATCTCTCCTTCAAGGTCAAGGATCAGCCTCAGCACGGTCTGCTTACCATGCGTGAGGACGGCGCCTTCTCCTATACCCCTCAGCCAGGATTCAGCGGGAGCGATCGGTTCACCTTCCAGGCCTTCAACGGGGCTGTTGCTTCCAATGTATCCACCTATGCGATCACGGTCAGGCCTGGTTCAGGTTCCGGTTCTGCCGGGACGGACGACGCCAACGGAGCCAACGGGACGGGGGCGGCCGATTCCGGCTCGGCTCACCCGGGCGCAATCAGTGCCGGCGCAGCTGCAGGGGGCGAGCCCGTGCCCGGCCAGCCGCTCGGGAAGGCGGATGGCGGAAGGTTGGGCAGGCTCCCCGCAGAGTCGAGGGATGCCGGGTCCTCCCTCGCCAATACCGGTTCTGGTGTGGTCCAGCTGGTTCTGGCTTCGGCTGCGGGAATCCTCATGGGTCTTGTCGCCCTCATCGGGATTGCTTGGCATCCCCGGTCGGGCCGCTAGTCCGTTATGGCCGCGGGCCCCTCCTCGAAGATTTGGGGCCCGGGCCTTTTCCCGCGCAAAGACTGGCAACAAAGTGAGATGGATCCTGGAGCGCCCGTTAGCTTGGGAGCATGAGTGAGGCGAAGAGGCATTGCATGATCCCAGAAGGCGGTTCCACAGGATTCGTCCCCACCTGTGGTGGGGGCCAAGCCGTCGGTTTGGAACACGATTATCTTGAGGACATACCGGCTCGGACCGGCCAGGACACGATTCTGCTCAATCCGGCGGATATGGTGGCTGTCGCTGCCAGGAATCTGGAGCCCGGCGAAAGAGTCATGGTCGAGGGTCGTGGCGAGGTGACGGTGCTCGGACGAGTTCCCCGAGGGCACAAACTCGCGCTTCAGAACATTTCCAAGGGCGAGGACGTCATCAAGTATGGCTATGCCATCGGCCACGCCAAGGAGGCTATCAGTAGGGGGCAATGGGTCCACACGCACAATCTGGCCACCAACCTGGGCGCCGACCTGAACTACCGTTATCAGCCGGTTGCCGACACGGTCAAGCCGGGCAGCCCGACAGGGACCTTCCAAGGGTACAGGCGCTCGACGGGCAAGGTAGGCATCCGCAACGATCTCTACATCGTCCCGACCGTAGGTTGCATCAACAGTCTGTGCGACGCCATGGCGCGGTCTTTCTCAGCCCGCCATCCTGGCAACGGATCTTTTGACTCGGTGGTTGTGGCGCGCCACCCTTATGGATGCTCCCAACTCGGAGGCGATCTAGTCTACACCAGGCGTTGCCTTCAGGACATCGCCACCCATCCTAACGCCGGGGGTGTTCTCCTCGTTGGCCTGGGGTGTGAAAACAATCAGATGGAGGACATGCTGAGCACCCTGGGCGAGTATGACACGAACCGAATTCGTTGGATTATATGCCAGGAAGTGGAGGACGAGCTGGATGAGGCCGATGCCCTCCTGGACCAGATCAACGAGGCTGCAAATGATGACCGTCGTGAAGAGACGCCCCTGTCCGAACTCAAGGTCAGCGTCAAGTGCGGTGGGTCCGACGGAATGTCAGGCATCACGGCCAATCCGCTGGTCGGCCGGTTCGCTGAATGGGTGGTCGCCCAGGGCGGGTCCGTGGTCCTGGCCGAGGTCCCTGAAATGTTCGGGGCAGAACAGGTCCTGATGAGCCAGGCACGCGACGAGCAGGTCTTCCATGATGTCGTCAATCTTATCAATAATTTCAAGGGATTCTTCCGTAAATACGGCGAAGTCATATCCGACAATCCCTCTCCAGGCAACAAGAAGGGCGGAATCACGACTCTGGAGGATAAATCCTTGGGCTGCATCCGCAAAGGTGGCCGTTGCGAGGTCGAGGATGTGCTCAACTATGGCGACCATATCTCCAGACCCGGGCTCTCTCTGCTGCAGACGCCAGGCAACGACCTCGTCTCCAGTACGGGAATGGCTGCAGCAGGAGCGCAAGTGGTCCTCTTCACTACTGGCCGGGGTACTCCTTTCGGAACTTTCGTGCCTACGGTGAAAGTAGCTACCAACACGCCCCTGGCCACCAAGAAACACCGTTGGATCGACTTCGACGCCGGACGTCTTCTGGATGAGCCCGGAGATCAGGTTTTCAATGATTTTCGTAAGAAAGTCCTTGCCGTGGTCAACGGTGAGCAGACCTGCAATGAGCGTAACGGCATGCAGGACATTGCCATATTCAAGGATGGTCCGACTGAATAGAGTGCGGGCTGCACCCTATGGGCATCCTGGTCGGAGCAGCTGGGGCGCTTTGCTGTGCATTGGCGGATTGGTGCGCCCTGTTCGAGTTGCCGTGTCCGGAAGATTTCCCAACAGGTAATATTCCGAAATGAACACAGTCCGGAGTTGCGTGTCCCCATCCTCTATAGTTGTGGGCCGGATAGGTTTGTGACACAATGCGTCTCGATTGGGAGCAGAATGGAATTATTCAGGAAGAAATCGGTTGAACAGACCCTGGCAGAGACCGGGGAGGAGGGCAGGTCGCTCAAGCGGACGCTGACCACCTGGGACCTGGCCATCATGGCCGTTGCAGTGGCCGTGGGCGCCGGCATCTTCTCGGTGGGTGCCCAGGCGGCGGCCTTCCATGCGGGCCCGGCCGTCATCATCTCCTTCGTCATAGCAGGCATCGTCTGTGCGGCGGCCGTCATGTGCTACGCGGAGTTCGCCTCCATGATCCCGGTTTCAGGCTCGGCCTACACCTTCACCTACAACACCATGGGCGAACTGGTGGCTTGGATCATCGGCTGGGACCTGATTCTGGAGATGCTCATGGCCGCTTCGGTCATCTCCAAGTACTGGGGCGTCTACTTGAATGACTTCATCCATCTGATGGGCGGCACCTCCTTCAGTTCCAGCTTCCATATGGGCGGCCTAGATGTGGACCTGGCCCCGCTGGCGGTCGTCGCCCTCTTCACGGTTCTTCTGGTCCTGGGCACCAAGCTTTCCGCCCGGTTCGACGGCGCCCTGACCGTCCTCAAGATCGGCATCGTGGTCTTCGTCATCGTGGTGGGCTTCTTCTACGTCAAGTTGGACAACTACCGGCCCTTCATTCCGCCTTCCGAACCTGCCTCGGCCGTTCCGGGAGCCAGTGTGCAGGGAATCATGGGTCAGCCGCTCTGGCAGTGGGTCTCAGGCATGCAGCCCACCATCTACGGCATTCCCGGCATCCTCTCAGGCGCTGCCCTGGTCTTCTTCGCTTTCGTGGGCTTCGACATCGTCGCCACCACCTCCGAGGAGGCCAAGGAGCCCCACAAGACCATTCCCCGTGGAATCGGCCTGGGCATGCTGATCGTCATCACTTTGTACATCCTGGTCGCCATCGTTACCACCGGCATGGTCTCCTACAAGGATCTGGCAAAGGCCAAGAACCCCTCTCTGGCTACCGGCTTTGAGATGGTGGGGGCTCCTTGGGCCGCCAAGATCATCTCCTTCGGCATCGTGGTGGGGCTGACCACCGTGGTCATGGTGCTCCTGCTGGGGCTGACCCGCATCGTCTTCGCCATGAGCCGCGACGGGCTTCTTCCACGTGGCCTGTCTCGCACTGGCCGTTATGGCACGCCGGCCCGCATTCAGATTCTGGGCGGCATCGTGGTGGCCGTGGTCGCCTCTTGCTTCCCTATAGACGTCTTGTCCGACATGGTCAACATCGGCACGCTTTCAGCCTTCCTGCTGGTGGCCATTTCACTGCCCATCATGCGCAAGCGCCGGCCGGATCTGCCCCGGTCCTTCAAGATGCCAGGCAATCCCTGGGTGCCCATTCTGATAGCCCTGGCCTGCCTCTGGCTCATGCTCAACCTGACCGTGCTGACCTGGATTCGATTCGTGGTCTGGCTGGCTGCAGGCCTGGCCATCTATTTCTGCTATTCCTACCGGCACTCCCTGCTCGGTCGTCATCAGCTCAGCGGGAAGATATCCCAGGCCACCCAGGCCGGTCTGGACTGACCTGGAGCGTCGGCGCTGCAGTGTAGAGTGAATGCTCGCATACTCAGGAGGTAACCCATGACCTACGTCATCGCTCAGCCCTGCGTGGACGTCAAGGACAAGGCCTGTGTGGACGAATGCCCGGTGGACTGCATCTACGAGGGCGTCCGTTCGCTCTATATCAACCCCAACGAGTGCGTGGACTGCGGCGCTTGCGAACCGGTCTGCCCGGTGGAGGCCATCTTCTACGAGGACGACCTGCCCGAGGAGTGGACCTGGTACAAGGACGCGGCGACTGATTTCTTCGCCCAGGTGGGGGATGCCGGCGGTGCTGCTGCGGTCGGCCCCTACGATCACGATCCGGAGGGTGTGGCAGCCTTGCCACCCAACAAGTAGTCGATTAAGGCTGACAAGCCGCGGATGGGAGCCATCCCTCCGCGGCTTATTCATAAAAGAAAGGCGGGCCATGGGTTTTCATCCTTTCGAATCTCCCTACGACTGGTCAAGGATTGACTCTTACCGGCGGTGTGCTGAGCAGTGTCCCGGCGGTCTGGTCGACCTGTCGGTAGGTTCGCCGGTGGATCCTGTACCCAGATCGGTCAGGGACGCCTTGGCTGCGGCTGCGGATGATGGCCAAGCGCGAGGCTATCCCAAAACTGCCGGTGATGGTTCCCTGAGGCAGGCCGCAGCCGACTGGTTCCGTCGTCGCCGCGGGGTAGACCTGAATGCCCTAGGTGCGGATCTGGTGCCCACGGTTGGGTCCAAGGAGGCGGTGGCGCTCATGGCCTCCCTTCTGCATCTGGGACCGGGGGACCGGGTGGTGCAGCCGACGGTATCCTATCCTACCTACGCCATCGGAACCCAGCTGGCCGGGGCCCAGGTGACGACCGTGGACGATCCGACTGATACGGATTCATGGGTGAATCTGCCCGATGTGCGAGCAGTATGGATCAATTCGCCAGGCAACCCCAGTGGGCGGGTCATCGGCCAAGCCGGGCTGGCTAAGATCGTGCGGGCGGCCCGTTCGATAGGGGTGACGGTCCTGAGTGACGAGTGCTATGCCCTGCTGGATTGGTCAGGGCCCACCCAAGCCGGGCAGGATGCGCCGATCCCCGCCTCGCCCTGTATCCTGGAGCCCCAAGTTTGTGACGGCGATGCCAGAGGGATACTCTGCCTGTACTCAATGAGCAAGCAGTCCAATATGGCTGGGTACAGGGCGGCGCTGGTGGCTGGAGATGCTCATCTGGTGGAGGCCATGACCGCCTACCGCAAGCAGGTGGGACTGATTGTGCCAGGTCCGGTGCAGCGGGCCATGCGGGCCGCTCTGGAGGACAGCGAGGGTGTGAAGGCTCAGCGCGAGGTGTACTCCCGTCGCCTGCAAGCCCTGGCTGAAGCTCTTAGATCTTACGGATACGATGCCTTCATGCCACAGGGGGGTCTTTATATCTGGGCACGAGCCCGCTCGGGAGACTGTTGGGCCGATATGGCAGACCTGTCCCGTCTGGGCATTCTGGCCAGTCCCGGGGAGTTCTACGGGGATGGCCATCATCTGCGGTTCTCGTCAACCATAACTGACGGGCAGCTGGAGCTGGCCTCGGCGCGTCTGCGGAGTGCTGCTTAGAGGCCCATGCTGACTGAACCCTTGCCATAGCGGCTTCTGATGGAGTCCATGGTGGCCTCTGCCTGATCCAGGCGCTGGGCCTCGCTGCCGGCGCTGCGTTGGCTCTCGTGGATAATGTCGTCCAAGGAAGGCTGGATGGGAGTGTCCTCCACCCGGCTCAGGCCGGATGCGCTGACACCGGCCAGACGGATCAGACGGGGAAGGGGTGTGTCCATGGGCGCTCCATCGGGCAGCCCCAGCATGGCCTTGAGCAGGCCGACTGCTTGCGGATAGATGCGGTTGGCTGAGTTGACCGGGGTTTCCAGGGTGTGGGCCTTGGTCATATAGTGCAGATCATCAAAGCGCAGTTTGACGGTGATGGTCCGGGCGATTAGGCCGTGCGATCGCAGTCCGGTGGCGACCTCGTTGCTGCAGATGCGCAGGAGGTCACAGACCTGCTTCATGCTGGTGGTGTCGTGCAGAAAGGTGCGTTCCGCGCCCAGGGACTTCTCCGGCGCTCGTGGCTGGACTGGATCGTCGTCCAGTCCGTGGGAGGCCTGTGCCAGCTTCCTGGCTGTAAGGCTCGAGCCTGTGGCCCGAGCCAGATCCCGCTCGCTCATGGTGGCCAGGTCGGCCACATCCTTGATGGCCCAGGCGTTGAGCCGCTTCTCCAAGGCCGGTCCGATTCCGGGAATGCCACGCAGGGGCATCAACTGGACGAATTCGGCCTGCCGGGCCTTGGGGATCAGCAGCATCCCGTCAGGTTTGGCGTTGGTGGAGGCCATCTTGGCAACTAGCTTGTTGGTGGCGATGCCTACCGAGCAGGTCACATGGAATTGGCGGGCCACGCTGGCTCGGATCCACTGGGCGATGGCCGTGGGCATGCCCCAGCGCATGAGCGCCCCGGACGCGTCCATGTAGCACTCGTCCACAGAGACCTGTTCGATCTGATCGGTGATTCGTGAGAAAACCGTATCAAATATCCGTCGTGAAATGCCCCGGTAATAGGCCATGTCAACCGGGAGGAAGATCCCCTGCGGGCACAGTCGCCTGGCGCGCGCCAGGGGCATGGCCGAATTGATGCCGAAGGCCCTGGCCTCGTAGCTGGCTGCGGAGACCACCGAACGCCGTCCGGTGCCGATGATGACCGGTCGGCCTTGCAATTGCGGGTGTCGAGCGACTTCGCAGGAGGCGTAGAAGGCATCCATGTCTATGTGCAGCACCGTGCAGCCGGTCTCGTCATGTCCCCAGTCCTTCTTGGCGGCTGCAAGCCTTGGTGCGGTGCTCATGGCTCCATGATAGAAGGGGGTCTCGGAGGAATGTGCGATAAATTATTCTCAAGCCAAGATGCCTGGAAAAGATTCACTTTCATGTTTTTATCTATGAAAACGAGTGAATCTGTTCTCTGCCGCATTGCTTCTTGTCGCCCCGGCGAGTCAGGTCTGTCAATCATGGTATTCTATTGTCTTGTTCTCGAAACTTTGGGGCTCAGGTCCTGGCTCGGGAGCTTGCATGGAGACGTGCCTGAGTGGCCGAAAGGGGCACCCTGCTAAGGTGTTGACTGCGCAAGCGGTCCAGGAGTTCGAATCTCCTCGTCTCCGCCTGATGACCGGTGATCGCTGATTGTGCACGATTGCCGGTCTTATCCATTTCCAACGGGCTTTATTCGCCTATATTCTTTTTCAAGCCTCGGCCTGGCAGAGTCCTAGTTTGCGCGCCAGAGGACCGGTGGTGCTTGGCATGAGCCTGTCTGTCTGGCAGGCAGACCGCAGCCAGGCACTGGCTGTATGGCTTGCCTTGGCTGTCATGAGGCAGGCGAAGCCTGGCTCCCGGACAGGGGTATCAGGCTGCGGCCTTCGCCAAGTGCAATGGGCTGGGCCCGGCCCTGCAGAAGGTCGTCCAGTCGGCCGTGAAAGGCCGGCACGGCTGCGGGCTCCAAGTCGTAGGTCAATCGGACCCGATCAGTGAAGTCCTCGGTCTCCACGTGCCCACCAGAGGCGCGGATCAGACGGCGGAGGGAGTCGTACTCTGGATAGCCCAGAGTGATCGTGAAGCGTTGCGTCGGGAGTACGCGTGCTGATCTCGCCGCCTTGAGCGCCAGGGAGGCTGCTGAGGAATAGGCCCGGATCAACCCCCCTGACCCGAGAAGGATCCCCCCGAAGTATCGGGTCACCGTCAGGACGCAGTCGGTCAGCCCCTGCCGCCGCATGACTTCAAGTATGGGCTTGCCGGCTGTTCCGGAGGGCTCCCCGTCATCGCTCATACGCTCGCTGGTGCGGCCCTCGGGTCCCCAGATGGCGCAGTGACAGATGTGCCGGGCCTTGGGGTGTTGCGAGCGGACCTCCTGGACGAAGGCAATAGCCGCCTCCTGGTCCTCCACATGGCAGGCCTGACCGATGAACTCGGACTTGCGCTCGGTCAGTGAGCCTGTGGCTGGTTTCTGCGGCGTATCCAGTATGGTGAGCAAATCGGCTTGCCTCCTATGACTATCGTCTCCTCAATTTCCGCGCTATCTCCATGCTAGAGGGGATGCCGGGCCTAGTCTGAAATCGGGGAGGCGGCCTAAGCTGGTCGCATGACCAATCCCCAGGACCAACCGGAAACCGAATCATCGTCAGCCGGCAAGCCCTACGAGGCTCTGACCGTTTTCTATGAACGGCTCAGGCACTCTACGGATACAGCTGAGCTGCACGAATTCGCCCGCAGTCCCCTGCCCGACAGGTCCGACCAGGCCGCCTTCTCCCGCTTTACGGCACTGCTGGAGGCTGTGGCCGGTAACGAGCACACGCCGGTGGAGGACAGGGTCTACCTGGCGCAGACCATGCCCTTCCCCAATATTTTGGTTAAGCTCTCCCAGGATTCCAACGCAGAGGTCCGTCGGGCGGTGGCCGCCAACAAGGACGACAAAAACTGGCTGGCCGGTCTGCTCACCAAGGACGAGGACGCCGGAGTCAGGGCTGCAGCGCTGACCAACCCCATGACATCCTGGAAGATGCGCCTGGAAGGTGCACAGGACGAGCGCACCGACGCTGACACCCTGGACTTTCTAGGAGCTCTCGGCACTCGCGATGAGCAGGATGCCCCACATGTGCTGGCCGCCATGGTGCGCCGAGCCGTGGCCCTGAATCCCAACACCGGGCAGGCCACCCTTGATGCCTTGCGCAAGGACCTGGACGGGCAGGTGGCACGGGCGGCGGCCTCCCGATGAGACTGGGGCCGACGCAAATTTTGACGAACGGCGCTCAGGCGTTACAATAATGGATTGTTGTGTTTCCCTAAGGGGTCCTCAAAGCGCTTTTCCCACTCGCCGTCTAGGACTTTCAGGGAGCCCACGGAATACACGGCTTTCGGCCAGCATGGCAGCATGTGGCGCGGGGAGCCCGAAACACAATGCAAGGAAAAGGTTGAATCGTGAAGACTTTCACCCCGAAACCAGCCGATCTGACACATGACTGGTATATCGTCGACGCCTCCGGTGTGGTGCTGGGGCGTCTGGCAGCCCAGGTGGCCGATCTGCTGCGTGGCAAGAACAAGCCCACCTATGCGCCCTACGCCGACTCTGGCAACAACGTCATCGTCATCAACGCCTCCAAGATGGTGCTCACGGGCAACAAGAACGACAAGGTGCTCTACACCCACTCCGGTCGTCCCGGCGGTCTGCGTCGCGACTCCTACGGGCAGTTGATGGAGCACAATCCCGAGCGCATCATCATGACGGCGGTCAAGGGCATGTTGCCCAAGAACAAGCTGGCCAAGGTCCAGCTGACCAGGCTGCGGGTCTTCGCAGGCGAGGAGCATCCTCACACCTCACAGCAGCCCATTGAGTACAAGATCCACCAGGTCGCCCAGCAGGCCAAGTAGGACCAGAGGAGATAATCACCATGGCTGACAACAACAACAGCTCCGCGGTTCTTGAGGCCGAGGAGACCAGCGCTTCCTACACTTCCGAGACTAATGCCGGTGCGGGCACCGGCACCTCCGCCATCGAGCCAGGCTACGGCACCGGTCGCCGTAAGGAGGCAGTCGCCCGCGTCCGTCTGATCCCGGGCTCCGGCAAGTGGAGCATCAATGGGCACAACTTGGAGGAGTACTTCCCTAGCAAGCTGCACCAGCGGGAGGTCAACTCGCCCATCGTGTTGCTCAAGCTCGAGAACAAGTTCGACGTGGTTGTGCGCGTCGAGGGCGGCGGCGTGACCGGCCAGGCTGGCGCAGTCCGTCTGGGCGTCGCACGCGCCCTGAACGCCATCGATCGGGACGCCAACCGTCCTGCCCTGAAGAAGGCCGGGTTCCTGACCCGCGACGCCCGCGTGGTGGAGCGCAAGAAGGCAGGTCTGCACAAGGCCCGTCGCGCGCCGCAGTTCTCCAAGCGTTGACGTTCGCAGTCCTTCTATCCCCGAGGTTCATGAACCTCGGGGATTTTTCATGCTTGGACCGCCTCTGCCGAAAAACGAACGGCAAAGAGCACTTTTCTGTTTGACAAGTGACCAGGAAACCTACGGATTCCCACACGACACGCTGCAAGTGAACGTTCGCTCCGCCTGGGGCTCAATGGTTCTTCTCCTCGGTTATATTGTGACCGGTTATATTGTGATATTCGTCACCTTATGGCCTTTGCCTTTCGAGGGCTGGCGCGGTCCAGTACTGCCTCCCGGTCCTCGGCGGAGTCCGAGCAAGCACACAAGGAGGACCGGGATCTTGGCTGAAACGCGTACGCAAGGACACAGGAATCGGGCGACAGGATCAGCTGCCGGAAGCAAAAGAGCGGAGCAGGATCGAACCGAGCTGGCCCGCAAGGAGGTGGATGCCCTGGTCGCCAGAGCGCAGACCGCTCTGAGGACCTTCGAGGAGCTCAACCAGGAGCAGGTGGACAGGATCGTGGCCAAGGCCTCCATCGCGGCCCTGAACAAGCATCTGGCCCTGGCACAGATGGCCGTTCAGGAGACAGGACGCGGACTGGTGGAGGACAAGGCCACCAAGAACATCTTCGCCTGCGAGCACGTGACCAACTACCTGGCTAAACAGCGCACCGTGGGCATCATCAGCGAGAACGAGGTGGACGGCATCATCGAGGTTGCCGAGCCGGTGGGGGTCGTGGCCGGCGTGACCCCAGTGACCAACCCCACTTCGACCGCCATATTCAAGTCCCTGCTGGCCTTGAAGACCCGTTGCCCCATCGTCTTCGGCTTCCATCCCTATGCCCAGCGCTGCTCGGTAGACGCGGCCCGGATCGTCCGTGACGCCGCTATTGAAGCAGGCGCTCCGCAGGATTGCATCCAGTGGATCGAACACCCCTCTGTTGAGGCCACGGGCGCGCTGATGCGGCACCCAGGCGTAGCCACCATCCTGGCCACCGGCGGCCCGGGCATGGTCAAGGCCGCATACTCCTCGGGTAAGCCGGCCCTGGGGGTGGGCGCCGGCAATGCCCCGGCCTATGTGGACTGCAAGGTCAACGTTGCTCGGGCCGTCAACGATCTGATCTTGTCCAAGCACTTCGACTATGGCATGATCTGCGCCACGGAGCAGGCCGTCATCGCCCATCAGGATGTGTACGACCGAATGATCAAGGAGATGAAGCGACGCAAGGCGTATTTCGTCAATGCCGAGGAGAAGGCCAAGCTGGAGGAGTACATGTTCGGGGTGAGGTCCCATGCCGGAGCAGACGGCCCCCAGCCCAGGCTCAATTCGGTGGTTCCCGGCAAGTCCCCGCAGTTCATCGCCCGTCAGGCTGGTTTTGAGATTCCCGAGGATGCAACCATCCTGGCTGCCGAATGCGACCAAGTCGGCCCCATGGAGCCACTGACCATGGAAAAGCTGGCTCCGGTCCAAGCTGTGCTCAAGGCCCGGAACAAGGAGGAGGGCTTCGCCCTCTGCGAGCAGATGCTGCGCTACGGGGCCGGGCATACGGCGGCCATACACACGGACAACGAGAAGTTGGTGCGGGAGTATGGCCAGCGCATGCACGCCTGCAGGATCGTCTGGAACCAGCCCAGCTCACTGGGTGGCATCGGCGACATCTACAACGCCATAGCCCCCTCCCTGACGCTGGGTTGCGGCTCCTACGGCGGCAATTCGGTCTCGGGCAACGTTCAGGCGGTCAATCTGATCAATGTCAAGAGGATAGCCCGGAGGAACAACAACATGCAGTGGTTCAAGGTGCCGCCCAAGACCTACTTCGAGCCCAATTCCGTGCGCTATCTGCGCGACATGTTCGGCATTCGCCGGGCCGTGATCGTCTGTGACAAGGTCATGGAGCAACTGGGGGTCATCGACAAGATCATCGATCAACTGCGGGCCCGTTCCGAGCCGGTCACCTTCCGCATCATCGACTATGTCGAGCCTGAACCCAGCGTGGAGACGGTGCAGCGGGGGGCGGCCATGATGCGCAACGAGTTCGGCCCCGACACCATCATCGCCGTAGGCGGGGGCAGCCCCATGGACGCTGCCAAGATCATGTGGCTTCTCTATGAGCACCCGGAGATCTCCTTCGCTGATGTCCGTGAGAAGTTCTTCGATATCCGCAAGCGCGCCTTCAAGATTCCGCCCCTGGGCACGAAGGCCAGGCTGGTCTGTATTCCCACGTCATCGGGCACGGGTTCGGAGGTCACCCCATTCGCGGTCATCACCGACCATAAGACCGGATACAAGTACCCCATCACCGATTACGCCCTGACCCCCAGCGTGGCCATCGTGGATCCGGTCCTGGCCCGTACCCAGCCCAAGAGGCTGGCCTGCGACTCGGGCTTCGATGCCCTGACCCACTGCATGGAGGCCTTTGTCTCGGTCTATGCCAATGACTACACCGACGCCATGGCCCTGCATGCGGCCAAACTGATCTGGGACAACCTGGAGCCTGCTGTGAGCACTGCCGGCGGTGAGGCCAAGGTACGCGCCCAGGAGAAGATGCACAATGCGGCGACCATGGCAGGCATGGCCTTTGGCTCGGCCTTCCTGGGCATGTGCCACGGCATGGCGCATACCATCGGAGCCCTCTGCCATGTGGCCCATGGGCGTGCCAATTCCATCCTTTTGCCCTATGTGATCCGCTACAACGGATGCATCCCGGACGAGCCGACCAGCTGGCCCAAATACAGCGAGTATGTGGCCCCGGAGCGCTACAGGCAGATGGCCCATGTGCTGGGCATCGAATCCGCTACTGCCGAGGAGGGCGTGGAGCTCTTGGCCCGTGCTGTGGAATCCTACAGGGACGAGCGTCTGGGCATGGATGCCTCCTTCCAGGCTGCCGGAGTGGACGAGGACCTCTACTGGCAGTCCTTGGATCAGATCGGCATGCGCGCCTACGAGGACCAATGCACGCCGGCCAATCCTCGTATTCCGATGATTGAGGACATGAAAGACATGGCTGTGGCCGCCTACTATGGGGTCAGCCAGGGGGAGGGCCATCGGATGCGGGTTGCCCGCCAGGGCGAGGATGAGGTGCAAGAGGCCTCCCAGCGGGCCTGACAAGGCCGGAATCCAGTCGAGGATCCCCCCTGGAAGCGGCGCGACACGCCCGGATTCTTCTAGGGGGACCCTCGTGCTTTAATAAGAAAGTTGCCTGTTTTGGGCTCGCATTTTGTCAATCACAATAGCGGGTGCAGCGAGGAGTCCCATCCCCACGGTTCTCCACGGCTGCGCATGGATCCGGCTGAGGCCTGTCGGGAGGAATGTCTCCTTGCGGCCGTCGTTTCGTGCCCTCGAAACAGACTGGGTAATCAGTTCATAGATCGCTAGAAAGGGCGGACGGCAATGGCGGGACAGAAAATCCGCATCAGGCTAAAGTCCTATGACCATGAGGTCATCGACCAATCGGCGAAGAAGATCGTCGAGACGGTGACGAACGCGGGCGCAACTGTGGTTGGCCCCGTTCCGCTGCCGACTGAGAAGAACGTGTATGTCGTCATCCGTTCTCCTCATAAGTACAAGGACTCCCGCGAGCACTTCGAGATGCGCACCCACAAGCGCCTGATCGACATCGTGGATCCCACGCCCAAGGCGGTGGATTCGTTGATGCACATCGATCTGCCGGCGGACGTCAACATCGAGATCAAGCTGTAGGGGAGGAGGAAACCGCATGGCTGAAGAGCAGAGGAACCGCAAGGCTCTCCTGGGCCGCAAGCTGGGCATGTCCCAGGTCTGGGACGAGAACGGCTTCTTCGTCCCGGTGACCCTGGTGGACGTGTCCACCAACGTGGTGACCGCGGTCAAGAACCAGGAGAAGGACGGCTATCAGGCCATCCAGATCGGCTACGGGCAGATCGATCCCACCAAGGTGACCAAGCCGCTGGCTGGCCACTTCGCCAAGGCCGGAGTGACCCCGCGTCGCCACTTGGTCGAGGTCCGCACCGCTGATGCCGACAGCTATCAGCCCGGCCAGGAGCTGGGCCTGGACCTGCTGCCCGAGGGCAGCGAGGTCGACGTGACCGGAACAACCAAGGGCAAGGGCTTCGCCGGCACCATCAAGCGCTGGGGCTTCAAGTCCTACCGCCGCACCCACGGTTCGCACAAGAACGAGCGCCGTCCTGGCTCAGTGGGCGCCTGCGCCACGCCTAGCCGCATCCTCAAGGGCAAGCGGATGGCCGGCCGCATGGGTCACGACACCTCGACCGTCCAGAATCTGACCATTGTCTCCGCAGATGCCGAGAAGGGCGTCATCGCCATCAAGGGTGCCCTGCCCGGGCCCCGCGGCGCCATCGTCCTGGTTCGTTCGGCAGTGAAGGGAGCCTGAAACCATGGCTAAGTTGACTCTGAACATCACCGACGCCCAGGGCAAGAACACCGGAACTGTGGATGCACCCGAGCAGATCTTCGGCATTGCAGAAGAGGATATCCGCTCACACGTGCCGCTGATCCATCAGGTGGTTGTCGCCCAGCTGGCTGCAGCCCGTCAGGGGACACACTCGGTCAAGACCCGGTCCACCGTCTCAGGTGGCGGCCGCAAGCCTTGGAAGCAGAAGGGCACTGGACGTGCTCGTCAGGGCTCCATTCGCGCTCCCCAGTGGACCGGTGGCGCCATTGTCCACGGCCCGCAGCCGCGCGACTACTCCCAGCGCACCCCCAAGAAGATGAAGGCCGCAGCTTTGCGCTACGTCCTGTCCGACCGGGTCAACGCCGGACGCGTGCACGTGGTCGACTTCGGCATTGGCGAGACTCCGTCCACCAAGGCAGCCAAGGCAGCCCTGTTGCCCCTGGTCGACAGTAGATTCACCACCGTCGTGCTGTCCCGTGAGAACATCAACGAGTGGCTCTCCGTCAGGAACCTGCCCACCGTCCATGTCCTCTTCGCCGATCAGCTCAACACCTACGATGTGGTCACGGCCGAGGATGTCGTCTTCAGCAAGGACGGCTTCGATGCCTTCCTGGCTGTCAAGGGCGGCGCCAAGTCCAAGACCGTCAAGGAGGCCTGATTTTCATGGCAGCTATTCACAAGCCAGCACACGACATCATTCTGCGCCCGGTCGTCTCCGAGAAGAGCTACGCCAACTCGGACCGAGGCCAGTACACATTCGTGGTGGACCCTGAAGCCAACAAGGTCGCCATCAAGCAGGCCATCGAGCAGATCTTCAACGTGAAGGTCACATCGGTCAACACCCTCAACCGGCAGGGTAAGAGGACCCGGACCCGTACGGGCTGGGGTCGTCGTGCCGCCGAGAAACGCGCCATCGTCAAGGTGGCCGAGGGCCAGTCGATCGATGTCTTCGGTACCAAAAACTGAAGGCTAGCCGAGAAAAGTTAAGGAAGAACTAGATTATGGCTATCCGTACATACAAGCCGACGACCGCGGGCCGTCGCAACGCCTCGGTTTCGGACTTCGCCGAAATCACGCGCTCCAAGCCCGAGAAGTCGCTGGTTCGCAAGCTGAGCAAGACCGGCGGGCGCAACTCCTACGGCCGCGTCACCAGTCGCCATCGGGGCGGCGGACACAAGCGCCAGTACCGCCTCATCGACTTCCGTCGCTGGGACAAGGACGGTGTGCCCGCCAAGGTGGCTGAGATCGAATACGATCCCAACCGCTCGGCCCGCATCGCCCTTCTGCACTTCGCAGACGGTGAGAAGCGCTACATCATCGCCCCACAGGGCATCAAGCAGGGTGACGTCATCGAGACCGGTCCCCAGGCCGACATCAAGCCCGGCAACAACCTGCCCCTGCGCAATATCCCCACCGGCACCATCGTCCACGCCATTGAGCTGCGGCCCCTGGGCGGCGCCAAGATCGCACGCTCGGCCGGTGCTGCCGTCCAGTTGGTGGCCAAGGACGGTGCCTACGCCCAGCTGCGTATGCCCTCCGGCGAAATCCGCAATGTCGATTCCCGTTGCCGCGCAACAGTGGGCGAGGTCGGCAACAACGACCACGCCAATGTCCAGCTAGGCAAGGCGGGACGTGCACGCTGGATGGGACGCAGGCCCATCACCCGCGGTGAATCCATGAACCCGGTCGACCACCCGCATGGCGGACGCACTCGTGGCGGCAAGCCGCCAGTGTCTCCCTGGGGCAAGGGCGAGGTCCGCACCCGCAGGCCCAAGAAGGCCTCCAACAAGATGATTGTGCGTCGTCGTCCAAATGGTAAGAACCGCAAGTAAGGGAGTGTCGGAAAGATGACTCGTAGCATCAAGAAGGGCCCATTCGTCGACGCCCACTTGCAGAAGAAAGTCGACGAGCAGAACGAAAAGGGCACCAAGAACGTCATCAAGACCTGGTCCCGTCGTTCCATGATCACCCCGGACTTCATCGGGCACACTTTTGCTGTGCACGATGGCCGCAAGCATGTCCCGGTCTTCGTCACCGAGGCCATGGTCGGCCACAAGCTCGGCGAATTCGCCCCCACCCGGACCTTCAGGGGTCACGTGAAGGACGACAAGAAAGCACGCCGCTGAGGCGAGGGAGAGTAGAGACACATGGAAGCTAAGGCAATTGCACGTCACGTTCGCGTGACGCCTCGCAAGGCTCGCCGCGTCGTCGACCTCATCCGAGGCAAGCAGGCGACCGAGGCCGTGACCATACTGAAGTTTGCCCCCCAGGACGCGGCCGTTCCGGTCCGCAAATGCCTGGAGAGCGCCATCGCCAACGCGCGTGTCAAGGCGGACAAGGCCAACCAGCCCTTCCGCGAGAACGAACTGACGGTTCGGGAGACCTACGTGGACGAGGGCACCACCCTGAAGCGGTTCCGCGCCCGCGCTCAGGGTCGTGCGGCCCGCATCAACAAGCGGACCAGCCACATCACTGTCGTGGTGGCCGACAAGGAAGGAGCCCGATAATGGGGCAGAAGATCAACCCGTTTGGGTACCGACTCGGCATCACCGAGGAGCACCGCAGCAAGTGGTACTCCGACTCCAACAAGACGGGGGAGCGTTACAGCGACTTCGTTCTTGAGGACGACAAGATCCGCAAGGAGATGAACAAGGATCTGGAGCGCGCAGGCGTTTCCAAGATCGTTATCGAGCGGACCCGTGACCGTGTGCGCGTCGACATTCACACCGCTCGGCCGGGCATCGTCATCGGCCGTCGCGGAGCCGAGGCTGAGCGTGTGCGCGCCAAGCTGGAGAAGATCACCGGCAAGCAGGTCCAGCTGAACATCTTCGAGGTCAAGAACGCCTCCATCGATGCTCAGCTGGTGGCTCAGGGAATCGCTGAGCAGCTGACCAACCGCGTCACCTTCCGCCGGGCCATGCGCAAGGCTCAGCAGGATGCCATGCGGGCCGGCGCCAAGGGCATCAGGATCAAGCTGTCCGGCCGACTGGGCGGAGCTGAGATGAGCCGTTCGGAGTTCTACCGCGAGGGCCGTGTGCCCCTGCAGACTCTGCGCGCCCTGATTGACTACGGCTTTTTCGAGGCCAGGACGACCTACGGCCGCATTGGCGTCAAGGTTTGGATCTACAAGGGCGACATGACCGAGCGTCAGTTCGAGGAGCAGCAGGCTCAGCAGAACAACCGCCCCGGTCGGCGCGGGGATCGTCGTCCCCGTCGTGGCGTCCGTCCCTCCGAGGGGCGCACCCGCCGCGAGCAGGATGCAGCCAAGCAGAACAGCGGTGTGGCCGCGCCGCCGGCGTCGGCTCAGGAGCATACCGCTTCGGCCCCCGTCGCAACCGAAGCAAAGGAGTGAGCCGTGCTTATCCCAAAGAGGACTAAATACCGCAAGCAGCATCGTCCGGGTCGTTCGGGCATGTCCAAGGGCGGCAACGAGATCGCTTTTGGCGATTACGGCATTCAGGCCCTGGCTCCGGCCTACCTGACCAACCGGCAGATCGAGGCGGCCCGTATCGCCATGACCCGGTATATCAAGCGTGGTGGCCGCGTCTGGATCACGGTCTTCCCGGATCGTCCCCTGACCAAGCATGCCCTGGGATCCCGAATGGGTTCCGGCAAGGGGGCACCTGAGTTCTGGGTGGCCAACGTCCGTCCTGGTCGGGTGCTTTTCGAGATCGGCGGCGTGAGCGAGGATGTGGCCCGCGAGGCACTTCGCCGCGCTACTGACAAGCTTCCCATGAAGTGCCGGATTATTGCACGTGAAGGCGGTGACATCTGATGTCAGTCGGAACAGCCGAGTATTCCATCAAGAATCTGAATGAAAAGACCAATGCGGAGATCGAGGATTTCCTGAAGAAGTCCAAGGAAGAGCTGTTCAACCTGCGCTTCCAGTCGGCCACCGGTCAGCTGGAGAACACCTCCCGCCTCAAGGCCGTCAAGCACGACATCGCCAGGATGTACACCGTCCTGCGCGAGCGCGAGCTGGGCATCAGCCAGGAGCCCGCCGAAGCAAAGGCCGAGAGCAAAGCTGAGGAGAAGTAAGCATGGCTGACAAGCAGGAGCGCAACTTCCGCAAGGTTCGCAGCGGCTACGTCGTGTCCGACAAGATGGACAAGACCATAACCGTTGAGCTGGAGCAGCGTTCGACCCACCCCCTGTACGGCAAGGTCGTCCGCAGCAACCGCAAGGTCAAGGCCCATGATGAGAAGAATGAGGCCCATGTGGGCGACTTCGTGAGTATCATGGAGACCCGTCCTCTGAGCAAGACCAAGCGCTGGCGTCTCGACTCCATCGTCGAGCGCGCCAAGTAACAAGTTCGGCCAGGCTCCGCATTTCATCCCGCCCTGGTGCGGGGTGTCTGCGGAGAACCAGCGCGGCTAAGGAGAATCAATGATTCAGCAGGAATCGCGGCTTCAGGTCGCCGACAACACGGGTGCCAAGGAGATTCTGGCCATCCGCGTGCTCGGCGGGTCGAAGCGACGCTATGCCGGCATTGGCGATGTGATCGTCGCCACCGTCAAGGATGCCATTCCCGGCGGGTCGGTCAAGAAGGGCGAGGTCGTGAAGGCGGTCGTCGTCCGTACGGTCAAGGAGCATCGTCGTCACGACGGCTCCTACATCAAGTTCGACGAGAACGCGGCAGTCATCCTCGGCACCGGCCGTGAACCCCGCGGCACTCGTATCTTCGGACCGGTCGGTCGTGAGCTGCGCGACAAGCGCTTCATGAAGATCGTGTCCCTGGCACCGGAGGTGATCTGAAGTGGTAGCCAAGATCAAGACAGGCGACCAGGTCAAGGTCATCCGCGGCAAGGATCGCGGCAAGGAGGGCAAGGTTCTGCGGATTCTGCCCAATGACCGCCTGATCGTCGAGGGTATTCAGATCGTCAAGAAGCATGTGCGGGCCACCCAGCAGGGTCAGGAGTCGGGCATCGTCCCGACCGAGGCGCCCATCCATCGCTCCAACGTGATGGTCATTGACCCGGAGACCAAGAAGCCGACTCGCATCGGCGTGAACATCAAGGAGGAGGCGCGTGACGGCAAGGTCAAGGTCGTGCGCACCCGCTTCGCCAAGAAGTCAGGCAAGGAGCTGTCATGAGCGATACCACCGTTGAAGCACCGGCAGTCCCTCGTTTGCTGCAGCAGTACCGCGAGAGCATTGTGCCCGAGCTGGAGAAGGAGTTCAAGTTCTCCAACCCCATGCAGGTGCCCAGGATCGAGAAGGTCGTGGTCTCTATGGGTGTGGGTGCCGCGGCACGCGACTCCAAGCTGATCGAGGGCGCGATCAAGGATCTGACGGCCATCACCGGCCAGAAGCCCAAGATCACCAAGGCTAAGAAGTCCGTGGCGCAGTTCCACCTGCGTGAGGGACAAGCCATCGGTGCCTTCGCCACCCTGCGCGGCGTGCGCATGTGGGAGTTCCTGGATCGTCTGCTGACCCTGGCTCTGCCCCGCATCCGTGACTTCCGCGGCATCAGCGACCGTCAGTTCGACGGCCAGGGCAACTACAACTTCGGTCTCACGGAGCAGTCTATGTTCCACGAGATCGATCCTGATCAGATCGATCACCAGCGTGGTATGGATATCACCGTGGTGACCTCCACCAAGAACGATCAGGAAGCCCGGGCGCTCCTCAAGCAGCTGGGCTTCCCCTTCAAGGAGAACTGATATGGCAAAAACCGCTCTGAGAAACAAGGCGGCACGCAAGCCGAAGTTCAAGGTGCGTGGATACACGCGCTGCCAGGTCTGCGGTCGTCCTCATTCCGTCTATCGCAAGTTCGGCCTGTGCCGCATCTGCCTTCGTGAGAAGGCTCATCGCGGCGAGCTGCCGGGTGTGACGAAGTCCAGTTGGTAAAGATCGACGCTGAAGGTCCGCGGTCGCGGCAGATTGCTGCCCGGCGGTGGAAACCACGGCGAGGAAGGGCATAAGCCCACATGACAATGACAGATCCCATCGCAGACATGCTGACACGTCTGCGTAATGCGAGTGCGGCCAAGCATGAAACAGTCGATATGCCGTACTCCAAGTTCAAGGCGAACATCGCGCAGATCCTCAAGCGCGAAGGCTTCATCGCCGATTACCGTGCCAAGGAGGCGCGCGTCGGGCAGGATCTGGAGATCACGCTCAAGTACGGTCCCGATGGGCGCCAGTCCATTCAGGGAATCAAGCGTGTCTCCAAGCCCGGTCTGCGTCGGTACACCAAGTCGGATTCCCTGCCTATGCCCTTGGGCGGGCTGGGAATCGCCATCATCTCGACCAGCTCGGGACTGATGACCCAGAAAGAATGCCTCGACAGGGGCATCGGCGGCGAAATAGTCGCCTACGTATGGTGAGAAAGGAGAGCTGAACATGGCATCGCATATTGGTAAGCTCCCCATCGCCGTTCCGGCAGGTGTGGAGGTGGCCTTCAAGGGCCAGGAATTCACCGCCAAGGGTCCCAAGGGCTCGGACGGATGCACGCTGCCCGAGGGCATCACCGGCAAGGTCGAGGGCAATGAAATCATCATGACCCCAGCCGACGAGGACCGCACCACCAAGGCCAAGCACGGACTGAGCCGCTCCATCGTGGCTTCCATGGTTGAAGGCGTCTCCAAAGGCTACAGCAAGCACCTGCAGATCGTCGGCACCGGCTACCGCGTGGTCGCAAAGGGCAAGTCCCTGGAGTTCTCGCTGGGCTATTCGCACACCATCACTGTCGACCCCCCGGAGGGCATCACCTTCGAGACGCCGAACGCCAACGAAGTGGTCGTCTCCGGCATCGACAAGCAGGCCGTCGGCCAGGCTGCGGCCAACATCCGCGCCCTGCGTGCGCCTGAGCCTTACAAGGGCAAGGGCATCAAGTACGCCGACGAGCACATCCTGCGCAAAGCTGGAAAGGCTGGTAAGTGATATGACGGTCTCGATACTAGGCAAAGGCAAGAAGATCGCCCGTCTGCGCCGCCATGCCCGTCTTCGCAAGCACGTCTCCGGTACGGCAGAGCGCCCCCGTCTGGTGGTCACACGGACCAATCGCAACATGATTGCCCAGATTGTTGACGACACCAAGGGCGTCACCCTGGTCAGCGAGTCGACTATGGCTTCGGACTACGGCTCCTTCAAGGGCACCAAGACCGAGGCCGCCCGCAAGGTGGGCGAGCAGATTGCAGCCAAGGCCAAGAAGGCTGGCATTACTGCCGTGGTCTTCGACCGCGGTGGCAACAAGTACCACGGAAGGGTCGCAGCGGTTGCGGAAGGCGCCCGTGAGGGAGGATTGGCACTGTGAGCGACAACGAAACGACAAAGGAAACAACCCAGGTGACTGAAGATTCCACAAACGCTCAGTCCAGCCAGGGTGGCAGAAGGGATCGGAACGACGATCGCCGCGGCGGTCGTCGTGGAGGTTCCCGTGATGGCCGCAGGGATGGCCGTCGTGGCCGTCGCGATCGCGACGAGCGTGACGACATGCTCGACAGAGTCGTGACCATCAACCGCGTCTCCAAGGTCCACAAGGGAGGCCGTACCTTCAGCTTCGCGGCTCTGGTGGTCGTGGGCGACGGCAAGGGCACCGTGGGCGTTGGCTATGGCAAGTCCCGTGAGGTCCCCGCAGCCATCTCCAAGGGTCAGCTGGATGCCAAGAAGCACATGTTCACCGTCCCCCGCATCCGTGGCACTGTCACCCACCCGGTGATTGGCCACGATGCGGCCGGTACGGTTCTCCTGCGGCCAGCAGCCCCTGGAACCGGCGTTATCGCTGGCGGCCCGGTCCGCGCCGTCCTGGAGTGCGCCGGCATCACCGACATCCTGAGCAAGTCCATGGGATCGGCCACTGCTGTCAACATGGTGCGGGCCACTGTAGCCGCTTTGAAGCAGCTGGAGGAGCCCGAGGAGATCGCGGCACGCCGCGGTCTGCCCCTGGAGGAGGTCGCCCCCGACTCCCTCCTGCGTGCACGTGCCGCCGGCATCGCCGACGAGCGCAAAGAGCGTGAAGAGGCTAAGGCCAAGGCTGACGAGCAGTCGAAGGCAGGTGAGTGATGACCAAGCAGATCAAGATCACCCTGGTCAAGGGCGTGGCTCATGCCACTGACCGCCAGAAGGAGAACGTCAGGTCTCTGGGCCTTCACAAGATCGGCCAGTCAGTCTTGCGTGAGGACACCCCCGTCTACCGGGGGATGGCCGACAAGGTCCGCCACCTGGTGAGCGTAGAGGAGGCAGACTGATTATGGCCAGCGACAAGCAAGAGCCCACCATCCTGCAGATGCATGACTTGCGTCCGGCTCCGGGCGCCAAGCGCGACCGCATTCGTGTGGGTCGTGGTGAGGGATCAAAGGGCAAGACCTCTGGTCGTGGCACCAAGGGCACCAAGGCCCGCTACCAGGTCCGCCCGGGCTTTGAAGGCGGCCAACTGCCCCTGTACATGCGGTTGCCAAAGCTGCGCGGGTTCAGGAGCCCCTTCAAGAAGGAGTACCAGGTGGTCAACCTGGGTGCTCTGGAAGAGCTCTTCCCCAAGGGCGGCGAAGTCACCGTCGAGGATCTGGTTGACAAGGGAGCGGTCCGCAAGGGCCACCCCGTCAAGGTCCTGGGTGATGGTGATGTCAAGGCAGCTTTCACCCTCAAGGGCGTCAAGGCTTCGGCCTCGGCCAAAAGCAAGATAGAAGCCGCAGGCGGATCCGTCTCCGAGGACTGATACTCACAGGGGACAGACCGCAAGGCAGATGTTTCCGGCCCTCCCCGCTCCAAGCGGGCGAGGGCCGGAACTCGTTTCCGGCCTGGTTGCCGTCGGGTTTGACGGAGCCATCGGCTAAGCTGGTCGGAGCAAGAGGGTGCGATGCACCGGGACCAGCGCGCGGGCGCGTAGGGAGGGAACTTAGGTGAGGACGTTAATCCAGGCCTTCAAGACCAAGGAGTTGAGGAAGAAAATCTTCTTCGTTCTTGGTATCATCATCATCTATCGCATTGGGTCGTTTATACCTACTCCAGGCGTGGATTATCCCGCCGTGCAGAAGTGCATCTCCACGGCTGGCAATGAGGACTTCATCGGCCTGGTGAACCTGTTCTCGGGCGGAGCCCTGCTGCAGTTGTCCATCTTCGCACTGGGCATCATGCCCTACATCACTGCATCCATTGTGGTGCAGTTGCTGCGCGTGGTCATTCCCCGCTTCGAGGCTCTGCACAAGGAGGGCCAGTCAGGCGAGGCCAAGCTGACTGAGTACACCAGGTATTTGACCATCGGCCTGGCAGTGCTGCAATCCACGACCATTCTGGTTACGGCCAACAAGGGTGCGCTCTTCGGTGGTGCCTGCCAACAGCAGGTCATCCCTGACAGCTCTTGGTGGAATATGGGGGTCATGGTTCTGATCATGACCGGCGGCACCGGTCTGATTATGTGGATGGCCGAACTGATCACCGACAAGGGAATCGGTAACGGCATGTCCGTCCTGATCTTCATCTCCATCTGCTCTGGCTTCCTGCCCCAGCTCTGGAACATCGGATGGGGGACCAACGGCAAGAACGGCGACTGGGTCAAGTTCGGCATAGTTGTTACCGTTCTGTTGGTCATTCTGATTCTGGTCGACTACGTCGAGCTGGCCCAACGCCGTATTCCCGTCCAGTACACCCGCAGGATGATTGGCCGCAAGATGTACGGCGGATCTTCCACCTATCTGCCGCTCAAGATCAATATGTCAGGCGTGATTCCCCCAATCTTTGCATCCTCCATTTTGGCCATTCCGACCCTTGTTGCCCAGTTCGGCAAATCCGATCAGAGCTGGGTCAAGTGGATCGATGCCAACATGGCCAACACGACTTCGGTCTGGTACATCGTGCTCTACTCGGTCATGATTGTCTTCTTCTGCTTCTTCTACACTTCCATCACCTTCAATCCTGACGAGACAGCCGACAACATGAAAGAATACGGCGGCTTCATTCCGGGCATCAGGGCCGGACGCGCCACCAGCCGGTACCTTTCATACGTGATGAATCGGCTGAACACGGTGGGCGCCGTCTATCTGCTCTTCGTGGCTTTGATCCCCACGGTGCTGATCATGCTGCTGAAGATCAACTCCAAGCTGCCCTTCGGCGGCACCACCATCCTGATCATCGCCGGTGTCGGCCTGGACACTCTGCGACAAGCAAGGGCTCAGACCGAGCAGTTCCAGTACACCGGCTTCCTGCTGGAGGGCGAACACAAGGAGGGCTGACCTTTCGGTCAGACACTTGCAAGCGGTGTCAAGCCAAAACGGATGAAGGTCCGGCCCTGGCCCTTGGTGGCCTGGGGCCGGACCCTGTAATATTTGGAAGACTGGTTGCATGGGTTTGGCGAGTGGAACCTGTGTCGGGCCAGGCAGCCGCTAGCATACGTAAATGAGGGTCCTGCGCGGCTTAGACTGTTAATACCGTCCGGGGCCGTAAGGCTAAGAGCAATAGAACATCGAGCAAAGGATAGGGAATGGTACAGCGACTGTTGATCATGGGACCTCAAGGTGTTGGCAAGGGCACGCAAGCGGCCTTGCTCAGCAAGCATTACGGGATTCCGGCCATCTCCACCGGCGACATTTTCCGCTACAACCTCAAGAACGGAACCGAACTGGGCAAGCAGGCCAAGGCCTACACTGACAAGGGTGAGCTGGTTCCAGACGAGCTGACCAACAAGATCGTCAAGGACCGTCTGGGCATGGACGATGCTGCCCATGGCTGGATTCTGGACGGCTACCCTCGTTCGGCCTCCCAGGTCGAGGCGCTGGACAAGATGCTTAACGAGCTGGGCACTTCGCTGACGGCTGTGGTGGCGCTGGATGCCGACCATGATGTGCTCATGCAGCGCATCGCCAAGCGGGCCAAGGAAGAAGGGCGAGCGGATGATACCCCCGAGGCCATTGCCAAGCGTCTGGATATCTATGCCAAGGAGACTGCCCCCCTGTTGAATACCTATAAGTCCCGCAGCCTTCTGGTCGCGGTGGATGGCCAGGGCGAGGTCGACCAGATCTCCAAGGAGATTATCGCCCAGCTGGACAAGCGCTAATTCATAGCCTGTCAAGCGAGAGTCCTGTCGTCAGCTGAATCAGCTGTATGAATGCCATGTTCAGGACACACAGGTAAGACTTGCTGACAGGACTCACTGAAGCTTAGAAGCTGCATGACCCCGAGGGGCGTGACAGCTTCTTTTTGTAGAGGGCGGAAATCTGAGCGCGTCCGCCCAAGCCTGGTGGACAGGATGATAGCCTAGGTGCATTCGGACTCTCTTTCGAGGGTCTTGCATGTCGGTGATTGGCCGTAAAAGATAGAGAAACCAGTACAGAAACAGAAGAGGTCCATTTGAAGGGGTCTAGGGCATCCGTGGTCAGATCGGATAAACAGGAACCAGCGCGTCCGCGGTACACCATCCGAACCATCTTGCGCTCCCTGCGGGAATACCGAAAGGCCAGCTTTCTGGCTCCGGCTTTCGTCTTTCTTGAAAGCCTTCTAGAGATTGTGATTCCGACCATCATGGCCTCCCTGATCGACCAAGGCGTTTCGGGGAGGTCCATGCCGGCCATCTTCAAATTCGGGCTGATCCTGCTGGCTTGTTCGGCCGTCTCCCTGTTCTCCGGGTTCATGTCCGGACGGTATGCGGCCATCGCCTCTTCCGGCCTGGCCAAGAATGTCCGCAGTGATCTGTTCGCCAAAGTGCAGTCCTTCAGCTTCACAAACATCGACCGCTTCTCCACCGGATCCATTATTACCAGGCTTACCACCGATGTGACCAATCTGCAGAACGCCTATCAGATGGTCATCAGGGTCGGGGTCAGGGCGCCGATCATGGTCATCGTGGCCTGGCTCTTTTCTTATAAGATCTCCAGGCCCATATCGCTGGTCTTCCTGATCGCCATTCCCATCCTGGGCTTCGGGCTGATAGGCCTGTCCCTGCTGGTTCACCCCATTTTTGAGCGGGTCTTCCACACCTACGACCACCTCAACAACGTCGTGGACGAGAATCTTCAGGGCATCAGGGTTGTCAAGTCCTACAACCGGGAGGACTACGAGGAGCGTAAATTCAACCGTATTTCTTTGGCTATCTACCGTGCCTTCTGCAAGGCCGAGCGGATTATGAGCTTGAATCCGGCGTTGTTGAACTTCTGTATCTACGCTTCTCTGCTGGTTATATCCTGGATGGGCGCCTCCCAGATTGTGGCCTCTGGGAACAATGCCGCTCTGGGGCTGACCACGGGCGATCTGACCGCCTTGGTCACCTATGCTATTCAGATCATGATGGCCATGAACATGGTCTCTATGATCGTGGTCATGGTCGTCATCTCCCAGGCCTCGGCCGAGCGCATCTGCCAGGTACTGAAGGAGGTCAGCACCGTGCACGATCCCGCCAAGCCGGTCATGAGGGTGGCCGACGGGTCCATCAGCTTCCAGGATGTGACCTTCCGCTACTCGGGCCGGTCCGAACGTCCCGTTCTGAGCCACATCAACCTGGACGTTCCTTCGGGTTCCACCTTGGGCATCGTGGGCGGGACTGGCTCCTCCAAATCCAGCCTGGTCCAGCTCATTCCCCGTCTCTACGACGTGACCGAAGGGTCCCTCCAGGTGGGCGGAGTGGATGTGCGTCAGTACGATCTGACCGTCCTGCGCGACCATGTGGCCATGGTGTTGCAGAAGAACGTCCTCTTCACCGGGACCATCGCCGAAAACCTGCGCTGGGGCAACCCTGAGGCCACGGACGAAGAGCTGGTGCGCGCCTGCACCCTGGCCCAGGCTGACGGTTTCGTGCGGGAGTTTCCCGATGGGTATCAGACCTACCTGGACGAGGGCGGCACCAACCTCTCCGGCGGCCAGCGACAACGTCTGTGCATAGCACGGGCCCTTCTGAAGAAGCCTGACATCCTGATTCTGGATGACTCAACCAGCGCTGTGGACACCAAAACCGACCAGCTGATCCGCCGCGCCTTCAGTCAAGAGATTCCCGATACCACCAAGATCATCATCTCCCAGCGCCTGGCCTCTGTGGAGGACGCCGACATGATCATGGTTTTGGAAGAGGGCAGGATTCTCGACAAGGGCACCCACCAAGAGCTCCTGCGAACATGTCAGGAGTACCGGTCTATTTACGAATCACAGACCAGGAATCGGAGCGAGGAGGACGAGGACCATGAGTGACGGATCATTCAAGGACCGCAAGCCCCGCCTGGACAAGGCCGCGCCGGGAACGACCCGTCGCATCCTGAGCTACTTGTTGGCCTACCGCTGGCAGCTGGCGGTGATCGTGGTCTGCATCATCATCAGCGCCGGGGCCCAGGCGGCGTCGGCCTTCTTCCTCCAGCCGCTGATCGACCACTACATCCTGCCGCTGGTCGGGGCCGCCGACCCTGACTGGGGACCGCTGATGAGGACCCTGATCCTGATGGGCTGCCTCTATGCGGTCGGGACCTTCTGCTCCTGGTTCTGGAACTGGCTGATCGTCAAGGTGGAGCAGGGCACCCTGAAGACCATTCGCGACCAGATGTTCGCCCACCAGCAGGAGCTGCCCATCGGCTTCTTCGACACCCATGAGCACGGCGACACCATGAGCCGCTACACCAACGACACAGATACCCTCCGTCAGGCCATCTCCCAGTCCTTTCCGCAGATGGTCTCCTCGGTCCTGTCCGCCCTGGCGGCCCTGATCTCCATGCTTTGGCTCTCCATCCCTTTCACCGTCCTGACCTTGGTTTTCGCGGCGGTCCTGATTGTGGTGGTCAGGGTTCTGGTCACTCGAAGCGGTCGGTACTTCGTTCACCAGCAGCGCTATCTGGGCCGGGTGAACGCCTTCGTTGAAGAGGCCGTCAACGGGCAGAAGGTCATCAAGGTCTTCAACCACGAGGATGCCACCGCTGAGGTCTTCGAGGAGAGGAACGAGGAGCTCTTCCAGGCCTCGGCCCAGGCCAACACCTATGGCAACGTCACCATGCCGGTCGTGGGCAACATGGGCTACTTGCTCTATGTCATCCTGGCCATCGTCGGCGGGCTGGCCGGTATCGCAGGGATGGGCAATGCAGGACTGACCGGGGCAGGGCCGCTGACCCTGGGAACCATCGTCTCCCTCCTGACCCTTTCCCGCTCCTTCATCAATCCCATCGGCCAGGTCTCCATGCAGTTCAACATGGTCATGATGGCCCTGGCAGGCGCTTCCAGGATCTTCGACCTGATGGACCAGCCTGTCGAGTCCGACCAAGGCACGGTCAGATTGGTCAGCGTCGAACTGGGCTCGGACGGCCGGACCATGACCCCCGTCGACCATGAAACAGGGCACTGGGCCTGGAAGCGTGAGGCCGATGACGACGGCCGGCGCTCGCTGGAGGCCGCCATGAAGCTTCCAGGCGATGCCCGGGACGTGGCCCTGAAGGCCAAGGATCAGGCCATCACATCCCCTGATGGGCGATACACCCTTCTCCAGGGGGATGTGCGATTCACTGATGTCAGCTTCGGGTACGACCCGAGCAAGCCTGTCCTGCATGACATCACCTGGTTCGCCAAGCCCGGGCAGAAGGTGGCGCTGGTTGGCGCCACCGGTGCTGGCAAGACCACGATCACCAACCTGATCAACCGTTTCTACGAAATCCAGCAGGGCCAGATCCTCTATGACGGGATCGATGTGAGGAACATCCGCAAGCCTGACCTCCGTCGCTCCCTGGGCATCGTCCTTCAGGATGTCAACCTCTTTACGGGCACCGTCTTGGACAACATACGCTATGGGCGCCTGGATGCCACGGACGAGGAGTGCATCGAAGCTGCCAGGATGACCAACGCCGACAGCTTCATCCGTATGCTTCCCCAGGGTTATCAGACCGTTCTTGAGGGAGACGGAAGCGGACTGTCTCAGGGTCAGCGCCAGCTGATTTCCATTGCCAGGGCGGCGGTGGAGGATCCTCCGGCCATGATCCTGGACGAAGCCACTTCCTCAATCGATACCAGGACCGAGGAGGTGGTTCAGCAGGGCATGGACGCGCTGATGCGCGGCCGGACAGTCTTCGTCATCGCCCATAGGCTCTCCACGGTTCGCAACTCCGATGTAATTATGGTCTTGGACCACGGGCGAATCATCGAGCGCGGCAATCACGATGAGCTGATAGCCAGGCACGGCGAGTATTACCAGCTTTACACTGGGGCCTTGGAATTGGAGTAGGGCTCTCCGGGATTGCCGAAGCCGGGGGAAGATGCCGAAAGGCATGAACCGGCATTAGGCGAACGCCAGCATAGGGGGTCGGTCCTTGATGGGCCGACTCCCTTTCATGTGTATGCATCCCCCCCCCCACCCATTTTCAGAAGTCGCCCCGAGCTCGACAAGTACTGGGAAGTCATTATGACCTAGTAGCAACTTGTTAATATTTTTAAACAATTTGTGCAGTTCTGAGGGCTGATTCCGACTATAGACTGAGAGCAGATATATATATAGTTTTGCTGAGCCGACAAGGGGCTGATGACCATGGGCGTCACAGTGAAAGTCACAGAGCTTACGATTTCGACCAATGGGGTAGGAAAACCGGACAAAAATCCGCAATTTATTGAAAATCCTACGCTACTCGGGTTCAAGAAAACGCACGTGTCCAGCTCGTTGCAGACGATGGATCCATCCCTTACCAGTGGCAGGGCGCCGATCGGTCGGAGCATTTCGCCGCCAACGAGGAACTGCTGCTGACCGGTCTGCGTCTGGAACATTACCGCTATGCCACTTACCGGCCTGACCCCTACTACCTGGAGAGGCTCAAGCGTGACCCGGGCGATGCGTGCATCAGCAACGCCTGCGGCCGACTTCTGCTTCGATGTGGCGACTTCGCCGCAGGCGAGCAGCACTTGGACGACCATGTGGGAACGGGTTGCTTTGCAGTCTTCCTGCCCGACCTCTTGACTTTCGATGCGGGCTATGCCCGCATGAATCGGGTCCGTTGCCTCTATCTGATGGCCCTGGCACGCATAGGCATAGGGCAGATCAACCAGGCTCGGGAGTACCTGAAGCAGGTGCTGGAACTGGATGCCGGCCATATTCAGACCGGGCTGTTTACTGATGAATTGGACCACAGGGCAATTCTCATCGGGAGGAAGGCATGACCAAGATTGCATTGGCTGGAGCCTGGCAGGTTCAGTCCCCGCCTGAGTTGCAGGGAACCGTTCTGTTGCCAGGCACGCTTGACACCAACGGACTCGGACATGATGATCAGGAGCTGTCTGCTGACTATGGCAGCGGCAAGCCCGGCCCCATTGGCTCTCGGCTGACCAGGCGGCACACCTTCGAGGGGACAGTCAAGCTGTCCCGACAGATTCGATGGACCCCGCAGCCGGAGCGGAGGGTCTTCTTCGAGGTGGAGCGCGCTCGCCGCCTGGAGGTCAGGGTCGGTGAACGCCTGGCTGAGCCATCTCGCCCTCAGACCTTGAATACTCCGCATGTCTTCGAGCTGACTGGGCTGCTGACGGGCGATGACCTGCTGCAGGTGGATTCCGACAACGCCTACCAAGGCATGCCCCGCGACGCCATCCTGGATTCCTCGACCGCCACCGACCACACCCAGACCAACTGGAACGGGCTTCTGGGCAATATCGGCCTGCGTGTGGAGGAGGACACCTTTGTAGATGGCGTTCGTGCCTATCCCCATGGCGATGTGCTGACAGTAGAGGCCGATGTGGACTCGCGCCAAGGATTCCATGGTCGCTTGAGGCTCTCTTCCGATGCGCTGGCCCAGCCTCTGGAGGTCGCCGCAAACCTGGAACCTGGACGGCGAACACTGACCTGGTCCGATCTGCAGCTTGACGTCCAGGCGGATCGCTGGGACGAATACCAGGGGTGTCTGCATAGCATGACAATCGAGCTCCTGCCGCCGGACGGATCCAGGGTGATATCGCGGGTCAGCACGGATTTCGGCATCCGTGACTTCGCAGCCGATGGGCAGGGGAGACTGGCTCTGAATGGCAGAGCCTTCTTCCTGCGTGGCGAGGCCAATTGCGCCGAGTTTCCGCAGACCGGCTTCCCGCCCATGGACGTGGGCTCCTGGATTCGTATTCTGGAGACCTATCGGTCATACGGAGTGAATGTGGTCCGCTTCCACTCGCACTGCCCGCCCGAGGTAGCCTTTATCGCGGCGGACCGGATGGGGATGATGATGCAGCCCGAGCTCTCCCACTGGGACCACTATCATGCCTTTCAGGAGGATGCCAGTTATCGCTACTATCGCAGCGAACTGGAGCAGACACTGCTCTTCCTGGCCAACCACCCCTCCTTCGTCATGCTTGCCCTGGGCAACGAGCTGTCTGCGGATGAGACCGGCCACCAGCGCATGGCTCAGCTTATCAAGGATGCCCGGAGCATTGACGGCACCAGGCTCTATGCCAATTCCTCCAACCCGCACTATGGTCAGCTGGGCAGCGACGACTGCAACGAGGTCTATACCTCCGAGTCCTACAAGGGCCATGACCTGCGCTGTTGCTTCGTCAACATGCGTGGGTCCACCAACGCGGTTCATCCGGGCACTGCCCACAATTTCGAGGACTCCATGCAGGCAGTCCGCAAAGAGTGCACGGTGCCGGTCTATGGATTCGAGGTAGGGCAGTATGAGGTGCTGCCCGACTTCCGTGAGATTGAAGAGTTCACCGGAGTCACCCGTCCTGACAATTACGCAATGATCCGTGACAGGGTCCGTGAATCGGGCCTGGACCAGCGCACCTGGCTGGATTGGGTGGCCGCTACAGGCGAGTTGTCACGGATCTGCTACCGGGAGGAGGTGGAGTCCGTTCTGCGGACCCCCTCCATGTCGGGGCTTTCGCTGCTGGGTCTTCAGGACTTTCCTGGACAGGGCACGGCTCTGGTGGGCATGATGGACGCCCATCTGCAACCCAAGCGCTTTCCCTTCGCCCGCCCTGAGCGTTTTCGGTCCTTCTTCACCGACCAGTTGCCGCTGGCCGTCATGGACCGCTATGCCTATACCAGTCGGGAGAAGCTCTCAGGGACGGTCAAGGTGGCCAACTACGGCCGACGCACGCTGCGGGGTGATCTGCATCTGCGGTTGCAGGGCCAGGGGGTTGATCTGGAACATGTCTTTTGTCAGGTCACCTGCCCGATGGGCAAGCTAACTGATTTAGGAACCTTCGAACTGCCTCTGGACGGCATTCATGGTAACCAGCGCTGCCGTCTGAGTCTGGAGATCGACGGTGTGACCAACGTCTATCCGGTCTGGGTCTACCAGGACAGCCAGTCTGACCAGCCCGACGGTCTGTACCAGACCAGAAGGTTCGACCAGCAGGCGCGTCGGGTCCTGGACCAGGGTGGCACGGTCTATCTGAGTCCCGACTCCACAGCCCAGTCCCTGCCCAGATCCGTTCAGGCCCACTTCTCCACGGACTTCTGGTCAGTGGGTACATTCAAGGACCAGAGCGGCACCATGGGGCAGTACATTCAGGCTGACCACCCTGTTTTCTCCGATTTCCCGAGTGACTCGCACACTGACTGGCAGTGGTGGCCCATGGCCTCCCAGCGGGCCATCATCCTGCCCGAGCGCTATCAGTCCATTGTCACTGAGATGGACAGCTACGCCTACCTGCGACCCATGACGCAGCTGCTGGAATGCCGTTGCGGGAGGGGGCGGCTTCTGCTCTCCTCCGTGGGCCTGCAGAATCTGAACGAATATCCGGAGGCTCGGGCCCTGCAGGCGAGCATATACCGGTATCTGGGCTCCAAGGACTTCGACCCGCGCCAGAGGATCGATCCCGAGGTCATCGACCAGCTGGTCGCATGAGTTTATCAGTCCACTGAGCACAATAAGGGGTCCGACCCGCAATTTCTGCAAATCGGACCCCTCTGTTCAGATGGGCTAAGTCCTAGCTCATAGGATGCCCTGGGCCACCATGGCATCGGCCACCTTGGCGAAGCCGGCCACGTTGGCGCCCAGCATCAGGTCGCCCTCATGCCCGTATTCCTTGGATGCCTGGTAAGACTTCTGGAAGATTCCAGTCATAATGTCCTTCAGGCGCTGGTCCACCTCATCGAAGGTCCACTGCAGGCGAAGCGAGTTCTGGCTCATCTCCAGACCGGAGACTGCCACGCCGCCGGCATTGGCGGCCTTGGCGGGCCCGTAGAGCGCCTTGTTATCCTGGTAGACCTGGATGGCCTCGGGGGTGGAGGGCATGTTGGCGCCCTCGCAGATCACGGTGCATCCGTTGGCGATCAGGGTCTTTGCGGATTCCTCGTCGATTTCGTTCTGCGTGGCGCAGGGCAGGGCTATGTCGCAGTGTACAGTCCAGACGCCCTTGCAGCCCTCGTGGTACTCAGCGGAATCAACTCGGTCCGCATACTCGCGAATTCGGCCGCGGTGACCCAGCTTGATGTCCTTGACGACGTCGAGGTCAATCCCGTTGGGATCGTAGACGTATCCGTTGGAGTCGGATGCCGTTACCACCTTGGCGCCCAGTTGTTGGGCCTTTTCGGTGGCGAAGATGGCCACGTTGCCCGAACCGGAGATAACGACGGTCTTGCCCTGGAAGGAATCCTTGCGCAGCGTCTGCAGGGCTTCCTGGGTGTAGTAGCACAGGCCGTAGCCTGTGGCCTCGGTCCTGGCCAGGGAGCCGCCGAAGGTCATGTCCTTGCCGGTCAGAACACCCGAGTACTCATCGCGCACTCTCTTGTACTGGCCGAACAGGTAACCGATTTCGCGGGACCCTACGTTGATGTCGCCGGCGGGCACGTCGGTGAATTGTCCGATGTGACGCTGCAGCTCAGTCATGAAGGCCTGGCAGAAGCGCATGACCTCGGCATCCGAGCGGCCCTTGGGGTCGAAGTCGGATCCTCCCTTGGCGCCGCCCATGGGCAGTCCAGTCAGCGAATTCTTCAGAATCTGCTCGAAGCCCAGGAATTTGATGACCGACTCGGTCACGGTCGGGTGGAAGCGCAGGCCGCCCTTGTAGGGGCCGATGGCCGAATTGAATTGGATCCGGTAGCCGCGGTTGACCTGGACATGGCCTTGGTCATCGGTCCATGCCACACGGAACTTGACTGCACGCTCGGGCTCAACCAAGCGCTCCAGCACGCCGTTGGCCTCATACTCGGGATGCCGCTCCACCACGGGCTCCAGGCTGGAGAAAACTTCACGCACAGCCTGCAGGAATTCCGGCTGGTCGCCGTCACGCTTCTCAACCTGCTGGTATACGCGCTTGATGTATTCGTTGGTGAGCATCTGAGCTCCTTTGACTAGGAATGGCCGGTCCGTCCGGTCCGCGTACGATTGGGTCCGCCCTCAAGAGCCTACGGGGGCTGGCGGAATCTCATTTTATGTTAAATGTTTCAAAGTCGTGTCACAAGAATTTTGGCCACTAATGTCTGATATGTGGTCATTCAAAGCCGAAGAGTGAGAGAGCAAAGACAAAAACAAAGCTTTTGTCAAAGTTGAGTTACTAAGACTCAACTTTTATTCTTTGGGTGAACATTGGGCATGGAACCAAGGGTCCGCAGTTTGGACAAAGTGAAGGGCAGGGAGCCCGGGAGGACAAGTTAGGATGTCCGCCTGGGGTTCCGGTCCGCAAAAACTATTGACTTAGAGAATCAGGAGATGCGATTATGGCTATGTTTCCCGCCTTGATGAACAATTCGATTTTCGGCGATTTCTTCGACGATCCCTTCTTCAACAACTGGCGCGACGGGCGTCGGCAGGGACAGGGCGCAAAGAACGCACTGAACAGCCCCTTGATGAGCACGGATGTGCGTGAGAAGGATGGACAGTACCAGCTTTCCATCGACATGCCCGGCTTCGACAAGAAGGACATCGGCCTGCGGCTGGAGGATGGCTACCTGATTGTCTCTGCCCAGAAGAACGGTGATCAGGGCGACAAGGACGACCAGGGACGGTGGATTCGGCGTGAGCGCTACACCGGGTCCTGCTCCCGTAGCTTCTACGTGGGCGACAAGGTTCGCCAGGAGGACATCCATGCCCACTATGCCAACGGCACTCTGGAGGTGACCCTGCCCAAGACCAGCATCGAGCCGGCTGACAACACGCAGAACATCGCTATTGAGGACTGAGGAATTCCGGTCCTTATCGGACCGCCTGAACGACTGCTATACTGATTGAGTGACAGCCGTTCAGACGGCCCTTTTGTCGTGTCAACACGCTATTGCCCAGTTTTGGGTCCATCAATGCTATACTTATCATTTGGCGTGTCTTTCGGCGCGCTGTGTAACCGGCCGAGGATCGGATAGAAGGCTTATGGCAAAAGATGGTGTGATCGAGGTGGAAGGGCGTGTGGTTGAGGCCCTGCCGAATGCGATGTTCCGCGTCGAGCTCGAGAACAAGCACCTGGTGCTGGCCACCATTTCCGGCAAGATGCGCAAGAACTACATCCGCATTCTGCCCCAGGATCGGGTGGTGCTCGAAATGAGCCCCTATGATCTGAACCGCGGACGGATTACGTACCGGTACAAGTAACAAGGTACACAAGCAAAGGAAAACCATGAAGGTCAGCCCTAGTGTGAAGAGAATCTGCGAGAACTGCCGCGTGATTCGTCGTCACGGCCGCGTCATGGTGATCTGCAAAAACCCACGCCACAAGCAGCGCCAGGGCTGAGCGGATTCCCAGCGGCAACGAACACCAAAGGCGCTGAGTCACAGCCGATAGGCTGAACCCCGGGTGCGCAGGCCCGGGCCGGGAGACCGGAAGACTCGGTGCACGACCTGCGTAGAGCAAAAAAGGAATCGCAATGGCACGTCTTGCCGGAGTCGACATCCCCAACGAGAAGCGCATAGAGATAGCCCTCACCTACATCTTCGGTGTGGGGCGTACTCGCGCCAAGGAAACACTTGCCGCGACCGGAGTGAATCCGGACACCCGCGTCAAGGATCTCACGGACGAGCAGCTCATTACGCTGCGTGATTACCTCGAGGGAAACTACAAGATCGAGGGTGATCTGCGTCGTGAGATCGACGCTGATATTCGCCGTAAGATCCAGATCAATTGCTATCAGGGCCAGCGCCATCGCCGGGGCCTGCCTGTGCGCGGTCAGCGGACCAAGACCAACGCCCGCACCCGCAAGGGACCCAAGCGCACCGTCGCCGGAAAGAAGAAGGCGACCAAGTAAGGCCGTATGCGAAGCGGGGATGAGGGTCCCCGATGGTTCGCACTAGCAATCAGTTATTCGTGACAAGGAAACGAGGATCAATGGCAGCAGCAAAGCAGGCCGCGCGCAAGCCTCGTCGTCGGGATCGCAAGTCGGTTCCGGTCGGGCAGGCGCATATCAAGTCAACATTCAACAACACCATCATCTCCATCACCGATCCTTCCGGTGCTGTAGTAGCCTGGGCTTCTGGCGGCGATGTAGGCTTCAAGGGCTCCCGTAAGTCTACTCCTTACGCAGCGGGCATGGCCGCCGAATCCGCAGCCCGCAAGGCTATGGAGCACGGGGTCAAAAAGGTGGATGTCTTCGTCAAGGGCCCGGGCTCGGGCCGTGAGACCGCCATCCGTTCCCTGCAGTCCGCAGGCCTGGAGGTCGGTTCCATCTCCGATGTGACCCCACAGGCACACAATGGCGTTCGTCCTCCCAAGCGCCGTCGCGTCTGAGCACTAGAAAACCCATGAATCCACCCGCGAAGACTGGTGAGTGCACCACCGGTCGGAGCTGAAAGGATAGCAACAGTGCTTATTGCACAGCGTCCGACTCTTACTGAAGAAGTCGTCAATGCCCAGCGCTCCCGTTTCACCATCGAGCCGTTGGAGCCGGGATTTGGGTACACCTTGGGCAACTCCCTGCGTCGTACCCTGCTGAGCTCCATACCCGGTGCGGCTGTGACCTCGGTCCGCATCTCGGGTGCCCTGCACGAGTTCACCACGTTGCCAGGTGTGGAGGAGGACGTCACTGAGATCCTGCTCAACATCAAAGGAATCGTGCTGACCAGCGAGTACGACGAGCCTGTGGTCATGTATTTGCGCAAGAGCGGCAAGGGCGAGGCCACCGCCGGGGATATCACCCCGCCGGCCGGCGTCACAGTGGCCAATCCTGATCTGCATATCGCGACCCTGGCTGAGGATGGCGAGCTGGAGATCGAGTTCACGGTGGAGCGCGGGCGTGGATACGTCCAGGCCCAGCTCAACAAGCAGGACAACGATGAGATTGGCCGCATCCCGGTCGATTCCATCTACTCTCCTGTGCTCAAGGTCAGCTACAAGGTCGAGGCCACCCGTGTCGAACAGCGCACGGATTTCGACAAACTGATCCTGGATGTGGAGACCAAGCCTGCCATTTCGCCGCGTGACGCGGTGGCATCCGCTGGGTCGACCCTGGTCGAGCTTTTCGGCCTCTGCCGTGAACTCAACACCCAGGCTGAGGGCGTGGAGGTCGGACCCGAGCCTGTGGTGGAAGAGGCCGATCCGCAGATGTCCGTGCCGATTGAGGACCTGAACCTGACGCAGCGTTCCTACAACTGCCTCAAGCGCGAAGGAATCCACACCATCGGTGAGCTGGTCTCGCATACTGAGCAGGATCTGCTGGACATCCGCAACTTCGGCATGAAGTCCATCGACGAGGTCAAGGAGAAGCTTGAGGGCATGGGGCTGTCGTTGAAGGCCTCCCCGCTGGGCTTCGACACCAATAATCTCGAGGGAGGCACCTTCTTCTCGCCTGACGACGAGTGAAGGATCGCAGCCTTCGTATGAGCAGGCGAGGGGAAGGGTTCCGTCGCCTGCTGACAGCAATTCCGGGAAGTCGGATGTTCGGGCGTATGCCCACCTGTCCTCCCGGGCCGTAAGGAGATAATCCAATGCCAAAACCTAGCAAGGGCCCACGTCTGGCCTCTAGTCCGGCGCACGAGCGGCTTATGCTGGCCAACATGGCCACCAGCCTCTTCGCCAACGGTCGTATCACGACCACCCTGCCCAAGGCCAAGCGTCTGCGTCCGCTGGCTGAGCGGCTGATCACCTTCGCCAAGCGCGGGGATCTGCCCGCCCGTCGCCGCGTCATGCGCGTCATTCGTGATAAGTCTGTGGTCCATAGCCTGTTCACGCAGATTGCCGAGCAGATGCAGCAGCGTGAGGGTGGTTACACCCGCATTACTAAGATCGCGCCCCGCCGAGGAGACAACTCCCCGCAGGCTGTGATCGAGCTGGTCACCGAGCCCCTGTCGGCCAAGAAGGCCGTTGTCAAGGAGGCTGAGTCCGCAGCCAAGGTGGCTGCCAAGGACGACAACGCCGAGGTGGCAGCAGCCACTGATGCCGCCGTCGCCGAAGGCGCTGCCAAGGATGCGGTCGACCAGGCCGTCGAGGCCAACGAGTCCGATCAGGACGTGGCTCAAGCTGACCAGGCCGCCGAGGATCTGGAGCAGACCGCCAACAAGGCAGATCAGGCGGAAGCTCAGGCTGAGGAGGATGCCGACGTGGCTGAGGATGCCGAGAAGGCCGCCGAGTAATCGGTCTTTGCATCTGATGACGGGGTCGGGGAGCGTGGCTCTCCGGCCTCGTTTGTCATTGGTGCCAGGGAGGTCGTGATGGAAGATCGGGAAGGGGAGATGTCCCTTGTCAGACTGCGCATGGACCTGGCCTACGACGGCGGCGGCTTCCATGGCTGGGCCCGGCAGCCTGGGCTGCGCACGGTCCAGGGCTGCATCGAGCATGCCCTGTCTCTGATCACTGGAGCCCGCAGATCGAATGGTGAGGTTTCCCATAGCCAAGACGTCTGGGAACCAAGGCTGGTTGTGGCTGGTAGGACCGACACTGGGGTCCACGCATCTCACCAGGTGGCACACCTGGACGTTCCCGACGCTGTGCTTGAATCCTGTAAGGGACATATGGGGGTCGATGGTGCTTCGGCCTTGGAACGCCGTCTTCGGCACCTGTTGCCGGCTGACATTGCTCTACTTGGACTCAGAGCCGCTCCCACAGGCTTCGATGCCCGCTTCTCCGCCCTGGAACGCACCTATGTCTATCGGGTCAGCCAGGGGGGTCAGCCAGAGGATCCGCGCATGCGGGGCTATGTGCTGAACCTGGAGGGAAGCCTGGATCTGCAGGCTATGAATGAGGCTGCAGCGAAGTGCATCGGCCTGCATGACTTCGGCTCCTTCGCCCGGCCAAACCCCGGCGGCACGACTATACGCAAGGTCCTGGCCGCGCATTGGGAACTGGTCCCAGCCGTGAATCTGTTAGAAGTTGCTCCGGGGCAGAGTGCCGTAGGATATATTCCGTCCTTCATGGAGTCTGGGATTACCGTCTTTCGGATTGTTGCCGATGCATTTGCCCATAACATGGTCCGCTCACTGGTCGCGGCCTGCATTCAGGTGGGTCGGGGACGCCGGTCCGTGCAATGGTTTGCCGACAAGGTGGCCTACCCCCTGCGCGAAGGTTCCACCGGTCCCATAGATGCTCGAGGCCTGACCCTGGAACATGTGGCCTACCCGCCTGATGACCGGCTTGCTGAACGGGCGCAGGCCATCCGAGCCCGCCGTACACTTTGACGTCAGGGTTGTTTTTTGTGCCGGTTGACTGCGCCACGCCGTTTGCCAGGTAGGGACTCTGTGGCATAATAGAAAAGTTGTTGTTCGGCAGTGTCGGGCAACGACCATGGTTGAGTGTCCGAGCGGTCTAAGGAGCACGCCTCGAAAGCGTGTGAGGGCAACTCCCTCCGCGAGTTCGAATCTCGCCTCAACCGCCCCATTGGTCCCGGCCCGACGGCCGGGGCCTTTTTCATATACTTTCTGGTGAGGGCATGCGCTTGAGCCCTGGTGTGCAAGACCGAATCTTAAGATAGGGCATCTTATGCCTTCCTGCTAAAGGAGGTCCTTTGGCCGGTATCAAGGATGTTGCCGCTTTGGCGGGAATTTCCATAAGTACTGTTTCCTATGTATTCTCGGGCAAGCGACCTGTAAGCGATGCGACAAAGATCAGGGTTCTCAAGGCAGCCCAGCAATTGGATTATCATCCAGGATCAGGAGCCGCCATGCTCCGAAGGGAGCGCAGAACACATCTGATCGCGTTGAGCTCGCCCATGCATCCTTATACCGACTATTCGAACTATGCTACCTTTTTCTTTGCCGTGGTCGCCAGGGCTAGACACTACCACTACAACGTGGTGCTTTTAATGGATGAAGATGACACGGACGAACTCCTGCGAATGTCATACAGCGGAATGATCGATGGCGTTCTTCTGTTGGATGTGACCATGGAGGATCCGCGTGTAGCCCAGGCTCATACCTCCCTAGTGCCCTATGTCTCTATCGGCTATGCCAGGAATCCAGCCAATCTGATTTCCGTTGACGTTGATTTTCATGCCATGGGCCGACGCGCTGTCGATGAGCTTTATCGGATGGGCCATCGACATCTGCTCATGGTGGGGGCCAACAGTCAGTCCTATGAGAAAGGATCCAACTTTCTGGTTCGGACCAAAAAGGCTGCCATAGACAGGGCCCGGGTGCTGGGTATGAAGATGACTTTTCTATGCTCCATCGGTGACGATGCCAGGCATGTCGGTCAATTGATTGGCCGGGCTTTTCAGCTGGATCCCGAGATCACGGCAATCATGGCCCAGACCAGCATCAGTCACATGAACAACATCATCGTTGCTCTTTCAAAACAGGGCCTTTCGATTCCAAAGGATATTTCCATGCTGGCGTTAAGCACTTTTGGCAATGCCTCTGTTCTTGAACGTCCTCTTGATGAGATTCCCATGAGGCCACATGAAACATGCTCTCGCGGGGTGGACATGCTGATGGAGTGTTTGGAAGGCGTGGGGGAAAAGCCGGGGACAGTGGAGCTGATTCATTCCGACTATAAGCGCAGGGGATCTGTTGGCCCGGTCCGGCTGCATAGCTGAGAACTGCAAGCTGTGATTCTTCGTGCACTGTCGCACAAGGCTGATACCAGCTGTCATCCAGCGCCATAGGTTATCGAAAAACGTCGAAATACTATGCCAAGTATAGTCAAATCATTAAATTAAGAATGGTTGTCCAGTAAAGAGACAGTCAAGCGATGAAGCTAGGAAAAGAGGAGTGATGAAGTTTCCCCGGAAAATCATGGCAGCTGTTACGGCTGTGGCAAGTCTGGCGGGCATCATGGCCTTATCCGGATGCGGCGGCAGCGACAGCGCCCAAGAGGAGCATCCCGATTCCATCAAGATCTGGTACTACGAGGAGGATAACGGCGCCCAGGGCAAGGCCTGGAAGCAGGCCATTGCTGATTTTCAGAAGAAGACCGGTATCAAGGTCAACTTCGAGAAGAAGACCTTCGAGCAAATCAGGCAAAACGCCAGCCAGATCCTCAACTCTGATGACGCCCCGGATGTAATGGAATACAACAAGGGCAATGCTACTGCAGGTTTGCTCTCAAGCCAGGGTTTGCTATCCAACCTTAACGACTATGTCAAGAAATACCACTGGAACAAGAAGATCACTGGATCTTTGGCTGTCCCGGGCCGATACGACGAAAAGGGCGTCATGGGATCGGGCGACTGGTATGGCATCACCACCTATGGCGAAGAGGTGATGATGTACTACAACAAGGACATGTTCGACAAGTACGGCATAGCCATACCAAAGACTATGCCTGAATTGGAACAGGCCATGCAAAAGTTCAGGGACAACGGTGTCACGGCCCTGTCCGAGGGTGTGGCTGAATACCCGCTCCAACATCTCTGGTGGCAGTTGGTCCTTCAAAAAGCCGATCAGCGGTTAATCAACGCCTATCAGCGCTACGACGGCAAGGTGGACTGGCAAGGCCCTGCCATGACCTATGCCACTGAAACCATTAAGGACTGGGTGGACAAGGGATACATCAGCAAAGACTCGACGGGCCTGAAAGCTGAGGATGCCGGACAGAACTTCATGAAGGGGACCTACCCCATGCTGTTCTCGGGCTCTTGGTGGTTCGGCCGTTTCCAAAGCGACATTCCCAACGTCAATTGGGAGGTCGGTCTCTTCCCTGAAACCAAGAAGATCCCTGGCGGGTCCGGCAACATCTGGGTGATTCCCGAGCGTTCCAAGAAAAAGGACGCTGCTGCGAAGTTCATTGACATGACGTTGAGCAAAGAAAATCAGAACCTGATGGGAAACTCCGGCGGATTGCCCATTGCTGCTGATCCTGCCCAGATAAGCGACCCTAAGAGCAAGGAGCTGATCGCCGGTTTCAACCAGGTCATCAAGGATGATCGTCTGGGCTACTATCCGGATTGGCCGACCTCGACCTTCTATGACGAGCTCAATGCAGGCCTGCAGGAATTGGTCAACGGGACCAAGGACACCAAGGCTGTGCTTACTGAGCTTCAGGGCAAGTATGACAAAGGCGTCGAGACATCGGGTCTCAGGAAGTAGTCAAACCATAGGCCGACGGTTGCGCACTTGATCAGGCAGCCGTCGGCCTCCGCTCCGCTGCTATCTGCAGCGGACCCTGATAGACATATTTTCAGGCTGAGGAGAAACGAACAATGGGGTCTCGAAGTGCAAATCCTGCACCGATCGCTGCCAAGACCGATCAGGAACGAGGGATGTCCAGGATACCAGGCAATCCCTCCAATCGGTTCTGGTGGTATCTGATACCGGGGTTACTGGTTCTTTTATGGATCATCATCGTGCCGGCAATCTGGAACATCTATCTGAGCTTCACCAACTACCGGGGGATACGGCCTCCACGGTGGGCCGGCATTGACAACTGGTCGCGGCTGGTCAAGGATGCCACGTTCTGGGCCTCCTTCCGCAACTCCATATGGATGATCGTGGCCATGGTCGTCATCCCCATCCTGATCGGTCTGGTCTTGGCCTCCCTGGTCTTCGATGTGGTCCAAAAACGGTTCGGAGCCAAGACAGCTTCAACCATGCGCGCAGTTTACTACTTCCCTCAGCTCCTGCCCATCTCGGTGGCGGCTCTGGTCATGGGTTGGATATTCCGCCCCGAGAACGGCGCGCTGAATGCCATACTCAAAGGACTAGGGCTGGGACGTTTTCAGCACAACTGGCTGGGCTCGCCCGATACCGCCTTGGTATTCCTGATGATCATCATGATTTGGATTCAGCTGGGTTATCCCCTGGTCATATTCATGTCCGGACTGCAGCGTGTCGATCCTGAGCTTTACGAGGCGGCGAGTTTGGACGGGGCAAATTGGTGGCAGCGGTTCAGAGTCATCACCCTGCCAGCCATCAAGCCGGAAATCTTTGTGGTGGCTCTGACTTGCACCATTGCGGCCTTGAAGGTCTTTGCTCCGGTGTACATGCTGACCAAGGGAGGGCCTGGCGACAGCACTATCGTACCTTCTTACTATTCGTACACACAGTTCTTCCAATCTCAACAGGTCGGCTATGGCGCGGCCATATCCACGGCTCTGACCATCGTCATCATCGTGATCTCTGTCGTTTTCACCAACGTCCAGCAACGGGTCGAGCAAGAGGACGAGGAGTAGCACCATGACAGCTGTAAGCAAGATTCCCAAAGCACGGAACAATCGGACGACAGGAGATTGGGTAATCCTGGCCTTCCTGATTGTCGGCGGACTGATCATGCTCTTTCCGTTTTTTGTTCTTCTGCTGAACGCCTTCAAAACCACGGCGGACTACAATGCCTCAGGTCCTCTTTCCTGGCCGCACGAATTCAGCGCTGTCGGACTAGTGAAATTCTGGACCAGAGTCCGATTCCCACAGAAAGTTTGGAACAGCATGTGGATTTGCACGCTGGTGGCATTCCTGGCTGTTGGACTGTCGGTACTGAACTCCTTCGCCCTGGGCATCGGCCGCGTCAAGGGCAGGCGCTGGATCGTCCTGCTGATTATGTTGGCCAATATGATGCCGCAGGAAGCCCTGCTCTATCCGCTCTATATCATGTTCAAGGCCATGGGCCTGTACAACTCGCAATGGTCGATCGTAATCATATTTACGGTCATCCAGAGCGCGTTCGGCACCTATCTTCTGTCCAGCGTCTACGGAACCTTCCCCAAGGCCATTCTGGAAGCTGCTGCCATAGATGGGGCCAGTCGGTGGAGAATTCTCAAAGACATCGTCTTCCCCATCTCCAAACCCACGTTGAATGTCATGCTGGTCTTCTTCTTCATCTGGACCTGGAATGAGTACATGATTCCCATGGCCTTCCTAATCGATAATTCCAAGCAGACGGTGCCCATCGCCATCGCGTCGTTGACTGGAGACAGGCTGATGGATGTGACCACCACCGCTGCGGCCTCGCTGATCAGCATCGTACCGACGCTGATCTTCTATCTGATCTTCCAAAGAACCCTTTCCAAGGGCATTACTACAGGAGCTGTGAAATAGCATGAAGTTCACCGATGGATATTGGCTGACTCGGCCAGGCGTCGAGGCTCTCTACGCACGTTCTCCCTATGAATTATCGGTGAGGCCAGATGGGAGGAGCATCGATGTCCTGGCTGCGACGAGGGTTGTGGCCGGCCGGGCCGACACTTTGAACCTGCCGACCTTCAGAATCCATGCCACTTCGCCTGCTGAAGGAATTATCCGAGTGCAGGCAACCCATTGGAAGGGGACCAGGACCTGTCCGGGCTTCCCTGTTCACGAACAGGATTCGAGTTCCGGATTCGTGAAGGCTAGTGCCCAAGGCGCTGGCGACGGGGAGGTCGGAGAAGATGGGGCTTCGGTGACTCTGGCTTCAAGCAATCTGAGTCTGACCATGACCAAGGGACCTGTCTTCGATATGGCTTTTGCATGTGAGGGCAAGGAGCTCACCCATGCCAGGGGCAAGTCTCTGGCAAGGTTCGCTTTGGCTCCCGACGCTGCCGTAAGTACGCAACCGGCGGGGGAGTTCGGCGTAGCGCCCACGGCCAGGGCCTATGATGAATCTCCGGTTTTCACTGCCATTCAGCTTGGACTGTCGGTCGGGGAAAGAGTCTACGGCTTTGGCGAAAGGTTTGGCCCATATCTGAAGAACGGGCAGAGTATAGACATCTGGAATGAAGATGGGGGCACAGCCAGCGGACAAGGCTACAAGGACATTCCCTTCTACATGACCAGCAAAGGTTATGGTGTTCTGGTCAACAACCGCGGACATGTCTCCTTCGAAGTGGCCACGGAGAACACGGAGACCGTGCAGTTTAGCGTGCCCGGCGAGGCTCTGGACTTCTATCTGATTGCTGGGCCGAATCCCGAACGAATCCTGGAACGATACACGGCCTTGGTGGGTTGTCCGGCCATGGTCCCTGCCTGGTCATATGGACTCTGGCTGACCACATCCTTCACCACAAAATATGACGAGAAGACCGTCACATCCATGATTGACGGCATGGCTCAGCGGCATATTCCCCTGAGCGTATTTCACTACGACTGCTATTGGATGAGGGAATTCCACTGGACCGACCTCCAATGGGATCGACGCTTCTTCCCTGATATAGAGGGGACACTGGGACGTCTCCATCGCGAGAAGGGGCTGCATGTTTGTGTCTGGATCAATCCATACATCGGGCAGGAAAGCGCCCTCTTTGATCAGGCCGCAGACAAGGGCTACCTGGTTCGCAAGCCCAACGGGGACATATGGCAGACCGATCTTTGGCAAGCCGGCATGGGGTTGGTGGATTTCACCAATCCAGACGCCTGCAAGTGGTTCAAAGAGAAAGTCAAGCATCTGCTCAAGCAAGGCGTAGATGCCATCAAGACTGATTTCGGTGAACGCATTCCTGCTGATGTGGTCTGGTCTGATGGTTCGGATCCTGCCAGCATGCATAACTGGTATACGCAACTATATAATCAGACCGTCTTCCAGGCCATCGAAGAGGTGTACGGAAAGGGGCAGGCCTGCCTGTATGCCCGATCTGCCACGGTGGGAGGCCAACAGCAACCCGTTCATTGGGGTGGTGACTGTGAGTCCACCTTCAATGGCATGGCACAGACTTTGCGGGCTGGCCTGTCGCTGGCAAGTTCCGGTTTTGGTTTCTGGAGCCACGATATCGGCGGTTTTGAAGGAGCGAGGCCTGACCCTGCTGTTTATAAACGGTGGATAGCTTTCGGCCTGCTCTCCTCTCACTCCAGGCTGCACGGCTCTACCGTCTACAGAGTCCCTTGGCTCTTCGATGAGGAGGATGAGCGCAGGGGAGTAGTCAATCCCCCTGAGCAGACCGCAGTGAACGTGCTGAGAAAGTTCACCAGGTTGAAGATATCCATGATGCCGTACCTGTACCAGGTCGGACTTGGTGCACACGAGCACGGCGTCCCGGTCATGCGTTCCATGTTCATGGAGTTCCCTGACGACAGGACGGCGCTGGATTGCGACCGACAGTATATGCTGGGGCCATCGCTTTTGGTGGCGCCGGTCTTCTCGTACACGGGTGATGTGGAATACTACCTGCCCCAGGGGGTATGGACGGATTGGTTCACCGGCCGCCAGGTGGACTGCCGACAGTCCGGCCAGTGGATGCATGAAAAGCATGGCTTCGACACGGTTCCGCTCTGGGTGCGTGATGGCACTGTTTTGGTCACTCGCCAGGGACAGGAATCGACCGAATATGCATATGGAACCGATTCCCAGGTCTCAGTTTTCCTTGCTCACGACGGAAGAGCCACTGCGACGGTAAGCGAGGAAGATGGAAGCAGCCTTGTTTTTCAGGCGGAACGCTCGGGAAGTGCAGTAACTATCACTTCCTCGGACGGGCGGGAATTCACTGGCTGCCTGGGGGTGGGCGAGTGGAAGCCTTCCTGGAACGGGCGTCTGGTTCTGTCAGCAGATTGAACAAGGACGGCCGCATCTTTTCAGCTCGATGCCGGTTTGCCGGCTGAGTCGGGTGCCTGGCATAATTAGCGATGCATTTCCGGCAATGTTGTAGCGGTTGCCGGACATGCAATGTGGCTGGCCACGCGACGTAATACCGCAGGCAGTCTGGCATGGCCATGAGCTTTGATGCTGAGCAAATAAAAGACCGTCCAATGCAGAAGGCGATATGGTAGTCAGCACCAGTCGCCTCCTACATTGCACGGGTTTATACCCCCCGCGTTCCTAAGGAATGCTCCTATAGAACACGTTCTATAATATCACCACCCGAGCCTTTGACGTCACCCGTACAGTTTGTGAAATCTGCAGTAAGCGATAGTGAATTAGTTCTGTTGGATGGTCGATCTTCGCCATTGGACAGGTTTGGGCATGACTTGCCAGGGTTGCTCGTATATACAGATGAGAAAGCTTGCGAGTGCGATCAGCGCAACCCATGGGTGGGCCGGCCTGTCCTAGAAGTCAGTGTTTTGGTGCCTGCAGGAGGGCTGACGAAGTAGCCGGGTAGCCGAGGTTCATGGCCATGAACAAGTGGGCTACGATCATATCGACCAGGGCCGATGTGGACTGCTGGCGGCTTTTCGCGTTCTGGCTGGCATCAGTCCGTATGGTGCCTGAGGAGCCGTTCAGTTTCCTCCCCACGGCCAGAAGGGTCCGGGCCGTATCCATCTCGATCAGGGCAGGGGTAGGTGTCTGTATTCCGTTGGCGGGGTCGATGGACTCGTCAGGGTGAGCCAGCAGATCAGTGGTGGGATACACCCCCTGTCGAGGATCGTGCTTGGTGTGGCCGACCAGAATCTGCGCGGCCGCAGTGTGCGCATCGGCTAGGGTGAGCATCCATGCGGCATCCGTCTTACGGGCCGCGAGGACCGAAAGTTCGAATCCGGAACGGTCTTCGCCTGTGATGGCCTGATCGGCCAATTCGACGGGCAGCGCCTTGGACAGCGGATCCAACCGTTGTGCAGCCTGGACCAGTCTGAGCATAGCCGTTTGACGATTGGCCTGCCCGCCTTGGGATGCCGTCAAAGCCTGGGCTGCGTGCACTGTGGCTTCATCCAGCCTGGCAGGGCACTCGCGGGCCGCTTTGATCCAGGCCTGGGCTCGGTTGTCGGCCTTGTTCTTTTGAAGTCGTTCTGGCTGCTTGGCTTGCGTCCATGCCTGTTCGCAGGCAGTAGGACGGAGATTATTGGGATCGTGCTGACTGACGTGCACGGCTGAGGGTGTGCATCCTGAGATTGTGACAGCCAGCAGAAGCACTGTGATGCCGGCTCTCATCCGTCGCGCCAGGATCGCTGGCCTACGACTCGCCCACCCTTGGTATTCAGGAACCGGCTGTGTCTGCATGAAAGGCTAGAATAGTAGACATTGCAGACTAAAAGAAGCGCGGCCTGAATAACTTCATAGGAGGTCTTGACATGGAACTGGACCTGGCTGAAATTCATCAGCTGGCACACGAACAAGGGATTGATGCCGAGACCTTGGATCAAGCACTGAGCGAGGCTCTTCTTCTGGCCTACCAGAAGTCGCCTCACGCAGCCAAACATGCACGGGTGGAGCTGGACGAACGTGCGGGTACTTTTACCATCTGGGCACAGGATGAAATTCCTCGTGAGGCCACCCCCGAAGAGTCCGAACCAGGATATGATCTGGGCGAGGAATACGACGACACACCGAAGGACTTCGATCGGCTGGCGGCTTCCACAGCCCGCCAGGTCATCCGCCAGCTCTTCCGCCAGGCCGATGACGAGCGGGTCTTCGGGGCTTTCTCGGGTCAGAAGGGCCATCTGATCACCGGAGTCGTGCAGCAGGATGCCAGCGATCCTGGCAATGTGCATGTGGCTGTAGATAATGTCGAGGCCATTCTGCCCCGCCGCGAGCAGGTGCCTGGAGAGCATTACCGGCACGGCCAGCGGATTCGCGTCTACGTGGTCAATGTCTCCCGTGGGCTCAAGGGGCCGGAAATCATCGTGTCGCGTTCCCACCCGGAGCTGGTTCGCCGCCTCTTTGAGCGGGAGGTGCCTGAGCTGGTCTCCGGTGCGGTCTCCATCATGGCCATTGCTCGTGAAGCCGGGGCCAGAACCAAGATCGCGGTCCGTGCCAACACCAAGGGGGTCAATCCCAAGGGCGCGCTGATCGGCCCGGCGGGCGCTCGCGTCCGTGCCGTCATGGAGAATCTTGGACCTGAGAAGATCGACATTGTGGACTGGTCCAAGGATCCTGCCGAGTTTGTGGCTGCGGCCTTGTCTCCGGCTGTGGTCCGCCAGGTGCAGATCGTCAGCGAGTCCAACCGCACGGCCATTGCCTTCATCAAGGACGCCCAGCTCTCCCTGGCCATTGGCAAAGAGGGCCAGAATGCCCGTCTGGCCGCCAAGCTGACCGGCTGGAAGATTGGCATCGAGTCCGAGGAGGCCCACCAGCAAAAATTGCGTGAGCTGCAGGCGCAAACGGCTTCGGCTGCTGGAGAAGACGCCTGAGAGCAAACATCCGACGACGCGAGTATGCTGGACCCAGTATTCCGAGTCCGGTGGTTCATGCCGTCGGCCCCGGCACAGAGACGAGGTAACACGATCATGGTCGCACGATGAGACAGGATATGTTCGCCGTCATCAAAGAGTGATCGCGCCGGTCATACGCGCGGTCCGGTAAGGAGAAAGTAAGTGCCCAAAGCACGCGTGTATGAGCTGGCCAAGGAATTTGGCGTAGACAGCAAGACTGTTCTGGCGAAATTGAAGGACATGGGCGAGTTCGTCAAGTCCGCATCCTCTACTGTCGAGGCCCCTGTGGTTCGTCGACTCAAGAACGCTTTCCCTCAAAAGGGACAGGGCGACGCTGGTCAGGCCGCTGCACGAAATGCCCGCCCCGGCAGCCCTGATCATGGAGGCGGCCAGGGTCTGCATGGCCGTTCGCAGTCCGGCGGCACCCAGCAGTCCACACCTGGGCCCAAGCCCGGACAGAACCACCGGCCCTCGGACGACGGCGAGGCGCCACGGGGTCAGCAGCGTCCTGGTGGCCGCTTCCCCAAGCCCGGTGCCTCCCAGGGCAGCCGCAACGAGCATGAGCGGCGCAACCAGTCCCGTGGGCCCAAGCCTTCAGCCATGGGCAGGCCCGGCCCCCAAGGCTCGCGCAACAACGGCCGTTCCGGCGGTTCCAACGCTGCGGCGATGCGGCATGGCGCAAGGCCGGGGGCATCCACGCCTCGTCCAGGCAACAATCCTTTCAGCCGCAAACAGGGGATGAAGGCCCCTATGCCTTCGGACATTCCCAGGCCGCATCCTATGGCCAGGCCAACCGTCAACGACTCCCGCAGGGGCCGGGGTGGATTCCGCAACGGTCGTGGTGGCCGATCCGGACAGGGTGCCCGTCCAGGGCAGTGGGGCCATAGCCGTCCAGGTCAGCAGACACATCAGGGCGGCGGCGGTCGTTTCGGCGGCGCTTCGTCGGCGCCCTCAGGCGGCTTCCGCGGCGGTTCAGGCCGTGGTGGTCGCGGTCGCGGCGGCGCTGCTGGAGCATTCGGTCGCCAGGGAGGCAAGTCCTCCAAGGCCCGCAAGAATCGGATGGCCAAGAGGCATGAATTCCAGGAGATGAAGGCACCCGTCATCGGCGGTGTGCGCATCCCCGCGGGCAATGGACGTACCGTCAAACTTCGTCAGGGCGCGACCTTGGCTGACCTGGCCGACAAGATCAATGTCAACCCTGCTGCCTTGGTCACGGTGCTCTTCCACCTGGGCGAGATGGCTACGGCCACCCAGTCCCTGGATGAGGCCACATTCCAGATTCTGGGCGACGAGATCGGGTGGAAGATCCGCATCGTCTCCGCCGAGGAGGAGGACAAGGAGCTCCTTCAGCAGTTCGACATCAACCTGGACGAAGAACGTGAGGACCAGGATGACAAGAACCTGCAGCCCAGGCCCCCGGTGGTCACGGTCATGGGCCATGTCGACCACGGCAAGACCCGGCTGCTGGACACCATTCGCAAGACCAACACGACCACCAAGGAGGCTGGGGGCATCACCCAGCGCATCGGGGCCTACCAGGCCACAGTCACCCTGGACGGGGAGGATCGCAAGATCACCTTCCTGGACACCCCTGGCCACGAGGCCTTTACGGCCATGCGTGCCCGTGGTGCTGAGCTGACCGATGTGGCTATCCTGGTGGTGGCTGCGGACGACGGCGTTATGCCGCAGACCGTGGAGGCCATCAACCATGCACAGGCCGCCCATGTACCCATCGTGGTGGCTGTCAACAAGATTGATGTCGAGGGGGCCAACCCCCAGAAGGTGCGTGGCCAGCTGACTGAGTTCGGGCTGGTATCCGAAGAGTACGGTGGCGACACCATGTTCGTCGACATCTCTGCCAAGCTGGGCACCAATGTGGACAAGCTCCTGGAGGCCGTCCTGCTGACTGCCGATGCAGACCTTGACCTTCGGGCCAACCCTGACATGGACGCTCGCGGCGCCACGGTCGAGGCCCGTCTGGACAAGGGACGTGGAGCTGTGGCCACTGTGCTGGTCCAGCAGGGGACCTTGCATGTGGGCGATGCCATTGTGGCTGGATCGGCCTATGGCCGTGTGCGCGCCATGCTGGACGAGAACGGCCGGCAGATGGATGCTGCCGGTCCTTCCACGCCCGTCCAGGTGCTGGGTCTTACCTCGGTGCCTACCGCCGGCGACCTCTTCCTGGTCGCTCCCGACGACCGCACTGCTCGTCAGATTGCCGAGAAGCGTGAGGCTTCGGCCCGTGCCGCCCAGCTCGCCAAGCGCCGCAAGGTGGTCTCTCTGGAGAGCCTGAAGGAGCAGTTCGCCAAGTCCGAGGTGGACATGCTCAACATTGTCATCAAGGGCGACTCCTCCGGCTCGGTCGAGGCCCTGGAAGACTCCCTGATGAAGATCGAGGTCTCCGACGAGGTCGGGATCCAGGTCATCCACCGGGGCGTGGGCGCTATCACCCAGAACGATGTCAACCTGGCTACGGTCGACAAGGCCGTCATCATCGGCTTCAACGTCCGGCCCAACAGGCAGGTCCAGGACCTGGCCGACCGCGAGGGTGTGGAGATCAAGTACTACTCGGTCATCTACAATGCCATCGAAGACATCGAGGCTGCGCTCAAGGGCATGCTCAAGCCGGAGTACGAGGAGGTCACCACCTCCCACTCCGAGATCCGCGAGATCTTCCGCTCCTCCAAGTTCGGCAACATCGCGGGCGTCATGGTCCAGGACGGCACCGTCAAGCGGGGCACCAAGGCTCGCATTGCCCGCAACGGGGTGGTCACCATCAACGACTTGGAGATCTCCTCCCTGCGTCGGTTCAAGGACGACGTCAACGAGGTGTCCGAAGGCTACGAGGCTGGTATCAACCTGGGCTCCTTCAACGACATCGAGGTGGGCGACATCATCGAGACCTACGAGATGCAGGAAGTGGAACGTAAGTAGGACCTGTTGACCATCCGACCACATGTCGGAGGGTCCATGGCGATCCGCCCCGGTCCGGGTACTCCCCGGCCGGGGCGGATGTCCATGAATGCAAAGATTGGTCATGGACGGTTCGAGAAAGGAATCATGATGGCTGGAAATCCCCGCGCTGTACGCATAGCAGCCCTGATACAACGGGTTGTGGCCTCTGCGCTGGAGTCCCAGATGCACGACAAGCGCCTGGCAGGGGTCACCGTCACTGAGGTTCGGGTCACCAACGATCTGCAGATAGCCAAGATCTACTGGACTCAGCTGGGCCGGTCCGGACACGAGGCCGGGGAACGCAAGCGTGCCCAGCAGGCCCTGAGGCAGGCCTCCGGCAGGCTGCGCACCCTTGTCGGTGCTCGGGCCGGTCTGCGGCTGACGCCTACCTTGCGCTTCATCTACGATGAGGTGCCTGCCGAGGCTACCGAGATTGAGGATGTGCTGACCGCGGCCCGTCATCGGGACGAGGCCATGGCCAAGGCGCGAGTCAATGCCAGCTATGCCGGCGACCCCGATCCATATAGGCATGACGATGAAGAAAAGACCGATGAGTCAGGCTCCGTCCCTGACGAACCTGCGGCAGGGGATGCGGATGAAGCCGACCGCTGAGTCATCGGACGTGATGGATTCTGGCCATGATGAACCGACCTCGGGCATCATCCTTGTTGACAAGCCGAGCGGTGTAACCAGCCATGATGTGGTGGCAGCCGTCCGCTCTGGCCTTGGCATGCGTCGCGTGGGCCATGCCGGGACCTTGGATCCTATGGCTACTGGCCTCCTGATCGTAGGGTTCGGCCAGGCTACGCGGCTGCTGACGGTCATCGTCGGCCATGACAAAACCTACCGTGCCACCATGCGCCTGGGACTGGGCACCAACACGGACGATGCGGACGGGGATTTGCTGCCGGCGCGTCCTGGAGCTGCGCAGAAGGTCGACGAACTGACAGCCCAGGGTCTGCAGGATTTGATTGACCATTGCTTCACCGGCTGGATCGACCAGGTGCCAGATGCCTTCTCCGCCATCAAGGTCAAGGGCAGACGGGCCTATGACCTGGCTCGCGCAGGCCAGGAGGTCAGGCTGGAGCCCCGCCGCATTCGGATCGTATCCTTCCGTCTGCTTGGTTTTCGCCGTGTAGATCTGCCCGACCAGGGCGCCAGGGTGGTCGATGCGGATGTGGAGGTGACCTGCTCCAGTGGCACCTACATCAGGGCCCTGGCTCGTGACCTGGGCGAGCGGCTGGATCTGGGCGGCTACCTGATCGCCCTAAGAAGGGTTCGTGTGGGCCCGTTCGACTTGGAGGATCCCGACCTGGCGTCCAGGGTTTTGGGCGGTCAGGTGGTCCCTCACACCTACCGGAACCGACAAGGTCAGACGGTTGTTCGCAGTCGTATGGTTCCGGACCGCGACCGGCAGGGGATGTTGGATGGCTCTCTAAGTCTGGCGCAGGCGGCACGCATGAGCATGCCTGTCCTGAACCTGGATGCCAATCAGGCAGCCAGGGTGGCTAACGGAGGATTTTTGGATCTGCCTGTCGCCGGGCCCACGGCCGCCCTGGCCGGACCTGAGGGCAGGCAACGCTTGGCTGCCATCCTAGCGCCCAGTTCACGAGGCGGGGCCAAGCCGGATGCGGTCTTCCACCCCGAGGCCTGAGTGTGCAGGCTCGGATTTAGCCCAAGGGTCTTGTCAGGGCGCGACGGCGGGAATACAGTGCTTAAGGAATTATCGGTGCCCGGGTTCGGGGGCCGCCATGACTAAGTGATGGGAAGCGGATGAAGGTCAGCCAGGTCAGCCCGGATGAGTCGGGGATCGTCAGGTGGCCGGGAACCTTGGGGACCCGGCCCAGCGTGGTCACTATTGGTGTCTTCGATGGCATGCATCGGGGTCATCAGGCCCTCCTGCGCCGGGTGGTAGAGTTCGCTGCCAAGGGCCAGGATTGGCCTATGGCTCTGGTCTTCGACCCCAGTCCCAAACTGGTCCACAGCTATGCTGACAGCCATGACATGACTGAACCATCTCTAAGCCTGGTTCACCATGACCCTGACCAGATCATGCCGCTAGATGAGCGCTTGCGGCTGATGGCCCAGCTGGGGCTGGAACAGGCTGTGGTGGTGCGGTACACGCTGGCCTTCGCTGCCAAATCCTATCGGTTCTTCCTCAAGCAGCTTACCGAACAGCTGGCCATGCGCACGTTGGTCCTGGGCCGCGATGCGCAGATGGGCGCAGGACGAATCGGCGATATCAAGGCCATTGGCGACCTGGCGGACACAGGACTGTTCGATTTGGAAGTCGTGGACGACCAGGGTCCAGGCGACTGCACCCTGCCTAACGCTGACAGCCTGGAGCGACATCGGGCAAGAGCCTGGAGCAGCTCCCACCTTCGGCAGTTGATCCTTGACGGCGATGTGGATGCGGCCCTGGATATTCTGGGCCGGCCGCACATGGTCCAAGGCACGGTGGTCCATGGGGAGCAGCGTGGTCGCCGCTTGGGCTTCCCGACTGCCAACCTTGCTCCCGACAGCCAGGGGATGATGCCCGCAGATGGAGTCTATGCAGGCTGGTTGGTCGACCTGGGTCTGCCTACGGATCCCATGGCGACCTCGGAGTGCCGGGAGGGTCGGCTGGCTCAGGGCTCGCCTTGGCGGATGCCCGCCGCCATCTCCATCGGCACCAAGGAGACCTTCCTGGCCCCAGGCGAGCAGATGCCGAGAATCCTGGAGGCCAATGCCGTCCGGCCGGATTGGGTGGACCTGTACGGTCACCGGGTACGAGTGGAGTTCCTCAGCCGTCTGCGCGGTCAGAGACGGTATGCGGGCGAGGAGCCGCTCAAACGACAGCTGGTCTTGGACGCCGATCGCACCCTGGAGCTGACCAAGGCTTCAGGAAAGGTGTTTTCCGCCAATTGAAAGCTGAAGGTACTCGGGAACTCACAGCCCTCGGAAGTGGCTGAAGAACTCCCTGGTGCGCGGATTCTCCGACTCGTCCATCACCTCTTGCGGCGTTCCGTTCTCAGCGATGACACCGTCCAGCAGCAGAACCACTCGGTTGGCTGCGTGATGGGCGAAACTCATTTCGTGGGTGGCCATGAGTATGGTGGTGCCACCGGCGGTCAGCTCCGAGACCATGGCCAGGACCTCGCCCACCAGCATGGGGTCCAAGGCTGAGGTGATCTCATCCAGCAGGAGCAGTTCCGGATCGGTCATCAGGGCCCGGACGATGGCCACCCGCTGCTGCTGGCCGCCGGAGAGCTGGTCGGGGTATGCTCCGGCCTTCTTCCTCATGCCGATCCGGTCCAGCAGTTCTAGGGCCCGCTCCCTGGCCTGGTCCTTGGGCATGCCGTGGACCTTGACGGCTCCCAGAGTCACATTTTTCAGGACGTTCATGTGGGGGAAGAGGTTGAATTGCTGGAAGACCACGCCGATTCTGGCACGGCAGGCATCTTGGTCGATCCTGGGATCGGTGATGTCGGTGCCGCCCAGCCAGATCCTGCCGTCGTTGACGGTCTCCAGCAGGTTGATGCACTTCATCAGAGTGGACTTGCCTGACCCCGAGGGGCCCAGCAGGGCCACGGTCTCATGAGGCATGATGGTCATGGAGATGCCGCGCAGAACCTTGTTGCCCCCAGGGTAGGTCTTACGTACATCCTCCAAACGGAGCACTGGCTGGTCCTGATCGGCGCCTGCCTGTTCGCTCATACCATGCCTCCGCTCTGTTCGCGCTTGCGCAGCCGGTTGGAATACCAGTCATTGAGAAGAATGAAGGGGACCGAGGTGGCGATGAAGAGCACCGAGGCCACCACGTAGGGGGTGAAGTTGTAGGAGGTGGCCACGATGATCTGGGCCGCCCTGACCGCGTCGACCGCTCCTAGAACTGAAATCAGCCCCACGTCCTTCTGCATGGAGATGAAGTCGTTCATCAGTGCCGGAGCCACCTTGCGCAGGGCCTGGGGGATGACTACCAGACGCATGGTCTGTCCCGAGGTCAAGCCCAGTGAACGCGCCGAGGCCCTCTGGGAGGGGCCGACGTCCTGGAAGCCGGCCCTCAGGACCTCGGCGATGTAGGCCGAATAGGAGAGGATGATCGCCACGGTGCCCAGCAGGGCTGCCGGGATCCGGTTGAAGATGGCCAGACCAGGGATGCCGAAGCCGATCAGGTAGAGGACCACGATCATGGGGATCCCCCTCATGATCGTGGTGTAGACCTGGGCCAGCACCCGTAGGGGGAAGAGCAGCGGGTTCCGGCTGGTGCGGATCATGGCCAGCAGGGTGCCCAGCAAGGCCACGCCGATGACCGCGAAGAAGAGGACCTCCAGATTGAGCCAGAGTCCCCGAAGGACCTTGGGGAAGGCTTGGGCGAAGTAAGCGCCGGAGAAAAACGACTGCTTGACCCGGGGCCAGCCAGGTGAGGCGTGCAGCCCCAGAGCAATCAGCAGGGCCAGTACAAGCGTGCTGGCGATGCTGACCGCCACTGAGCGCAGATTCTGCCGACGACCGTAGCGTTCCCGTTCCCGTTGAATATCGCTGACCGCGTCTTGTGCCGAGGTGGCCATGAACGACTAGGTTTCCTTTCTTCTCTCAGCCCAGGGTAGGCAGGGAGGTGTAGACATGCAGCCACTGGTTCTGCAGCTTGTCCAAGGTTCCATCCTTCTTCAGGGTGGTGACAGCCTTGGAAGCAACCGGGGTCAGTGTGGAGCCTTTGGGCAGGACCATGCCCATGCCCTCCGGGTCCTGCGAACCCTTGATCTGCCCGAGGATCTTGGCGTTCTTGACCTGCCCGGAATCGACCATGGTCACAGCTGAGGGGGTGTCCACGACAAGCGCGTCGATCTGGTTGGTGTCCAAGGCCTGGGACGAGGCCACATCGTCGTTGAAGGTATCGATGTCAGGCTTGACAAGCTTGTGGGCCATCTCATAGGAGGTGGAGCCGACCATGGCTCCTATCTTGGCGTCCTTGATTTGGGCGAGGGAGGTGGCGGAAGCGTATGAGGAGTCGTTTCTGACCACCAGCGACTGGGTGGAGTTGTAATAGCTGGGAGTGAAGTCCACAGCCTGTCGACGTTCCGGGGTGATGGAGAACTGCTGGATGTTCAGGTCGTAGTCCTTGCTTCCCGGGGCGATGGCGGCATCGAAGGTGGTCCTGGTCCAGGTGACGTGCGCCTTGTCGAATCCCATTTTCTCTGCTACTGCATAGGCAACGGCTGCCTCGTAGCCCTTGCCGGATTCGGGCTTGTTGTCCTGCACGTAGGGGGCGTAGGCCGGGTCTCCAGTGGCAATGGTCAGGGTGCCAGGTTTGATGGTTTGCTGGGTGATGTCCTGCTTAGCCGCTGACTGTCCACTGCTGCTCGACGAGGAGCCGCAGGCCGCGCCGACCATGAGCGTGACTGTCGTGAGTACGGCCGTCGTCAGCCTGCGTAAGGTTTTCCTGGTGAAGATGGTCATGCTGATCTGCTCCTCGTGATGATGGGTGTCGGTCTTCCAGCGACTCCATCCTAGTCTGGCAGGTTAACGAGTCGGCAGGTGAGCGCCATAGGGTGCGATAGGGCCCTGCGGCCACCGGGCTCAGACCAGCCCCAGGGCGTCCAGTGCCTCGGCCAGATAGTTGACCTCGACCACTTCCAGTCCCTGGATGGGCTTTCGGGCTCCTGAATGCCGGTCGGGCGGGACCAGTGCCCGGGTGAATCCCAGTCGAGTGGCCTCCTGCAGCCGGTGATTGAGTTGAGGCACTGGCCTGACCTGCCCGGTCAGCGATATCTCGCCCATGGCACAGGTCGTGCGCTGGATGGGTCGGGACTTGGCTGCACTGGCCAGGGCGGCCACGATGGCCAGATCACATCCGGGTTCCTTGGCCAGCCCGCCGGCGATGGTGGACACATACAGGTCCCGTGTCAGCAGGTTGACGCGACCGTGGCGGTAGAGCACCGCAGCTAGCATGGCCAGACGGTTGGCGTCGATCCCGTTGGTGTTGCGCCTGGGCGTGGGCAGGACAGACGAAGTAACCAAGGCCTGGATCTCGATGGGCAGGCTGCGGTGGCCGTCCAAGGTGAAGGTCACACAGGTGCCCTCAACCTCTTGCCCGGTCGTGGACAGGAAGAGCCCAGTGGGATCGCTGACCTCCTCAATGCCCTGCTCGCCCATGTCGAAGCAGCCAACCTCGTCGGTGGGGCCGAAACGGTTCTTGACGGCTCTCAACAGGCGTAACGCGGTCTGGGAATCGCCCTCGAACTGGCAGACCACATCGACCAGATGCTCCAGGGTCCGCGGCCCGGCGATGGAGCCGTCCTTGGTCACGTGGCCAACCAGGAGGATGGGGATGTCGTGCGATTTGGCCATGTCGATCAGGCTGATGGCCACCTCGCGTACCTGGGTGGAGCCCCCGGAGATGCCGTCAACCTGGCTGGAGACGATGGTCTGGGCGGAGTCCACAATGGCCAGTGTCGGCTTCTCGCGCTCGATCAGCCCAAGCACCGTGGCAAGGTCGGTCGTCGAAGCCAGCAATAGTGGGTCCTTGAGCGCTCCCACCCGACTGGCCCGCATCCGCACCTGGGCCTGGGACTCCTCGCCTGACAGATAGAGCACCTTGCCTTTTCCGCCTCCCCGGTCGGCCACGCGGCCGGCGGTCTCCAGCAGGAGGGTGGACTTGCCTATGCCCGGCTCGCCGGCCAAGAGGATGACTGACCCGGGCACGATGCCTCCGCCCAGGACCCGGTCGAATTCCTCGAATCCTGTGGGAATGCGCTTTACCAGGTCCGTGCCTACCCGGGTGATGGGCCGGGCCAGGCCGTTCTTCGGGGGCGCAGGTGCCGTATGGCTGCCGCCGGAGGTGGACAGACCCCCGCCCGCACCTACGAGACGGGCTTCATGGAATTCCTCGATCGTTCCCCACTGGCCGCATTCCGGGCAGCGTCCGAACCATTTGCCGCCGGTCCATCCGCACTCCGTGCACACATATTGCGTCGTCGTCTTGGCCATACCTGCACGCTATCGGGATTCAGGGACGATGAGCTGGGCTTTTACGGCATCTTCGCAGTGCCGACACCCTGCCCATGAGAGAATGGAGACATGGCTGACAATCCTTCTGCATCCGTGTCCTCTTCCTCTGACTCCTCCGCGCATGCCAGGCAGCGCCGTCGACGGATCGGTCTGGTCATCGCCCTTGCAGCGGTGGTCGTCCTAGTGCTTCTATCGGCCTTCGTCTGGCCTCACTGGGCGGTGCGCAGCCAAGAGTCCGTCGCCCAGGACTCGGCTTCCGCTTCCTCTCAACCCCCGCAAGCCAGCAGCCCCAAGGCCACGGCGGCGCCCCTTCCTGATTCGGCTTCCGAGTTGCTCAAGGCCATGCCTGATACGGTGGGCGAGTTCGCCCGCGTCAAAGCGGATTCTGACAGCGAATGGAGCACCCGTACGCCTATCGAGGAGTACAACCTGGTCTACTCCACCGGCAGGTCGGGCGGGGATGTGAGCCTCCACCTGGCTCAGTGGTCCAGGAGCGAAGATGCCAAGGCGCTCTATGACAGCCAGTCCACGGGCATGTCCGGCAAGGAGCTGGCCTCGGGCAATGTTCGCAGCGGCGGCACGGTCACCGGATCCTACCTGGAGAAGGCGGATGGCAGCGACGAGCACAAGGCATTGGTCATCTGGCAGAATGATACGGTGGTCTTCCGCGCTCAGGGCCAGCGGGCTGCACTGGAGGCTTTCTACAAGGCCTTCCCGCTCTAGTCGTCCCGTAAGCGGTGTAGGATAAGCAAGTTGGACACTTCCAGGTAACTAAGGATCGGAGGCTCGGATGGGTTCTGTCATCAAGAAGCGCCGCAAGCGGATGAGCAAGAAGAAGCACCGCAAACTGCTGCGCAAGACTCGTCACCAGCGCAAGTAGCTTTATGACTTTGGCCCTCAGGGCCGACGAAGCCCCCCGCATCGAATGGACGCAGGGGGCTTCATGCATATCATCGCCGGTCATCGTGGCCAGCCGGATACTTCCAGCCAGGATGCGGGATGATAGCTGATGCTCACTTGTTGGCGTTGGTCATGACCCGGGGCCCGTTGGGATCGCCCACGATGACCGTGTCGACCATGTTGAGGAAGAGGCCGTGTTCCACGACTCCCACGGTGGTGATCAGGTCTTGGGCCAGATCCTGTGGGTGATCAATCCGCTTCAGATGCAGATCAATGATGTGGTTGTGCTCGTCTGTCAGAACCGGCTGCCCTTGGCCGTCCATCCGCAGGACAGGGTTATAGCCGCGTTCCTTAAAGCGATCCAGGACGTGGCGCTCGCCGAAGGGGATGACCTCCACGGGCAGGGGGAAGCGGCCGATGGTGTCGACCACCTTGGACTCGTCCACGATCCAGACGATCCGTCGAGAGTTGACGGCCACGATTTTCTCCCAGAGCAGGGCTGCGCCGCCGCCCTTGATGCCGTTGAAGTCCCTGTCGACCTCGTCGGCCCCGTCGATGGTGACATCGATGTGATCCACCTGGTCGATGTCGACGATGCGGATTCCATAGCCTTCAGCCTGTTCCTTGGTCCGCCGGGAGGTGGTCACGCCGGTGAACTCCAAACCCTCTTCCTTGACGCGCCGTCCCAGTTCATCCACGAAGAACCGAACCGTGGATCCGGTGCCCAGCCCGGCGGTCATGCCGTTCTCGACCAGCTTGGCTGCTTCGATGCCGGCGGCCTTCTTCAGTCTGTCCTGCTCGGTCTTGTCCATACACGCTCCTTCATGCCCGCATGCGCTTAACAGCTGATGTCTGCGGGTCTTGTTGGTTCAGGTTCACTCCAGTTTAGACGATGGCCCCTGACGGTCCAGAAGCCGCTTAATCCTCCACTTCGATGGCATGCAGGCGGAAAGGCGCCTCCTGGATGGTCACGAAGCCGTCAGGGTCAATGTCCGCATCTATATCGATGCTGCCGACGATATGCAGGTCCTGTCCCGTGAACATGCTGCTGCCGGAAGGAGGCGGCGTGATGCGGATGCGACCGCTGGCTCTCAGTCCCCGGGCCCCGGAGTCCTTGGTCTCCTGGTCAGCTGCATCGGCGTCCGAGGTGCCCTTGAAAGCCGGCCCGAGTTCGTCTTCCTGACCATCGGTTAAGTCGGGGTCGGGCATGCCATTGATGGCCTCGGGCTTCGCATCATCGTCTGCATCAGCTGTTGCTTCTACAGATTCGGCCTGCTCGGGATTCACAGCCTGGGACTCGACGGCGGTTTCGGCTAGATCTTTCTGCTCTTCCTGGTCCAGGCGAACCTTCTTGCGGCCCAGCTCGTCCAGAACTCGGGGTCCTGCGTCCAGCTCCTCCTTGACTGCGGGCGGTACCTGCGTGCCTTTGGCATAGGGGGAGGCCAGCAGCGAACGCCAGCCTTCGATAGGAAGACAGCCTTCCCGGTCGCCCTTGCCTGCAGCTGTGGCGTAGCCGCGGGCCAGGGTGTCCACTTTTTCGTTGAATGTGTTGCCGGCGTGGCCCTTGACCCAGACAAACCTGACCGATCCCGCCCGTGCCTGGATCGCCTGGTCGATGGCTTCAATAAGCGGGCGGTTCTTGACCGGCTTGCCCTGGGAGTTCTTCCACCCTTTCTTCCTCCACCCGGGCACCCAGGTGGTGGAGCAGTTGATGGCGTATTGGGAGTCGGTTTCGATGACCAGCGGGCGCTCGCCTGGGTGGGCGCGCAGGGCCTGCAGCACGGCGCACAGTTCGCCAATCTGATTGGTGCCGTTGCTGGCGCCGCCTGCATCTGCGTCGCCGCCCTGGTGATCGGCCCAAGCCCAACCCATGGGGCCATTGGGATTGCTCAGTGCACTGCCGTCGGTGGAGACGACCAGATTCTTGTCATTGGTCATAGTTTCAGTTTAAACAGGAAAATAGAGAACCCCCGCCCCAGCGATGACTGTCGCGGAGGAGGGCAGGGGTCTTGTCTGAAGCTCAGCCCAGAGCCTTGGTGACCACCTGGTCGGCATCGTCCAGAACCTGATCCAGGGTCTCAGGGGAAACGAAGGATTCGGCGTAGACCTTGTAGATGTTCTCGGTGCCGGAGGGGCGGGCGGCGAACCAGTTGTTCTCGGTGGTTACCTTGATGCCTCCGATTTTGGCCCCATTGCCCGGGGCCTCGGTCAGCTTGGCAGTGATGGGCTCGCCCGCCAGGGTGGAAGCCGTCACATCGTCGCCGTTCAACTGAGCGAACTTCTGCTTCTGCTCCAACGTGGCAGGGGTGTCCACTCGCTTGTACCAGCTTTGGCCGAAGCGTTCCACCTGCTCCTGGTGGAGCTGAGCCGGATTCTTTCCGGTCTTGGCTGTGATTTCGGCAGCCAAGAGGTCAGGGATCAGCCCGTCCTTGTCCGTTGTCCAGACACGGCCGTCCCGGCGCAGGAAGCTCATCCCGGAGCTCTCCTCGCCGCCGAAGGCCACCTCGCCCTTGAAGAGGGGGTTGACAAACCACTTGAAGCCTACAGGCACCTCGATCAGCCTGGCGCCGATGGAGGCAGCCACGCGGTCGATCAGGGAGGAGGAGACCAGGGTTTTGCCGATGCCGGCACCTTGGGGCCATCCGGGTCGGTTGCCCGAGAAGAGGTATTCCGCGCAGACGGCGATGTAGTGGTTGGGGTTCATAACGCCGGTTCCTGGACAGACGATGCCATGCCGATCGGCATCCGGATCGGTGCCGCCCACCAGGTCGTAGGAGTCCCAGGCCCCGGCGTTGAGGCGATCAACCAGACCCTTCATGGCATAAGGTGAGCTGGGATCCATGCGGATTTTCCCATCGTGGTCAATGGTCATGAACCGCCAGGTCGGATCCACTTCTGGGTTGACGATGCCGATGTTCAGGCCGTACTTTTCATTGATCAGCGGCCAGTAGTTGACCGAGGCGCCGCCCAGCGGATCGATGCCCAGACGTACCCCGGAAGATCTGAGCAGATCAAAGTCGATGACATTGCCCAGGTCAGCCACGTAGTGTTCCCGGTAGTCGAAGCGCTCCACGAGGTCGGATTTAATGGCATCCTCAAAGGGAATCCGCTTGACCCGCTTGTAGTCGCCCAGAAGCTCATTGGCCCGTTGCGCTATGGCGTTTGTGGTTTCGGCCGAAGCCGGACCGCCTGTGGGCGGGTCATACTTGAATCCGCCGTCAGTGGGTGGGTTATGAGAGGGGGTGACCACGATGCCGTCAGCCAAATCCTTGCCGGAGAAGCGTTGGGTGCCGTCGGCCGCCCGGTTGTGCGTCAGGATGGCCTGGGAGACGGTGGGTGTGGGCGTGTAGTCATCATTGGCGTCAATGCGCACCCGTACCCTGTTTGCTGTCAGGACCTCGATGGCCGTCTTCCAGGCGGGCAGGGAGAGGGCGTGGGTGTCGCGGCCCAGGTAGAGCGGTCCGGTGGCCCCGTCCTTGGCTCGCTGTTCGGCTATGGCCTGGCTGATGGCCACGATGTGGGCCTCGTTGAAGGAGGTTGTCAGGGCGGAGCCACGATGCCCGGAGGTGCCGAAGGACACGCGCTGGGAGGGGATGGAAGGGTCGGGGATGAGATCGTAGTACCTGCCAATCAGATCGTCGACGTTGATCAGATCTTCTGGGCTGGCAGGCCTGCCTGCGTTCTGTGCTGTCATGGCTCCCATCATGCCACCCCGGCATGAGAAAGCGGACAGAGGGGCAACAGGCTCTCCCAGTCTCAGTCGGACCGGGGCACCCGCACGTTCAGGGCCCGGTGCTCCACGCTGAGCGCAATATGGCGTGTCTCGCCCAGAATGTCGCCGTCCACTTGGGCCAAAGCGGGCTTCTCCAGGCGGATCTCGGCCTTGGATCCTTGCAGCTGGACGATGGTGGAGTTGGTGGATAGGGGGCTCTGGCTGGCTTTGCGGGTGATGGTCTGATGCATGACATCTCCAAAGAGGTTGGCCCAGCCGATCAGGCCAGCTGAGGTGTCGATGATCTCGAAGTCCAGGATGCCGTCCTCATAGGAGGCGGCGGGCATGAGGGAGAATCCGGGAATCTCCCCGCAGTTGCCAGCCATGAAGGTGCGGAAGGTAACCGAGGTATTGGTCTGCGTGACCTGGTCGGGTCGTGTGATGGCGATGTCGGCCGTGTACTTGGGTGCGAACAGATGCTTAGCGCCGCTGATGAAGTATGCCAGCCAGCTGACCGTCTTCTTCAGATTGGGGTCGGTGTCGTCGATCATCAAGGCATCAAATCCGATGCCGGCGATGATCAGGAAGGCATGGCCCCGTCGTCGCTCCTGATCCTCCTGGTCCAGCAGAGCCATGCGCCCTACGTCGACCTGGGTGGATCCGTGCGAGGTAGCCACGGCCAGGGCGGCATCCAGATCGCCTACGGGAATGCCCATGTTCCGAGCAAAGAGGTTGCCGGTCCCGATAGGGATGATGCCCATGACATGATCGCTGGATGCCATGGCGCTGGCCACGGTGCGTACGGTTCCGTCCCCGCCCACGGCCACGACTACATTGGCTCCGCAGTCCAGTGCCATGCGGGCGCAGGTCCTCCCGTCCCGATCCAGCCGGGTTTCGATGAAGCTGAATTCGCGGATGCCCTTGTCGCGGCAGTATTGCTGGATGCGCTCGCGGGCGGCAGCCGCCTGTGGCTTGGAGGGGTTGATGACGAAGGCGTAGCTGAGCTGGTCGTCGTCCCGGGCCAGGATCTGCATGGCGAACCTATGCCGCCTTTGGACGCGAAAAACCAGCACCACCGCCGTGACGACAATGGCCGCCACCGCCAGGATGCCGAGGATGACGATCGCTGGAATTGGCATGATTCCATTGTGCGCGCGGTGCCGACCCGAAGCCCTTGGGCGTGTCCGACGTGAACGAACCCTCTACGTATGCGGGGGGGGGGGCAACATCCGCTGATGTAACACTCCTGAGACTCATGATAAATTTTTTGATTTGTGATATGAAAATTGCAAATGTAGGATGAATGTGGTCCGCTCGGACCCGTCAGTGTGGTGCAGCAGCGGTAATCGCAAAGCATGAAACTTCAACGCCTGGCGGAACGGGAAGAGGAAGTAGGCATGGGTAAATACAAAAGCGTATTTGACATCATCGGCCCCATTATGATAGGTCCTTCAAGTTCGCATACGGCTGGAGCGGTGGCTATCGGACGGGTCGGCCATATCCTTATAGGAGGGGCGCCGCGTCGAGCCGATATCCACTATTATGATTCCTTCGCGCAAACCCACAAGGGGCACGGCACTGACTACGCCATAGTTGGCGGTTTGCTCGGTTTTGCGCCTGACGACACCCGTGTTCCCGAAGCTGTCGAGATCGCCCAAAAACAGGGTATGACGCTGGCTTTTCACGAGGAAGAAGGGTCCAGTCCCATTGGCCACCCCAATACTGCAGTTGTTGACCTGCTTGGTGACGGCGGCCGGGTGACTTATGCGGCCTGTTCCATCGGGGGCGGGACCATTGAGGTGCGTCGCATCAGACTGGACGGATGCGCAATCACCCCCTCCGGGCTTCTGCCCATTCTTTTGGTGGAACGCGATCAGTCTGAAAATGACGGAGACGGTTGGTTGGAGCAGATGCAGGACCGGCTCCATGAAGCAGGCGTGACGAAACAGACCCGGTACGAGTCCGGGGATCGGCCTGGCATGACGCTCTATGACTTCGATCTGGACAACCCATTGTCGGCACAGATGCAGCAAGAGATCGCCGGTCACTCGTCCCGGATGATCTACATCGACTAGGAGGCATGGAAATGTTCAGCTCGATCGCCGAATTGGTGGGTATGGCCCAAGATCGCGGCCTGTCGATATCGGATATAGCGATTGACGAGGAGATGCGTCGATATCATGAGACCCGCGAGGAAGTTTGGGCGAAGATGTCCAAGAATCTGCAAACGATGAAATCAGCCGTGGACAGGGGCTCCCAAGGCAAGGGCGTGTTCTCCAAGACCGGCTTGACCGGTGGCGAGGCAGCCCTGCTGGAGCATTACAGGAAGACGCGGACCAGCCTGAGCGGCGATGCCATGCTGGAAGCCGTCGTGGCTGCAATGGCGACAAACGAGGTCAATGCTGCCATGGGGATCATCTGCGCGACCCCTACCGCGGGTTCTTCGGGCACGTTGCCTGGTGTGATCACCGTTCTCAAGAACCGGTTGGGATTAGATGATGATAAACTGATTCGTTGTCTGTTCACTGCCGGTGCCTTTGGGCTTGTCACAGCCAACCAGGCCATGATCGCCGGGGCCACAGGCGGCTGCCAGGCCGAGGTGGGCAGCGCTTCCGGCATGGCGGCCGCAGCGGCGGTAGAGGGGGCCGGGGGGGATTCCTCCACATGTGCCCAGGCCTTCGCCATCGCATTGAGCAACCTGCTGGGTCTGGTCTGTGATCCTGTCGCTGGTTTGGTGGAGATCCCCTGTGTCAAGCGCAATGCCATAGGTACTGCCAACGCTCTTGTAGCTGCCGATATTGCGCTCTCGGGCGGCGTGAGCAGGATTCCGGCTGATGAGGTTATTGGAGCAATGAAGTCCATCGGCGAGAGCATGCCCTCCTCATTGCGGGAAACGGGCATTGGCGGTTTGGCGGGCACCCCTACCGGCAAGCGGTTCCGCAGGACCGTGTTTGACAAGTAACGAAGAGGTTTGAAGAAGAAAGAAGAAAGGTTCCGGTATGACGAATGCGGAAAACCCGACTGCCCGCGTTGAAGCGGCAAAGGGGACCAAGGAATATGCTGCCAAATGGCATAAGGGCGATACGGTATGGATGCTGAGCCTGTTCGGCACCGCCATCGGAGCCGGAGTGCTCTTCTTGCCTATCGATGCGGGCAGCGGCGGCATCATCGGGCTGATCTTCATGCTGATTATTGCCTTCCCGACTACTTTCTTCGCCCATAGAGCCATGAGCAGGTTCGTGCTCTCAGCCGATAAGCCAGGCGATGACATCACTGACGTGGTGGAGGAGCACTACGGCTACGGTTTTGGCTTGATCTTCACGATCATATATTTCCTGTCGATTTTCCCGATCCTGCTGGTCTACGGCATTTCCATCACCAACACGGCTGAAAGTTTCATCGTCAACCAGATGCACATGTCGGCTCCTCCGCGGTGGCTTCTATCCCTGGTGCTTGTCGTCGTGCTCATGGCTATTGTCCGCCTGGGCACCGCAGTCACCACCAAGGTGATGAGCATCCTTGTCTATCCCTTCGTTGCCGTGTTGGTGCTCTTCTCCCTCTATTTGATTCCTCACTGGAACACCGCCATCTTCTCCAGCTTCCCTCGCAACAGCGCAGGTGGTTTCAGCATTTCCGGCCTGCTGGAAAGCCTTTGGCTGCTCATTCCCGTCATGGTCTTCGCATTCAATCATTCGCCTATCATCTCCTCCTTCTCGGTCGCCGAGCGAGAGGAATACGGCGACAAGTATGTCGACGGCAAGGTGACCAGCATTCTCAAGCGTGCTGAACTGCTCATGGTCAGCGTGGTCATGTTCTTCGTCTTCAGCTGCGTGCTTTCGCTGTCGCCGGCGGACCTTGCCCAGGCAAAGGCTCAGAATGTGTCGATCCTGACTTATATCGCCAACCACTTCAACAATCCCATCATCAACTATGTAGCGCCCTTCATAGCCTTCGTCGCCATCGCGAAATCCTTCCTGGGCCATTATCTGGGCACCAGCGAGGGATTGAGCGGCATCATCAGGAAGGTAGCCAAGAAGGCTGACCGTCGAGTGCCTGAAAAGACCATGCAGTTCATGGTGGAGGGCTTCATCCTTCTGGTGGCTTGGCTGGTGGCCTGGGCCAACTTCTCAGTCATGAACATGATCGAAACCATGATCGGCCCTATTATCGCCTTCGTTCTCTTCCTCATGCCCATGTATGCCATCCATACAGTGCCTTCGCTCAAGAAATATTCAGGCAAGGCCAGCAACGTCTTCATTGTGGTCATTGGTTTGATCGCAGTCAGTGCAATCTTCTACAATATTGTTCACTTGTTCGTCTGAGTGAGGTTGTGAGGCGCTGCGGGATCCGTCCGCTTTCTCGATGCGTTGCAGGATCCGGAAGGGTCCGGACGGATCCCGTGTCCTTTGAAAGGAATACAATTCAGATATGTTAGATATTAGATTCATTCAGGAACATCCGGATGTGGTCCGTGAATCACAGCGCAAGCGTGGCGAATCCGTCGAACTCGTCGACGAGGTGCTCAAGGCGGACGAAGAGCGCAGAGTCGCACTCCAGGATTATGAGAGCTCCAGAGCCGAGCAGAAGTCGCTTGGCAAGCGCGTGGCGTCGGCCTCCCCAGATGACAAGGCCGAGCTGTTGGCACAGACCAAGAGCCTGTCGGACAAGGTGAACGCCAGCAAGTCAGCCTCTGATGAGGCCAACGCCAAGTACACCGACCTCATGTGGAAGTTCAGCAACCTGGTAGAACCCGAAGCTCCCGAGGGCGGCGAAGATGACTACGTGGTTGTCAAGAAGGTCGGCACTCCACGTGACTTCGCCAAGGAGGGCTTCCAGCCCAAGAACCATCTGGAGCTGGGCGAGGGCGTCGCTGGAATCGACATGCGCAGGGGCGTCAAGATCTCAGGTTCCCGCTTCTACTTCCTGCGTGGCGATGTGGCACGGCTGGAGATAGCCATGCTGACCATGGCCGTGGATCAGGCCATGGAGCATAACTTCATTCCTACGATCACACCCACTCTGGTCCGTCCCGAAATCATGGCCGGCACCGGATTCCTCGATTCCCATGCTGACGAGATCTACCGTCTGCGCGAGCCTGACGACCAGTATCTGGTAGGCACCTCTGAAGTCTCCCTGGCAGGCATGCATGAGGATGAGATCCTGGATCTGAGCAAGGGCCCGCTGCGCTACTGCGGCTGGTCCAGCTGCTACCGGCGCGAGGCTGGTTCCGCCGGCAAGGACACCATGGGCATCATCCGCGTCCACCAGTTCGACAAGGTGGAGATGTTCGTTTACTGCAAGCAGGAGGACTCCCGCGACCAGCACAAGCAGCTGCTGGCCATGGAGCAGGAGATGCTGGCCAAGGTGGACGTGCCCTACAGGATCATCGACACTGCCGCAGGAGACCTTGGATCCTCGGCAGCCCGCAAGTTCGATTGCGAGGCCTGGGTGCCCACCCAGGGTCGGTATCGTGAGCTGACATCAACCTCCAACTGCACCGAGTTCCAGGCCCGTCGCCTCAATGAGCGTGAGCGGCTGGAGGACGGTTCCACTCGTCCTGTCAGCACGCTCAATGGGACCCTGGCCACCACCCGATGGCTGGTCGCCATCCTGGAGAACCACCAGAACGCCGACGGCTCCATCGTCGTGCCTGAGGCCATGCGCTCCTATGTGGGCGGCAAGGAGGTCATTGAGCCCAGGGCCTGGGAGGGCTGAGTCGTTGTGTCAGGATTCGCCGACATTCCGGCGGTGGTCTGATGGAGTCTGATGCCGTATGATAAATGGCGTGCCTAATCGGCACGCCTAATGGACAGGTGTCTGAGCGGTCGAAAGAGACGGTCTTGAAAACCGTTGTGGCGCAAGTCACCGCGGGTTCGAATCCCGCCCTGTCCGCCTGATCAGTGCCCTGAGAGTGATCTCGGGGCATTCTCGCATCCATGGCTGCGATTTGTCATGGCATCAGGGCAGAAGCATGGGCATGGTGACGGTCCGGACTGAACTTTGGCGTCTACAATGATAAAAGGGCCCGTGATCAGTCATGGGAACCGACTGTTGTGCGTCGTCTTTGCGAGGAAAGGCCAGGCTGTGCATCTATTCATCGCCATCGTTTCGCTGCTCGGAGATTGGTTGCTTTTCAGCTTCCCACTTTTCCAAGGACTGATGGAGCTGCAGGAATATCGGGAGCTTTTGGATGGCTTCGACCAGATCAGCAAGAATTGGAGCAAAATCTCGCCCTGGTGGTGGCTAGTCCCCAGTGTCAAGATCAAGCAGGAGCGTCAACGCGGGTATGAAATTCTTCGCCAGGCTACCAGAACCAGGTCCGAGCGTCGACGCGCCCTGAGCTTCCTTGATCAGGCGACCGCCTGGTACTACGTGTCAGTTGCAGGCTGGCTGAAGATGATCTCATCTGCTTATGAACTGCTTGAAACCGTTGACATAGAAAAGAACATTTGGTTACTGATCCTCCTGGTTGTTGCGCTGACCGCCGGCGGTCTGTTCAACGCCTATTACCGCATCAACCGGAAGCGCATCGGACGGAAGGAAAAGGAGCTGAAGCCTGATTCGGAGGTGATCGATGAATGACACGGCGTCTGTGAAAACGGGAGGCCGCGGATCATGGTCAGCCCCCGAACCCGGCGTTGCTCATCTGAATGAAAAGCTTGTGCCAGCGGACGTGCGAACCCTTCTGGATGATTCAGGGGCGAGTTGGCGCCTTGCTCAGCATCCCCCTTTGGACACCATTGACCAGGGCTTGGCTCTGGGCATTGCCGACATACTGGGACTGTCTGCCGATAACCTGTCCAAGTTCCTGTTGCTGGAGGATGCCGGAGGGCTGCTGATGCTCATGGTGGCCAAGGGCATAAGGCGTCCTGATCTGCGGCAGGTGCGGGAACTTGTCGGATGCCGGAGGCTGCACATGGCCTCGGCTGCCACCTTGCGCAAATGTCTGGATACAATGCCGGGCCGTGTCTCGCTGCTGGATCTTGTGGGTCATCAAGGCCAGGTGGACACCGTCGTCCTGGACGGTGATCTGACGGCGACTGATGAACAGACCGCGCTGCCGCTGGGCTCTGATGATGTGTCTATCTGCCTGCCTGGCTCCTGCCTGCCGGACCTTGCCCGCAAGCTGGTCTCTCGGGTGTTCATACTCCCCATGAATGATGTCGTCGACTGAAATCATCCTCGGGTCTCCGCCCCGGAGGAAGCTGGAAGCTGTCGTGCACGCGGGAAGGAAGGGAGCAGGCCGGTGAGGCGGAATCTGCCTTGGAGAAGGAAGTCGGCAGATAATGAGGATCAGGATTGTCGTCACCGACCGATGCGGGTGACCAGACCAGGTCGGGCAGGCCGGTGGCTTGTGGCGTTCAGGGCGGCCTGTTGCGGACTGTTGGTGGGAGTGCTGGTGGTGCTCTACCGGCAGGGCATCGGCTATGGCACCAGGTTCGCTCGATGGGCCTACTCGCAGATGCGTGACCAGCCTCTGATGATTCTTCCATGGCTGCTGGCCGTCCTGGCGGTAGGTCTTGCCCTGGCCTGGATGGTCGGTCGGGTTCCCATGGCCTCCGGCTCCGGCATTCCGCAGGTGGAGGGGGTGGTCATCCGCGGCATGCGCATGCCCGCCCTGCCTGTGCTGGGCATACGATTTCTGGGTGGTCTGGCCTGCGGCATGTTCGGCCTGTCCCTGGGCCGCGAGGGCCCATCGGTGCAGATCGGCGCGGCTGGTTCCCAGCTGGTTTCCCGAGGATTGCGCCGAGATCGTGTGGAGGAGACCTGCCTGGTGACCTCCGGCGCGGCTGCCGGTCTGTCTGCAGCATTCAATGCGCCGCTGTCGGGAATGGTCTTCGCTCTGGAGGAGATCCACCGGTCCTTCTCTCCCATGATCCTTCTGTCGGCGGCCATGGCCTGCCTGAGCGCCGATTTTATCGCCAAGAACCGTTTCGGCCTGCGTCCTGTCCTGGACTTCACTGCGTTGCCCCAGCTGACCATCGCCCAGTATCTGCTGATGATTCCCCTGGGGCTGATGGCCGGCCTGGTGGGGGTTGCCATGAACCGTCTGCTGTTGGTTGCGCAGAGCCTATACAGCCATCTGCCCTCAAAGCTGGGACCGGTGATCTCCCTCTTCCTTGCCCTTCCGGTCGGATTGCTGCTGCCTGCTATTCTGGGTGGTGGCGAGGACTTGATCGGCAAGGCGGAAGGCGTTCGTGAGGTGGCCTGGTCGGTGGCCATCAACCTGCTGGTTCTGCTGCTGGTCAAGATGCTCTTTACAGCCACTTCCTTCGGCAGCGGCGTCCCTGGCGGCATCTTCATGCCCATCCTGGCAGTCGGTACGCTGGCTGGATCCCTATGCGGGATGGGCGCGGCAGCCTTGGGAATGCCTGTCCGGATCATTCCGGTCTGTGCGGTCTGCGCCATGGCAGGCACTCTGACGGCCTCGGTCAAGGCCCCAATAACCTCCATCCTGCTGACAGTGGAGATGTCCGGCTCTCTGGTCCATATGCTCCCCGTGGCTCTGTGCGCCTTCACAGCCCTGATGGTGTCTGATCTGCTGGGTGTCCAGCCTATTTACGAGGCTCTGTTGGAGCGTTACCGCCGAGGGCATGCTCCCGATGCCCAGGTCCCTGACAGGATCACCGTGGAGTTTCCCATAGAGCATGGCAGTCCGGCGGCTGGTCGTCTGCTGGGGCAGGTCCCCTGGCCGAACGGATGCGCCGTCGTCGGTCTGCGCAGGGGCGAGCATAGGCTGATTCCTGCAGGTGATCTGCGGCTGCTTGCTGGGGATGACGTCATCCTGCTCTGTCCGGGCGATCGACTGGATCAGGCCCGCCAGGTCATGGAAGGCCTCTGTCGCTGAGCGGTCTTCTCCCTAAAGAATGGTCAGGCATCGCCCGCGGATTGCCACGGCCTGGGTGTTGCTGATGGCCACCATAGGTTGATCGTCGCAGTAGCGATTCAGAATGCGACCGGTCACGTCGGCGAAAGGCTCGGAATCCAGGTGGGGGAGGAGGCGGAAGTCCACCAGCCCCAAGCCGGCCGTGGAGTCCAGATCCGGGGCGGCCGAGCGTGGATCCATGGCATCCAGATAGCCGATATCGGGACCGGCCACGACCGCGCCGGCCGATTCGCCGATGTAGGGCTTGCCCTGATCCACCTGTTGCCTGATCAGGTCAGCAGCTCCCGAGCGACGCAGCTCCTGCAGCAGAAAGAAGGTGTTGCCGCCCGACAGGTAGATGAGATCATCCTCCTCCAGGCTCCGGCGTATGGCCTCAGGATCGGCGGTCGAGACTTCCAGATCGTCGATCCGGCATCCCATATCGGTGAATGCCTTGCGAGCTTCCTGGACGTAACCATCCGAACGCTGTGGAAGGTTGGCCGTTGGGATGAAGGCCACCGTATGGTTCTTGGGGGAGCTCTCGAGGAAGGTGGGCAACCTGTCAGCGGTAGCGGGGAACGAGGATGTGAGCAGCAGCCGACGCATGACGGCTCCTTTCGTACCAGGCGGGACTTCCGCCCTGGACAGGTGGCAAAGCGTGAAATCCGATTATTGCTGAACCCAATATATCCATGCAATGGCCTCCGCTGAGTGATTGACAACATGTCGACTGGAATCTGCCCTAGGCCCTGTAGGTCCAGATGTCTACTCTGGGGACATGGCAAGGCAGCATCAGGAATTCCAGCAGGGATCTGGTCAAGGCGTATCGGGCGACCTGCCAGGTGAGGATACATCCAGCGATGACCGCTTCGATCCAGCGGCCCCAGGCGGGAGCATCCTCTTCGCATTGCCCGGGACCTTAGTGGATTGGGATCCGCGTCGGGCCCTGGTCGGGCAGTACCCTGACAGTGTGATCGATATGGTGCTGGACCCGAAGGACCCTTGGGGCTTCGCCTGTGTCAGCAGACAGATCAATCTGGGCGTGGACCCGCAGCAAGCACTGGCCGACTATGAAACCACTCACGGGCCTGCAGTCGCCTGGGTGGTTCGCGTCTGTCTGGAAAACTACGCCCTGGCAGTGAAGGGCCTGCTTCCCGGAGCGTCGGAGCTGCTGGAGGATCTGCGGCGAGCTGGCCTGGCCCTTTGGGGCCTGGCGGCATCCACTGGTCAGCTGATCGAGTCGGTATCCGAGCTGCTTTCACCGCTCTCTGCCTTGAAAGGTGTCCTGATCTCATCCCAGGAGCATCTGGACCTCTCCGATTCGGTCCTCTATCGTCTAGCCCTGCGCCGTTTCGCCATCAGCCCGGGGCATACGATCTTCGTTGATGCAGACCCTGTGCATGTTGCTGTGGCTGACCGGCTGGGCATGGAAGGGATTGTTGCCCGTGACATCAGCAGTCTGCGTCAGCTTCTTCGCCAGCACGGCGTGGCCTGTTGAGCGGACTTTCAGACGATACGGCGGTCTGCAGCCCAGCGGGTCAGTTCGGTTCGGTTGGATAGCTGGAGTTTGCGCAGGACGTTGGAGACGTGGGTCTCAACCGTCTTGATGGAGATGAAAAGCTCTGAAGCCACCTCGCGGTAGGTGTAGCCCCGGGCGATAAGACGCATGACCTCCTGCTCGCGCGCGGAGAGCCGGTCCAGTTCGTCGTCTTCTGCCAGGCCGGTATCTGCGGCCTCGTCCTCCTGGAAGGCGGAGAGCACGAATCCAGCCAGCTTGGGCGAGAAGACAGCGTATCCTTCGTGCACCTGGCGGATTGAAGAAACCAGATCCTTGGCGGAGATTGTCTTGGTCACGTAACCACGGGCTCCGGCGCGGATGACCGAGCCGACGTCCCTGGGTGAGTCGGATACGGAAAGTGCCAGAAAGACCGACTGCGGGGAGAGGGGGTGGGAGCGGCTTAAGATTTCGGCGCCTCCGCCGCCCTGGCCACCGGGCACATGCACATCCAGCAGAACCACATCGGGGCGGGTCTGCCTGACCATAAGGATGGAGGATTCCACGTCTGCCGCCTGACCCACGATGTGAAAATGCGGCTGCAGGGTGGTGATGACGCCGGTACGGAACATCTCATGGTCGTCGACGACGGCTACGCGAATGTTTGCGGACCCATCCTCGGCTTGATGGGGCTCTGCGGCAGTCGTGGTCATGGGCGTGATTCAGCCCGCCTTTCCCCGACGCGGGTCCTCAAGTACGGGTGGGATCGGACCGGCATGCGTCTGTGAATGAATGGTTCACCATGCATCCTATCATTGCTCGGCATCAGTCCCTTTTTCAGCTCGACCAACCTTGCCCTCCTGGTGCTGGCTGGCTTCGGACAGCGGCATGTGCATCCTGACCTCGGTGCCCCAACCAGGACGGGAGACGATCTCGACCCTGCCGCCCCGCCGACGAATCCGGCCGATGATGGACTCTCGGATTCCCAGGCGATCAGCTGGAATCGCATCCATATCAAAGCCCGAACCGTGGTCGCGCACGTAGACTTCGACCTGATTCCTGCGCGCCTCGCAATACACGGAGATGGGTTCACCGCCGTGGGTGACGGCATTGACCAGGGCCTGCCGGGCCGCGTTAAGCAGGGCATCGGTCTGGGCGCAGGGCATGGCATCGCCCACGGTGACCACCTCGATCGGCTTGCCGGATTCGTCCTCCACCTGCGCGGCTATCTGGCTCAGCCCTGTGCTGACTGACCGATCCGAGGGAGTGCGTTCCTGATAGAGCCAGTTGCGCAGATCGCGCTCCTGGGATCGAGCCAGGGTGAAGACGGTATGCGGGTCGTCGGCATGCAGCTGAATCAGGGCCAGGGTCTGCAGAACGCCATCGTGCAGGTGGGCTGCCATATCGGCCCGCTCCTCCTCGCGCTCCTTCATGGCGCGCTCGTCGCCCAGCTGACTGAGGATTGAGCCGATCCAGGGCACGACCACTGCGGTCACGCCCACAAGAAGCAGGCCGGCCAGGACTATCAGGGTCAGAGCCCAAGACAATTCCTGTGTGGATAGCAGGAAGATCACTGCTGCCGACAGGATCAGAGCCAGGCTGCCGATCAGGGCCGACAAGTGGTAGCCGGCTCCTTGGTTTTCCGGCCTCAGCCAGGCCAGGACCAGTCCGGCACAGAAAAGCAAGCAGGGGACGACCAAGGCGGGACGCATGCCGCTCTTGAGCAGAATGACCGCAGACAGGAGGAGGATGATGCCCAGGCCTGCCAACAATCTGGTTATCCGCCCGGGGGTGATGCTGCGATTCTCCTTTTGACCTGACTGTTCAGTCAGGATGCTGGGCGCCAGCGGGGCCGACCGCGGGTCATTCGACTGGATTGCCTGGGTGGGATCGCCCTGGGGCAGCGTCAGCCAAAGAAAGCAGTAAACCACGCAGGTGATCATTTTGGGAGCCAGGAGCACCATGAGCAGGCGGATCCAGAAGACGGGAATACCCAGGTGCAGGCTGATGCCCTTGCAGACTCCGCATAGAATCCTGCCCTTATGCGGCCTCATCAGGGGCATGCGTGCAGGGTGCAGAGGAGGTGGTTCCCTCAACATTTGTTCTTCCTGCATGGGTGCGTTCATGCCTCCATTATTGTTTCCCGAGGGTACCGATAGGGCAATAAGCGGAAGGAATCAGGGTCCAATCAGGGTGTTCCCCCATAAGATTTGCGCTCGCTGGGTGCTGTAATGAAGATATGAGTAGCGAGATGAACGGCAATGGCCCCGATAATGGTTGGCAGTGGAAGTCCGACAGGTTCTTCCGCGCCTGTAGAGAGTCCTATCTGATCCGCGACCAAGGATGGATCGGCGGTGTCTGCGTAGCCTTGGCCCGTCGGCTGGGCTGGAGCGTGACCCTGGTCAGAGCGCTGATGATTCTGGCGGTCTTTCTCTTCGGCGCCGGTGCCGCCTTTTACGGTTTTGCCTGGTTCGTCTTGCCGGACCGGCGTGGGGTCATCATCGCCCAAGAGCTGATTCACGGGATTTGGCACGCTTCCATGGTGGGTATCATTATTTATTGGCTGCTGGCCATTCTGATTCCTGGAGTCGGACTTTTTTCCTTGGCTTTGGGCGCGCTGATCCTGTTTCTTCTTATCCGGTGGAGCCGCAATAAGGCCCTGCAGCATCAAAGAGATTACGGGAGTGGGCCGAATGCAGACAGACCGGTTTCGGGTGATCCTTGGATGATGGGACCGCAGTATTCGCAACGCCCGCGCGGTGCGGATCCGCGATGGCATTCGAGTCAGCCTGAGTATCCGAGCTTTTCGGGGTATGAGGGATACCAGGATTACACAGGCACACAAAGCAATACACAGTCAGCGAGCAATCCGGGTTCGGAAGGATACAAGGACCAGCCAGAGCATTCCGATTCGTATGGAACTTGGGGACAACAAGGGGATGTGACCTCTTCTGGACCTTTTTTCGGAACAGAGGATTCGGCAAACACTGGCAGCGATTCGAATAATGCGCAGGGTGGGGAGAATCCCATTGCCGGTGCACCTTCCGGAGGCTGTATGGAGACAGACGGTTCTGCAGAACGCGCCGGGGACATGATTCAGCCGGACGGATTCGGCGCCTGGCCGGGCTATGGCGCAGCTGGATCATTCTCGGCTGGGCCAGGAATGGTCGGTAATGGTCCGTCAGTTCCGCCCAGGGTGCGGCGCCGCCCTGCCGGACCTGTGCTGGTCAGTTTGTTGTCGGGGCTGATCCTGGTCTCTGGAGCGGCAGTCTGGTTGATGGCCACGAATCCCTATCGCGGGGTGAATGCGGCCTTGATCTATGCCCTGATATGGGCTGGAGGCGTCACGCTGATCCTGGGAGTAGTCATCCTGATCCTGGGCTTGATGGGTCGCAGGGCGGGAGGGCTGACACCAATTGCTCTGGTGGCATGCCTGGTCGTCATCAGTCTGGGCATCGGTTCGGCCGTGGCAGGCATTGAGCAGAGACAGAACCGCAGGGTCATGGCCGACTATGCCGCTATTCGAGTCAACGGAGGCAATCATGGGCGCACGCTGGGAGCAAGTAGCAGCGACATGAGGCGTTACCACCGTGGCATCAAGCTGGTCGGCGACCCGCACGATCAGGGAAGCGCCGTCATCGACCTTACTGGCTACGAGCACGAACACGGCACCCACCGGGTCCAGGTGATGGCTGATGCGGCGAGTACGGTCTCAGGCTGCCCGACCGGCACCGTCCGACTGGCGGTGGTCTATGCTGATGTCCGTCTACTCATTCCTAAAGGATGCAGCCTGTTCTACCGGGAGCATTCCGACCTCTACAGGGTCTTTGGGTCAGGCGTGGGCGACTGGATAACCCAGACTGATCGGGGAAGCTGGATGTGGTGGGGCGATTCGTTGCCATCAGCTGAACGACGCGATTGGGAGGAAGACCTGCGAGCCACCCAGGAGGATCAGCAGCATATGCCTGACCAGCCTGAGTTGATCGTCGACGCCAGTCTATTGAAGGGTGGCCGGGTAACTGTACAAGCCCGCGGGAGCGTCACCCAGCCGGAGCGGGCGCATGCCGACAACGGACCAATCAGCGAATATTGGGATTACGGCTACCACGCCTGGTGGCAGGAGGAGGATCAGGAAGATGACTGACAAGCAACAATTAGGAGAAAGCCAGCCGCTGGATCCTCAGGGTCGGAACACCACGGCCATGCCGACCGCTTCCCAGTCGGGACAGGCGCATGACACGCAGACGCCCCCGCCGATATACCAAGTCCGGATGCAGCCGCCGGAACCGGTCCGTCCGAGCGGCCCCAGCGTTCCCACTATCATTTTGGGTGTCCTGGTCGGACTTCTGGCTCTGGCTATGCTGGCCTTGGGATTAGTCTTTCTGCGTTACGGTCCGTACCTGACCATGACCATACCCTGGCAGCGGATTCTGCCTTTCATTCTGATCGGACTGGGCGTGGTTCTGATTGGCGTGGCCATATTGTGCTGGTTGGCATCATCAAAGCGTACCCGCCAGGATTCAAACCGCCAGGACGTTCCAGAAGATCAAGCTGCCAAGGATGGCCAGTGACCCCAGCAGGGTCAGAGCCAGTGTCAGCCAGTGGCCAGCCCCGGCCACAGCTGGCTCTTTGTCGGATCGGCTGACGATAGAAGTCATGGTGCTCGCCAAGAGCATGGTGAGCACCAGGCAGAGGACCGATAAGAAGGGCCAGCAGGATGTCATTACTGAGGACAGATGAACCAGGCCGAGTGCCTGACGGACCGTAGTAAGGGCATAGGCCAGCAGGGCCGTCATCAGTCCTGCGGCGAGCAGGGCCAGTGACCAGAGCCGTCCCGTCAGGCCTTTGCTGAAACCGGGCCGTTCTCGGTCATTCTGCCGCGCTCGCAGATGTGAGTTCAAAGCTCCGATTAGAGCAGACACCAGGGCGGCAGCCAGCAGACAGGGGCCGCTGGCCATCAACATCAACAGGGCAGTCAATGAGGAAAGGAGCCCGGCGTCGGTGCGATCAGGTACCCGATTGAGCTGGCGGGGCTGGCTGCCGGCAATCATGGGAGTGGACCACTGGTCGGCCTGGGTGCCCTGTGCTACAGCATTGATCCAGTCTTCCAGATTATGGGTATATCGAGGTTCCAGGGGCAACCCGGCCTTGGCCAGCCTGCTGCCGGTGCGGATCTGATGGTTGGTGGGGTAGTAGCGCAGGGTTACGTTGTCGTTGCCGCTTGCATGGGTTCTGCGGATGATCTCGCGCGCCCCCTGCTCGACCGGCATGGAGACATCCATAGTGCCGAAGTTGATCATGACCGGCATATGCAGCTTATCCAGATAGGGCAGGGAGGGGAAGTCGGCGTATTCCAGGCCCAGAAGGGACAGGTCCATGCCCATGAGCCTAGGTATCACGTTGCGGATCCCCTTGGGTGCGTCAATCAGGTCCAAGTAGCTGGTGGCCGCCATGGCCATCTGCCGCCGCCCCGGGTAGACGGGAGGCGAGGTCAGGATGGAAAAGGCGATGCTGGGATCCTTGGCGGTCATGATGGTCGATATCCAAGTGCCCTCGGACTCGGCGTACAGGCCCACTTTGGTCGGATCTACGCCTGGCCAAGAGCGCAGATGGCTAAGGGAACGCCCGTAGTCTGCGGCCATGGCCTGATAATCACGGTGGAAAGCGGTATAGGTGTCCAAGCGCTTGTCGGGCACCAGGGTGGTGATGCCGGCTGAGGCCATGGCTGAAGCCAGGTCGCCATACACCTCGGAGGATTTGCCTGTTCCGGCACCATGGATGAACAGACAGGCTGGTCCGGTGCCCTTTCGGTCGCTTGGCTCTCTGACGATGGCTTGGACACGAACTCCTCCATCCAGAGTGATCCTGATCTTCCGTTCCCTGACTGGGTGGGTGCCCTCAGGGGTAGTGGGGCCCAAACTCGATGCGACGGCAGTGGAGCGGGTCGAGACATGCAGATGGTCGCGGTAGGGTTCCACCTGCCAGTCCGGCGTCATGGCTTGGCCCAAAAGAAGCACGACCAGCAGGATGACCACAAAGGAGGCGGCAGTTAAGCCCGCCCTTTTCAGCTTTTGCACCCGTCAACTCTACCCGACTGCTCGACTGGTTGCAGAGATGGACCTTATGATCGTGGTTCAGGTAGTCGGTCCTGGGCCTGTTCGGCCTCGTCCAGGGTCTCAAAGCCGTTCATCTGCACCGTGGCCAAAATGGTTTCCTCGGTGAGATTGCCGCCCCGGGCCTCGATCTGGGCCACCATGGACTGGTAGAGGTCCAGTGTTCGGGCCGAGTAGGTGCCGAGTTCGCCACGCAGGTATGTTTCGAAGGAGGTGGTCTCCGGCGTGTCTTCGCTGGTGCGCAGGACCCGCATCTCCTGACCTAAGCGGGGGTAACGCTCGCTGAAGCTTTTGGCCCAGGCCACCTGCTTGTTGATGATGCGCTCCTGCTGCTCCTGGCGATCCAGGCCCAGCCTGGGCAGGTAGGGGGCGATGGTGTCGTGGTACTGGTCCGGGGCTGTGGATTCCATCATCCGACCGTACTTCTCGGTCAACAGGTTGCGCCCCTCTTTGTCGGCCTGGTCCAGGTCGTCCGCATAGCTGGACAGCAGGGGATGCGGCCAGGTCAGAAACTGGCTCAGGCGCATCTGGTGGAACATGGGCCAGTTGCCCTGACAGTTGGCCGGACCTCCCTCATTGTTGACCTGCTGGAACTGTTCCCATTCGTGGTGGACGATCCGCTCGCGCAGAAATCCCTCATCCTGGCATTGCTCGTCGTTTGCCATCCTCGGCTCCTTTCAGATGCTGTGCAGAATCGGATCCTCGCTAGAGATGTGGGCTTCGACATAGGGGCGCTGCCATTCCAGGAAGGTTTCCGGGCTGTTGGTCAAGCCTTCGGCTTGCAACTCTTCTACGATTCTTGCGCAGATGGACTCTACAAGTTTGGTGACGCGTTCGGCGGCCGGTCGGGATCCCTTGCCGCCTTCGCCAAAGCCTTGCCCCCCGTAGCAGGCAGCCGAAGCCAGGCGCAGGATGTCTTCCAGTTGCTCGGTCAGATCGGACAGCCTGGTGGCCATTCGTCCGCTCAGTCGCCGCAGGGCCGCGAAGGTCCACTTGTAGTAGGGCAGATACCCGACTGTCAACGGATTGTTGATCAGGAAGATCAGGGAGGCACAGGCCTGCACGAATTCGTTGATTGACAGCATGGCTGCAGCCCCGTCGCCCCGTTGCAGACTCCGCGGCAGGTTGTACTGGCCTGCCTGGGCGATCATGCCCAGCCGACGGGAGATTAGGCAGAATCGCACATCGTCGGGCATCGCCTTGAACCCCTGCCGGGTGGCCAGCATCTGTCCTAGAGGATCTGCGAAAATCCTGCCGTTGGTGGCCGCCGCCAGCGTCGCCTCGTCCAGGAGCAGCCACTCGTGGGAGTGATCTTCCGGGGGCGCCTGCCGGTAGCCGGTCAGGGATTCGAAGAAGGCGCCGATCTCGAAGACGCCTACGCGCCGGTTGCTTCCTTTTGCTCTGACGCTGTCGGTCCGCGCACCGAACCCCATGAACTCAGCGGGCAGGGTCTCATAGTCCTTCTGCAGCTGGTCGCCAATGGCCTGGTAATCCTCGCTGGTCAGCCACAGACAGAAGCCCGGGCCGAAATCATGGTCTCGGGAGATGGCATCGTCAAACCCATAGCAGTCCGAGCCATGGCCCATCAAGCCCACGGCAATCCTGCCGCGATATTGAGGGTAGCGTTCCTCCAGCATGGGGCGACCCACCTGCTCCCAGTAGGCCTTGGCCAGATCCAGCCCTTGAATATCCGGGCGGGAGTCATGCCGATCGTTGTCATCGTTCTGGTACCTGGTCTTCGGCTGGCTGGATGCTGCTTCGCCAGTCTGATCGGATAGATCTTTGTCCCCGGCCTCTTCGGCTGCGTACTGGGCCTGGTCCAGATTGGCCTTTGTGACCTGGTAGTAATCGCTGCCCTTGCCGTACCGGTCCTCAATGATGGCTAGGGCCTTGCGGTAGGTGTCTGCCGACTGGCTGAAACGACCGGTCATGTAGCAGACCTGGGCGAAGCCTGCCAGGGCCGAGGCATAGTGTGCGCTGTTCTCCAGGTGGCCGGTTCGATAGATGCTAAGGGCGGTGCGGGCCTGGTTCCAAGCCTCTTGCAGAGCCTGCGGATTGTCCTTGCTCTGCATGAGCAGGAGGGCAAGATTGGTGTGGGTGGAGGCCAGATCCAGATCCCGGGAAGGATCAGTACTGGAATTCTCCAGGATGCCCATGGCCCGGCGCAGCTCCTGCTCGGCCTTGTCGGGCCGCTTGGTTTCGCTGTAGAGCATGGACAGGTTGTTGTGCAGGGCGGCCAGCCGTCGGTCCCTGGGCCCAAGAGTTTTGGCTGCGGAGGCAAGCGCCTGCCGGTAGAGGTCTTCAGCTTGGTCGTACTTCTTGGCTGCCCGCAGACCTGTGGCTGCATTGATCAGGGTGGTCGTCCAGGCCTCGGACCCTTCGATGCGCATGCGTGTGGCCAGCTCGATGGTGCGCTGGATTATCCACATGTTCTCCTGGTGGCGACCCTGGGACCGGTAGAAGCCCATGGTTTCGTTCAGCACGGTCAGCAGTCCGGTGTCATCGCCCGCATTCTCCGCATCCACCAGCGCCTGCTGCAGGTAGGGTCCGGCCTGATCGCGGGCCTTGCCGGCGTTGAAGATGACATCCAGTCCGTCCAGGAAGGCCTGGGTGTCGAAGCTGCCGTCCGGTTGCATGTAGGACGGTTGGGGCTCTTTCTGCTTGCTGCCTGTGATCGGTGTCTGGTCCTGGCTCATTTGGCTCCCTTACTGTCAGGGTATCTGAAGGTGCGGATTCCTCATGGAGCCCCAGCGCCCTAGTTGCTTCTACCTACCAGTCTAGACTGATGGTCTTTGGTGAACCTCGGTCGGTTACGTCGTCTAGGTCACACCTGATCGGTGCCTCTGCTCGAATGAGCAATGAGTATTTCTGCCAAACATCGCTCACGGTTTTGGAAGTGATGGTAACTTCGGTACTGGTCAATGACATGACAGAGTTCGTCTGCATCATTCCAATATTGGCGTAAGAAAGCGTACTGCTTGATCTTGTGCAGTCCCAGCCGCTCCTTGCAGAATTCACTGGGTTTCATGTTATTGACATGTGCCCAATCCCTATAAGCGCCCTCTTTGATGATTGCCAAAATCTCAATCTCCGGACGGGTAGTCAGCGTGAATACACGGGCTTTAGACTGGTACAGAGGCGACAATTGAAAGCGTTCATTTGCAGAGTCAATAATACGGATGATATTTACACATGGAGAATCATAGGTAACGGAAAGGAACCGTTCCTCAATCTCCCTATTTTTACGGCAGCGAGTGTAAAGCCGGCCAGTCTGTGGATCTTCAATAAGGGAATCTGCAGGTATGATCAGTTTCCCTCTTGCCAGTAGGAGTTCAAAGATGACACTTTCGGCGGCTCCTTCGCAGACAACCAATGTAGGTTCCTTGAATATCGCTTGATTATCCATGAACTCTTACCTTTTCCCTGACGTAGCTTCGCAAGGCGCGGATGGAAGCAGCAGAAGGTGCTGTTCCTTGCAGGGCCCCTGACATGAACTGAACGCTCTTCTTGAGCTCACCTCGGGTCACCAACTCGTTGTATCGGACCAGTTGGAATCCGGTGTTATCATGCCTGACCGCGAACCAAATGTTGTCCTTTCTGGTGAAATGATCCAGCAACTCAGGATAGTGCGTAGAAAAAACGAGCACCGCCCCATTTGGGTTAGTAGCAGGAGAGGAGAACAAGTCGATGATGGCGAAGACCAACTGCTTGTTTATGCTGTTTTCGATTTCGTCGAATAGTAGGTAGCCTCCTTGCGCAAGTGTTTCGATAGCATGTTGCGCTAAGGAGGTTCCACGGAATGTTCCCGCCGATATCATGGCCATAGCTTGAGAGGGATCACAGTCACGCTCAACCTTTTCATTGCGGAACTTGATATGGAACTGGTGATCGCTTACTTCCAAGTGTTCGATGGTCGGATCGAATAGACGTACCACTTGCGGTGGGGGAGTGACAGGAATCGACATTTGCGGCGGATTTTGCAGACAGATGGTGACCATGGTCTTCTTGGTGCGCAGAATTCCGGTCGTCAGAGAGCGGTCGGGGGGTAAAAATCTCTTGACATCATCAGCCAACTCCTTTTCGTCGCCGGACTTATTCACTCCTCGAGTCGCTACAGTCAGCCAAGATTCCTCGTTACCATCAATTGTTCTTTTCAAACGAATCTTGCTCAGGCTCTTGCCCGTATAGTGGCACAGCCGTTCCCTTTCGAAAACCAAGGGGGAGTCGGCGGTGGTCTCGTTTTGGTCTGCGCGCCGGAGGGTGGCATCGAGCAGCCAAGCTTCGCCGCTTTCCTCGAAGATAATGCGTGCTGTAATCGTGGGCTCAAGAATGTCCATCAGCGGATCGATGGTAAAGCGTTGAGTTCCCAAAGAAGTGCCTCTGGCAATGTTGATGATTAGAGAAAGCAGGCGTAGATCAGTGGTTTTGCCGGAGGCATTGATGCCGGAGATGCCAATGGCTGTGACGATGCCAAGCGGTGAGGTGGTGCCTTGAAGGCGATAGGTGAAGCTGCCGTTGGTAATCCTATCCTCAGCGAACAGGATCATGCGTAGTGTGCCCTTGTCGTATAGGCGAAGTCCTTTGAGGTCAAAGGCTAAGATCCGCATTATGCTCCTTTGAACAGAATATTTGTTTATATACTACATCTGGATGCTGATGATTGGTTTTTTTTATGCGTCGATGAAGCTAAATACTGATGCGGTAGATTTTTTCAGGATTGTTGGGGTCGTGATCACGAACTTATAAAAAGTGCAAAAAAGAGAGTCGCTTTTGTTTCTTGAAAAAGAGGAAGAAATAGGCAAAGCTTATATTCGTGCATACACCCGGATATAAAAGTTACGAACGCAGAAATACCGGCCCCACCCATGAGGACCGGAATAAATTGTCGGGGTAGGGGGATTTGAACCCCCGGCCTCTTCGTCCCGAACGAAGCGCGCTACCAAGCTGCGCTATACCCCGTGACAACGTTCTATATAGTACACGTACCGTCGGCCAAACGCCATTGCCTGCGCGGCGCGACCGTGCAACCGCTTGTCCTTCGTCGGTACCTGGGCCAAGTACTGGCTCATGCGTAAAATAGCGGCTTATGAATGACTCATCGGAAGAAACTCCTCGTTTGACGACGGTCGAACGCGCTCAGGTGCTGCTGGATCAGGATATGGCCATCACGGAGAAGATCGATCAGGGCGCCCAGCTGGATGACGCCATCGATCCCGACAATTTGACGGACGGTGCTGAAGGCCATCCCGAACAGGTGCGCATGCGCGTGGCCAAGAGGGCGCTCATGCTCAAGGAGGGCCTCGAACCCTACCCGGTCCATCTGGATGTAACCGATCGCATCGAGGATGTGCGCCGCAAGTATCAGGACCGCCTGGAGCCAGGCCAGGAGACCGAGGATGTGGTTGGCATCGCCGGCAGGGTACTCTTCCTGCGCAACGGCGGCGGCCTCTGCTTCGTTCAGCTGGCGGCGGGCGACGGCACCCGCATCCAAGGCATGATCTCCAAGCGTGAGATTGGCGCTGATTCTCTGAAGCGGTTCAAGCAGCTGGTCGACCTCGGCGATCACCTATACCTGCGCGGCCGCGTGGTCGCCTCCAAGACCGGCGAGCTCTCCGTCTTCGCCACCGAGTGGAACATTGCAGCCAAGGCACTGCAGCCACTGCCTGCTCTTCACAAGGAACTGACCGAGGAGCAGCGTACCCGCAAGCCCTACCTGGCCATGATCGCCGATGAGGATGTGCGGGCCATGGTCCGCCGCCGTTCCAAGGCCGTCTCCTCCCTGAGGCGTACCTTTGAGGACCACGACTTCATGGAGGTCGAGACCCCCATGCTTCAGACTGTGCATGGCGGCGCTGCGGCCCGGCCATTCACCACCCATATGAACGCCTTCGACATCGACCTCTACCTGCGCATCGCCCCTGAACTCTTCCTCAAGCGCTGCTTGGTTGGTGGCATTGAGCGGGTCTTCGAGATTAACCGTGACTTCCGCAATGAGGGCGTGGATGCCACCCATGCCCCGGAGTTCACCATGTTGGAGGCCTATCAGGCCTACGGTACCTACGACACCATCGGAGAACTGACCAAGGAGCTGATCCAGAAGGCGGCCATGGCTACGGCAGGATCGCTGAAGGTGACCCTGCAGGATGGCAGCCAGTACGACTTCGGCGGGGACTGGCGCCAGATCAGCATGTATGAGTCCCTTTCCGAGTCCCTGGGCGAGGAGATCACCCCGCAGACCAGCGTGGACCATCTGCGGACCATCGCTGACAGACTGGGCCTGGAGGAGGAGCCGGCTGAAAACCACGGCAAGCTTGTCGAACACCTCTGGGAGCACTTCTGGCAGGACAAGCTGTACGAGCCGACCTTCGTGCGTGATTTTCCTGTCGAGACCTCGCCCCTGGTCAAGGCCCACCGCACCAAGCGGGGTGTCGTTGAGAAGTGGGACCTTTATGTTCGCGGGTTCGAGCTAGCAACGGGCTACTCCGAGCTGAACGATCCGGTGGTCCAGCGGCAGCGGTTCGTCGAGCAGGCCAAGATGGCCAGCCGCGGCGATGTCGAGGCCATGGACATTGACGAGGACTTCCTGGAGGCCCTGGGCGTAGGCATGCCTCCCGCTGGTGGCATGGGCATGGGCATTGATCGTCTGCTGATCGCCCTTACCGGCGCATCCATCCGCGAGACCATCACCTTCCCCCTGGTCAAGCCGCTGATCTGAGTCAGCCTGAGATGATAGCAGGAGAGGGACGGTCATGAATATCAGGCTGTGGGTGGATGGTATGCGTCCCAGAACGCTGCCTGCCTCGGTGGCGCCTGTCTGCGTGGGCGCTTCGGCTGCACTCTTGGAGCGGTCACGGCTTCTGGAACAGTGCACCAGCTCATGCTCGCCCACGCCTGTCGACCCCGCCCTGAAGGCGGCCACACCGGGACGGTTGGCCTTGATCGTTATCTTGTTGGTCCTGCTCGCCCTGTCTATGCAGATTGCAGCCAACTTTGCCAATGATTATGCCGATGGTGTTCGCGGCACTGATTCCGGTCGTGGCGGCGAAGAGGTCGTCTCCGGCAGACCGAGGCGTTTGGTGGCCGCCGGCGTGCCGCCCAGGAAGGTGCTTTACGCCACCATGATCTCGGCGGCCTTCACCTGTCTGATGGGTCTGGCAGTCATGGCGCTGACCGGTCACTGGTGGATGATTCTGGTTGGGATCTGCTGCCTGGTCGCCGGCTGGTGTTACGTGGGCGGCCCGCATCCATACGGCTACCACGGGCTGGGTGAGGTCAGCGTCTTCATCTTCTTCGGTCTGGTGGCCACCCTGGGCACTGAGTACTTTCTCATAAATAGGGTTGATGTCGCCGGCATCCTGGGCGCCTGCGCCTGCGGACTCAATGCCGTGGGCCTGCTCATGCTCAACAATTACCGGGACCTGGATGACGACTGTCGTGCCGGCAAGCACACATACGCGGTTCTGGTGGGAGCGCGCGCAGCGGCTGTTTCCATTTACTTGGTCTACATCTTGAGCTTGGTTCTGGGCCTAATCCAGTTCGTTCCGGCTGTCATGCGACGTGGCCTGCCCGGCTTTCCTCTTGTGCTGGTCCTCCTGCCAGTGGCCGCTGTCTTCCTGCTGATCTGCCGAGCCTTTGCCCGTGGCCAGGTGCCCAAGGCCTTCGGCATGGCAGGCAAGGGTACCCTGGTCTCAGCCCTATGCTGGTCGGCGGGACTGCTCCTGCAGCTGTGAAATCTTGGCCCTCTCGTAGGAGAGTAGCCCGACATTCGAGCGATTAAGTGCATAATCAGGCAATCATGTTTATCACACTTCATGAATACAAGGACGCACTGCGGCCCTCGGCATTGCTCTGCTCGCCCACGCCGGTTCTGATCGGCACGGCGGTGGCACTGCGGCAGCTGTTCAACCAAGGGCTGGTGCCGGATGCGCGCTTCTGGCTGATCGTCCTCTTATGCTGTCTTACTGCTGTATTCATTCATAGCACCTGCAATCTGGCCAATGACTATTTCGACGGCATCAGAGGTACTGACGAGGGCCGGAGCAGCCTTTCGGCCGCAGGCGCTGACGGCTCGGTGCCCGATCTGCCCAGAAGAGGGGTGGCTGGTGGCGTGGAGCCTCGCAAGGTCCTGCTGTCTGCCTACCTCAACATCCTTATGGCCTGCCTGTCCGGTCTGATTCTCTGCTGGGTGACTGGCCACTGGTGGATGATCCTGGTCGGCATCTTCTGTCTGCTGGGAGCCTGGTTTTACACGGGAGGCAAACACCCCTACGGCTATAGGGCCATGGGCGAACTGAGCATCATGATCTTCTTCGGCCTGGTGGGCGTGCTGGCCACCCAATACCTGGAGACCGGCGGCATCGACCCTCACGGGTTCATCGGTGCCTTGGTCGGCGGTCTTGTCTGCATCCCCGTTCTGGAGATCAACAACTATCGGGACATTGACGCGGACCCTCTGGCCGGCAAGTACACGCTGTCTTCATTCATCGGAGCCAAAGGCACGCTGATTCTGATGGGGTCCTGCTATGCCCTGGCTGTGATCCTGGGTGTGTTCGAGTCATGGTCCCTGTCTGACGGCCCTCTTGCAGAGGCCTGGCCCCGCCTGCTCTGCCTGCTGCCTATCCTGATCCTAGCCATTGCCACCGCAGTGGCCAGCTGCCGGAACCGCTTCAGCAGGGCGTTCGCGCTGTCGGGCTATACTGATCTGCTGACAGGGTTCTGCTGGCTGGGTGTATGCCTGCTTTAAGTGGTCGCTCTGCAAGGGAAGCTGTAGGTCTCCAAACAGTCCCTCTTAGGTCTTAGAATTCTTAGTATGACCTACAAACTAGTATTGCTCAGGCATGGCCAGAGCGCATGGAACAACACCAATCAATTCACCGGCTGGGTGGACGTCCCGCTGACCGAGCAGGGCGAGCAGGAGGCTCGTAAGGGCGGCAAGCTGCTCAAGGATAAGGGTGTTCTGCCCGACATCGTCTTCACCTCACTGCTGCGCCGCGCCATCAACACCGCCAACATCGCCTTGGACGAGGCAGACCGCCTTTGGATCCCAGTCAAGCGCGACTGGAGGCTGAACGAGCGTCACTACGGAGCATTGCAGGGTAAGAACAAGACCGAGATCCGCGAGAAGTACGGCGACGAGAAGTTCATGCTCTGGCGTCGCTCCTATGCCACCCCGCCGCCCGAGATCGACCCTGACGACGAATACTCGCAGTCCCATGACCCACGGTATGCTGGAGCGCCTGTACCTCGCGCCGAGGCGCTGGCCAACGTGGTCAAGCGCGTCACCCCCTACTGGGAGAGTGACATTGTCCCGGAACTCAAGACCGGCAAGACCGTCCTGATCGCTGCCCACGGCAATTCCCTGAGGGCCATCGTCAAGATGCTCGACAACCTAACTGAGGACGAGATCGCCAAGGTCAACATTCCCACGGCCATCCCCCTGGTCTACGAGCTGGACGAGAACTTCAAGCCCATCAAGCCTCGCGGCGAGTACCTGGATCCGGAGGCCGCCGCCGCCGGTGCTGCTGCTGTGGCGGCCCAGGGCCAGAAGTGAGATCTTTTAGATAGATTTATCCGATGATGTGAGTCGGACTTTGAATGCAGAGCATCCAAGCTGATTGGGCGGTGCCCTCTCCCTTTGTGGAAGGCACCGCCTTTCGTATTCATTCCTGGCGGTTGGGGAAGTAAAAACGGCCTGTCACCTGATTAACTGTCAGGTGACAGGCCGCACAGTTGCTGTCTGTTCAGTCCAGATCGAGGTCGAGGTCCTTGGGGTCCTTGGAGGGGTCGAAACCCGAGACGATGTAGACCACGCGCCGGGCCGCCGAGACGCCATGGTCTCCCAGACGCTCCATAAACCGTGCCACCAGAACCAGGTCGATCAGCTGCTGCCTGGTCCCCTTCCAGTCGTCTGAGAGGGCATAGCCGAATGTCTGCTGGTGGAGCTTGTCCATCCTGTCATCGCTGACGATGATCTGCTCGGCTATGGTCGTGTCCCTGTCGGAGAGCATCTCGACCAGACGGTCGGCCATGACGTCCAGAAAGTCCTGCATCTGCTTGAACAGGGGGATGACCTCGTCGGGCAGGGTCGGTTCGGGGTAGGAGCGCCTTGCCGTCTCGGCGATGTGCCTGGCTAGGTCTCCCATGCGTTCAAAGGTGGCTGACAGGCTCAGCGTAGAGACCACCACCCGCAGATCAGTGGCCACTGGGCTCTGCTTGGCCAGGAGCCTGATGCATTGATCGATGATGCTGGACTGGAGGTTGTCTATATCGGCATCCCCGTCGATGACTTGCTGGGCCGTCTCTACGTCGCTGTCCATCAGGGAGCGCCCGGCTTTTTTGATGGCATCGCGGACCTTGGCGGCCATCCGATCGAGATCGTCGGCCACCAGCCCCAGCTCTTCGTTGAAAATCACGCGCATTGTTATTCCCTTTCGGCATCGGTCAACGATATAAGTCCAGTCTATGTGACCGGGATGGCAAGAAAAAGCAAGAACCGAAGAATGTCGGGCCATTGAAGCGGCAATTAATAATCGGATATGCGAGAATAAAGCCGGAACTGCCGATGAGACTTGGTTGATGTCGCAGCGTCCGGGGTCGGCGCCGGACTGGAGGGAAGTCCTTATGAGACGGTTCATGGACCGCCTACGCAGCCTTATAGGCAACCGGCGCAAGGATGGTGAACAGGCCGATGGCGAGGCTTTGGAGGGCTCGACCCAGGCCTTGCTGGCGCTTATCCCCGCCGCCACGGTTGTGGTTGATGGCGATGACGAAGTCGTTCGCTCCAGCCCGGATGCCTACAGGCTGGGAATCGTCAGCAATGACGAGATCTCCAATCCGAAGATCATCGAAGCCATTGCGCAAGTACGGCTTTCGGGCGGCCGACGCAGCCTTAATCTGATTACGCGAACGCCCACTGAATTCGCTCTGGATGCTGCAGCTGAGAGCACGGAATCCGATGATTGGGAGATTGACGAGGCCGAGAATCCTGGGGATGCGACCCGTGTTCAGGCCCAGGCGGTGTCCAGAAGGAACTGGCTCAAGATCACCCTGGGTCGCATCGACCAGTCCTTGGTGGTGGTGCTTATCGATGATGTGAGCGATTCGGTCAGGTTCGTTCGGACCAGGGATGCCTTTATGACCAATGTATCCGAGCAGATGCTTAAGCCGGTCCAGGCCTTGGAGGAGTTGGCGGCGCAGCTGAAAACCACTTCTCATCTGGAGGGTGATGACCCAGACCTGCTTCGCAGCCATCTGCGCAGCGTCTCCAAGGATGCCTCCTCGGTCCAGCGCTACAGCGCATATCTGGGGCTCGTGCTCAAGGATCTCCTTCTGCTGATCCGGGCTCAGGAACGGATCAAACCCAGCAGGGAGAACGTGCTTGATGTGGCTGAGCAGATGAGTGCGGTGGTGCAGGACGAGCAGGATAGAGCCGACCAGGCCCATGTGACCCTGCGCTGGCGATGCGACCAGCCACTGACGATTCATGGCGACGGGCAGCAGATCAGAGTGGCCCTGGCCAAGCTGGTGGAGAATGCTATCTCGTATTCGCCTTCAGGCTCAACCGTCTCCCTGGTGGCACAGGCCTCCAAGGATGGGCACTACGGAATCATCAGAGTGGTCGATCGTGGCCGAGGTATATCCAAGACCGACCAAGGCAGGATCTTTGAGCGCTTCTACCGCGCCGACAATCAGAACGAAGAGACTGCCGTGGGCATCGGCCTGGGGCTGGCCATCGTCAAGCATGTGGCGCTGACCCACCATGGCTCGGTCACTGTGTGGAGTGCGCCGGGAGAGGGGAGCACATTTACGCTGATGCTTCCTCTGGCTCAGGATCCGGTTGCTGGGCAAGACGACGATAATCCCAGCGATTGAAATGCTCCCAGATCATCAGCAGAATGCCCACGCCAATTCCGGCCAAGCAGACAATCAGAGGCTTGGCGACCGTCATTCCGGTCAGGGCCAGAATGCCTACCACGGCCAGGGCCAGAATCCAAGCGCCAGTGCCGAGCAGGAAGATGCGCCGCAGGTCCACCTGCACGGGCCGCGGCGATGGCCTGCGGGCATCCGGGTCGAAAATGGGAGCCAACTTCATACTCCCACTGTATCGTTCGCAATGACATGCGGCGACCCCCTCGCCTTGCCCAGGCCTCGGCCCTTGTCTTATCATGACGGGGATTGGTGGGTTCGTATGCACCGGCCCATGGAGGGATTTCCCGTGGAAAGGGGAGTGCGTGTATCCGATCCAAGCTGTGGAGAAGCACTACGCCTGGGGCTCGCATGATCGACTGCAGCGCATGTTCCATCTGCATGATTCAGACGAACGCCAGGGGGATGCCTTGGCGGAAATGTGGTTCAGCGGGCACACCGAATCCCCCTCGACCCTGACCCTGCCCGATGGCTCGCTCATTCCGTTGACTGAGGCTATTCGCCACAGTCCCATGGCCATGCTGGGAGAGCGCGACTCCCGCCTTTTCGGTCCCACCCTGCCCTACCTGTTCAAGATCATCTCAGCTCGCATCCCTCTATCCCTGCAGGTGCATCCGCTCGATTTCGAGGCTCGTGCCGGCTTCAACCGTGAGAATGCACTGGGGGTGCCTGACGACGATCCCAGCCGCTCCTTTCACGACAGGCTGGCCAAGAACGAGATGGTGGTAGCCCTGGAGCCCTTTCAGGCCTGTGTAGGCTTCGCGACCATCGCCACGCAGCTGACTCTCCTGCGCGCCGTGGATCACCCTCTGGCCGAGCTCATGACCGAGGCTCTGACCGCCCGCACCTTCCACTTGGGGGTTCCTCCGGCCCGCTTCGCTTCGGCTGATGCCATGATGCCGGTCTCCTCCTTGATCTGGCCGGACTCCCGCCGACGTATCTTCCGGGCCTTCCATGCCGCCGTGACTGCCGAACCAGAGGCGGCCCGAGGCCTGGAGGAAGCCTTGGAGACTGCCGTCGGGCGGCTGCGGTCCAGACGGGCGGGAGCTGTGCTGGACCATGCCCTGTGTGCCGCCCGGGCCTTTCCGGATGATCCCGCCGTTCTCTGTCTGCTCATGCTCAACCCCGTGGACCTGGAGGAAGGCGATTCGGTCTATATCCCCGCAGGGACGCCTCACGCATACATCCATGGCACTGCGGCAGAGATTATGACCAACTCCGACAATGTGCTCAGAGCCGGCATGACCCCCAAGCATCGGGACATTCCCAACCTCCTGCACAGCCTAGACTGCCAGCCTTCAGCTCCCATCGATCCGTCCAGCTCCATGATCGCCACCTTGATCATGCATAATATGGTGACCTACCGGCCAAAAATCAACGAGTACATGCTGGTTTACGGACATGTGGAGGAGGGTGGCGCCAGCTGGCCTCTGCTTAACAGGCTTCAGCAGCGCTACGGGGATCTGATAGAGCGTCTGGGGCCTCGCCGCCTGGTGATTCCCCGAAGGGGACCGCGCATCATCGTCTGCACAGATGGGCGGATCCGTTGCGCAGTCGCTGACCAATCATGTGTGCTGAATCAGGGACAGGCCCTCTTCATTCCCTCCGAAGATGGCCGTGTCGACATCGCCATGCCTGAAAATTCCGACGATGTCGGCGGGTCCTTCCTTCTGGCTTCGACCCCGGTCTGACCTCGTATGAGCCTGGTTCGCTCAGGGTGGACCAAGCAGGGTTCACAACCGATGGACACGCCGTGACAGACGGCACGCATTTGGGTTTGCTCATGTCCGCCTCATGTCCGTATAATCCTAGCGTATTCCGTGGTTGTCGAAGATGAGCGACCACCGAAGCCATGCTTGAGTACACCAGTATGGACAATTCAGGTTATTTGGCCTGGGTTCTCGTTTGCGTTATGGTGTTCCCTTGTGATGGCTCGTGATACGGCACGAAAGTCGCGTCGGAACATAAACGGGAGTGATTCTAGATGAAGCATGCTGCGCACAGGGCTTCGGCCAGGCGAGGCGCAGGTGTCGGCAGTTGGTCGACCGGCCGATCGTCAGGCGTAACCCAGGCAGCGGGCACTGAGGGTCTTGATGATGCCCTGACTGCCAAGCTCAACGAGGTGGCCCCTCGAACCCGTCGCTCCATTCGTCTGGCGGCCAAGGCCTCAGCCCGTCGCTCCCATATCATGACCGGCTCGGCCCTGACTGTTTTGGTCGGTGCTGCCGCCTCCTCCATGGCCGTCAGTCAGGCTCGGGGCGACTGGTCCCTGCCTTTGGCCGACAGCGTAGCCATCAATTTGGTCACCCCCTCATCCTCTGCTGGCTCCTCCAGCGCAAATGGTGGCGCAAGAGTCTCCCGATCTGATTACCGTCAGCCCCTGCCGACGGCCTCACAGCGCAACGAGGGCAGCTGGGAGCTGGGCGAATCCGAACTTGATGCCGGACAGATGTCCAAATCACTGGCCAACAATCCGGTCGTGGCTGTGCTGATGGATGCCAACCGATCAGTCCTGCCGGCAGGGTTCAATCCCAACCATGCCACTGGTGATGCGGGCAATGTCTACGAGTTCAGCCAGTGCACCTGGTGGGCCTACGTCCGTCGTCACCAGCTGGGACTGCCGGTGGGTTCGCACATGGGCAATGCTAAGGACTGGTCCGGCTCTGCCAGCTCCTTGGGCTATTGGGTGGACAATACGCCGCGCAATGTCGGTGACATCGTGGTCTTCCAGGCCGGTCAGGAAGGTTCGGATCCCACCTATGGTCATGTGGCCATCGTCGAGAAGATCAACCCCGACGGTTCCATCGTCACCTCTGAGTGTGGTGCCGTCATGAACGGAAAGACATACTCTCGCACCTTGTCGAATGTGCATGCTCTGAGCTATATCCACTATTGATTCTTGGCTGTGCAGATCGTATCCTCGTATAGTTAGTCCTTGTTCCCAATACGTGATAGAATTGTGCCCGATGAAAAAAACACACAAGTCTGTGAGTATGATGGCAGCTGTCGCAATCTGCGGCATGCTTTCCATCGGTATACCCGCCGTGGCTCAGGCCAGCGACGGCAGTGAAGCCGTAGTTACTTCGTCGCGTTCATTCACTCCCGGCAGCAAGGTGCGTGCCGACCTGTTGACCGAGTCGACGGCCACCACTGTCGAAAAGGACAGCAGCTGGGGTGGCATTGAGTCTTTGAATGTTCCTGCCACCAAGTCTCAGGCCGAGAAGGATGCCGAAGTCAGGGCCCAGCAGGCTCAAGAGCAGGCCCAGGCTGCAGCAAGTCGGCGCCAGTCCTCGCAACAGGTCAGTCGTTCGGCTGCTCGTACCAGCACCACCAGCACTACCAGCACAGGTATCGATGCACCCGTCTCCGGCACGGGTACTGATGTGGTCAACTACGCCCTTCAGTTCCAGGGGATTCCTTATGTGTTTGGCGGGACCGATCCAGCTACGGGCTTCGACTGCTCTGGATTCACCCAGTATGTGTTCGCCCACTTCGGCATCAGCCTGCCCCGCATAGCCGCTGCCCAGGGTTCGGCTGGCGTGCCGGTCACCGATCCGGCGCCTGGCGACCTGATGGTTGCCCCTGATGGTAGCCATGTGGGCATTTACGTTGGCGGCGGACGAATGATTCACGCCCCGTCCCCTGGCAAGAGTGTCAAGGTTCAGGCGGTCTATCAGACCTTCAACTACCGTCGTCTGGTCTAAGGCCATATTTTTGTGCAGGCTCGACGCCCCTACGGGGGCGTTTTGCATATTCAGAGTCGAAGTTCCTCGCGTGTCGGCCCCTGCCGACTTATTGAAGAGGTCTGCATGAGATATTCTGGCAGAAAGAGCGGTGTCGGTTTGTCATCGCCAAGTCCAAAGGAGGTCGTCGGATGAGCAACGACAAGGCTGTTCTAGTAGGCGTCGATGGCTCGGACGCCAGCTACAAGGCGGCGTGGTGGGCCGCCAATTACGCTAAGCATGCGGGGCTGACCCTGCAAATCGTCTGCGCATATTCTCTTCCCTCGTATGCGGCTGTATCCTTCGATGCGACATACACCACCATGGGGGACGACGTAGCGGCTCACAACGACGCTCAGGAGATTCTCTCCAAGGCCAAGGCCATCGCCGATGAGCAGGGTGTCGGTGCAGCCACGCTGATTGTGACAGGGGATCCTTCATCGGTCTTCGTGGAGTTGAGCCGCAACTACCGGCTGATTGTCATCGGAAACCGGGGCAAGGGCGGCTTGGCTGAGCGCCTGCTGGGCACCACCAGTTCCAGCCTGCCTGCCTATGCCTACTGCCCAATCGTGGTCGTTCCTTACACCGACGACGACGGCAACCTGATGCACTTGAGCAACGACATCAAGCGGGTTGCCGTGGGTTCCGACGAGTCCAAGTGGGGTCTTAAGGCCCTGCAGATCGCCGCTGCCTTCGCCGACAGCTGGAATGCCGAACTGGACGTCATGTCGGCAGTGCCCAATATCTCCGGATTGACCGGAACGGGTTCGGCCGAGGAGCGCAGCGTCATGGACTCTTATATGGATGATCTCAATACCCGAATCACTCCGCTCATGAAGGCCTATCCCGATCTGCGCATCAACAAGACCGTGGTGCCGGGATCGGCTGTGGAGGCTCTGACCCAGGCCAGCAAGACACACGACGTAGTTGTGGTCGGCTCGCGTGGTCGCGGCGGCTTCACCGGGCTTCTGCTGGGATCGACCAGCCAGGGGCTCCTGCAGCATGCCGTCAGTCCCGTCTACGTGGTGCCGCGCAAGTACGTGGAGGCCGAGGAGTCCGGACTCAAGGCTGCAGCCGATGCTGCTGAAACTACCGATGTGGCTGAGATCACCGGCGTGGAGCAGGTCTCTGTGGATTCGGCCAGACCGGAGCAGCTAGCCGACCTGGAGTCGACCATCGACCCCGAACACGAGGAGTAAGGGCAGGCCAATCCGGCAAAAGCAACGACGAGGAGCGGAGACACCAGAAGTTCCATGAACCTAGGGGCCCCCGCTCCTCTACTCTTGTCTTGTCGGATCAGTGGCGAACCTTCACGGAGATCCTGACCGGGGTCTCCCGCTGATAGGTGTGCGCCACCGTGCAGGACTTGGCGATATGGCGGCGGACTCGCTCCTCCAGCTTGTCCGCATCATCCTGGGCCAGCTTGGCCGAAGTGGCATCGACGTCCACCTGCTCGTCGAAGCTCAGGTAGGCGTCATCGTCGGCGTCATAGGTGCCGTCCACCACGATTTTCGCCCCCTTGTCCTTGCCCAGGGCGCTCTCCACAGCAAATTGGCTGGAAAGGGCTCCGCAGGCGGCCAGAGCGATCTTCATTAGGTCGCCCGGGTTGAATTGGCCCTCGCCCTTGCCGAAGGTGATGTGGGCCCCATTGTCGCCATAGGCGTTCCAGGTGCCGTCCTTGTCGCGTTCGACCCAAAGTCTTTTGCCCATCTGTTCCTCCTTGTCCGGCACCCGGCCGGGTGCGTCATCCTGATCCGAGCCTGTGGCCGGACCTGCTCCTCCAATCTAACCCAGACTGTGTGTTTCGTCACTGGGGCACGCTCAGCTGACCGAGGACTTGATAGTATGGCCGCATGGCCTTGACTTCCGAAGAACTGCAGCATATTCGTACACGCATCCCCGAGCGTCCCGTCTCGGACATCCCCACCCCTTATGAGGACCTGATGCGCACTGTCCTGCGGGAGGGCACCCTGAAGTCCGACAGGACGGGCACCGGGACCATATCCCTGTTCGGGCGGCAGATGCGATTCGATCTGTCCCGTTCCTTCCCGCTGATCACCACCAAGAAGGTCTACTTCCGGGGCATCGCTTACGAGTTGCTTTGGTTCCTCAAGGGGTCGCAGAACGTGCGCTGGTTGCAGGAGAACCGCGTGCATATCTGGGACGAATGGGCCGATCCGGAAACCGGTGATCTGGGCCCGGTCTATGGGGTCCAGTGGCGCAGCTGGCCTGCCCCGACGCCCGAGGACCCCCATCGCACCATTGACCAGATCGCCAAGGTGCTGGATCTGATCCGCGCTCACCCGGACTCCCGCCGAATGATCGTCACTGCTTGGAATCCAGCCCAGGTTGACAGCATGGCCCTGCCTCCCTGCCATGCGCTCTTCCAGTTCTATGTGGCCGATGGCAGGCTGAGCTGCCAGCTCTACCAGCGCTCCTGCGACATGTTCCTAGGCGTGCCTTTCAACATCGCCTCCTACGCCCTGCTGACCCTAATGATGGCTCAGCAGGCAGGTCTTGAGCCTGGGGAGTTCGTCTGGACCGGCGGCGACTGCCACATCTACGACAACCATGTGGAGCAGGTTCTGGAGCAGCTGTCGCGCAAGCCCTATCCCTATCCGACCATGCGCATCCGCAAGGCCGATTCCATCTTCTCCTATCAGTACGAGGACTTCGAAGTGGTGGATTATCAATGCCACCCCGCCATCAAGGCCCCAGTGGCGGTCTGATGGCGCGCTGAGCCGAATACGAGCACCGTCGGATCCGAAGATTAGAATGTACTCGTATATCTACTCACTATGAGGAGTGAACGCAACAGATGGAGCATGACAATAGTCGAAGCGGCTATCACGAACCCGAGCCCGGTCAGGCCGGGCTTCTAGGCGATGAGGAATGGCGGCATCAGGAAGAGGAGATAGGCCACCGCTCATCGGTCAATATGATCTGGGCGCAGGCGCGGGCCACTGACGGCAGGCGCGGTGCCATCGGCTATCACAATGCGCTGCCTTGGCATCTGAGCGAGGACATGAGGCACTTCAAGGAGCTGACCGTATCCCATCCGGTCATCATGGGACGGCGGACCTGGACCTCCATGGGGGAGCGGCCCCTGCCCAAGAGGGACAACATCATTCTGTCCAGTGATCCAGGGTTCCATGCACCAGGTGCCACCGTGGTATCTGCGGCCGACGATGCTCTGGAGCTGGCCAGGCAGGAAGCCATTCCCGACGATGGGATGGATCGCAGTGAAATCTGGATCATCGGCGGCGCGGGGGTCTTCAGCACCTTCTTTCCGATGGCAGATGCGGCCTACGTGACCGACCTGGATCTGCGGACTCCAGCTGACGTCTTTGTGCCCGATATGGAGGAGCTGATCAGCAAGCGGTTCTGGCAGGTGCGCGACAAGACCCAGTGGATGACCCCTGCCAAACCAGACCAGGCGGCGGCCATCCGGAGGTTCCGGTACATCACCTATGGGAAGGTGCGTTAATGGGCCAGAATTCTGAAGGGAAGGCCTCGCAGGGTCCCTACAACGTCATGACTGTCTGCACCGGCAATATCTGCCGGTCACCCATGGCTGAGGTCATCCTGCGAAAGTTCTTCCAAGATCGCGGACTGGATGAGGACCGGGTCAGAGTGGAATCCAGCGGGGTCAGCGACGAGGAGTTCGGCAACCCTATAGATCGGCGTGCCCAGAAGGTTCTGCGCGAACGTGGTTATGAGGTGCCGACCGACCACTTCGCCCACCGGATCACCCGGGAGGAGGCCGAAGACGCGGACCTCCTGCTGCCCATGACGACCGACCATATGCGCGCCCTGCTGCGTCTGCTGCCCTCAGGCAAGCGATCCGCCGTTCACCTGTACCGCAGCTTCGACCCGGCGCTGCCCAAGCCAGCGCCGGGCCGGGAGAGCCAAATCGACCTGGTGGATCCCTGGTACGGAGGCCCGCACGAGTTCGAGGTGGCCATCGATCAGATTGTGCACACCGCGCCTTACATCGTCGACTGGGTGGTCAGTCAGCTGTCCTGATCGATAGATGAAGGCAAATATCAATTAAGTCCCTGGATTCCTCATGAATCCCAGGGACTTAATGGCTGGTGGCTCCGAGCGGGATCGAACCGTTGACCTAGCGATTTTCAGTCGCTCGCTCTACCAACTGAGCTACAGAGCCATGAACAGTCGAAAAGACCCGGACAAACCGGGCCAGACCATTCCCAGCGACTCCGGCCGGACTTGAACCGGTGACCTCCGCCGTGACAGGGCGGCGCTCTAACCAACTGAGCTACGGAGCCGAGGCTGCTCGAACAGCCAAAAGGAAAGTTTACATGAGCGCCGGAGGAATGCAAGCCCCGGCGCGTCGCTGTCTAGTCCTGTTGTTGCCAGCTATCGGTGTCGATGTGGTGCGCAGGGTTGGCCTGCCAAGCCTGCCAGGCTGATTCGACGATCTCCTCGACGCCGTACCTGGCATGCCAGCCCATTTCGGTGTTGATCCGGGTGGGGTCGCCGATCAGGTGCGGCGGGTCGCCGGCGCGACGGGGCTTGATGGCCTCAGTGAAGGGCAGACCCGTCACTTTCTTGACTTCGTCCACGATCTGGCGAACGGATGTGCCCTGGCCAGTGCCCACGTTAAAGGCATCGTAGCGGCGCTGGTCGCGATCCAGGTAGTCCAGGGCGGCTATGTGGGCATCCGCCAGATCGGAGACGTGGATGTAGTCGCGCACGCAGGTACCGTCGGGGGTGGGGTAGTCGTCGCCGAAAATGGCGGGTGCCTTGCCCTGCCGCAGCCTGTCGAAGAGCATGGGGATCAGGTTCAGGACAGCCGGGTCTTCCAGACTGACTGGTCCGCAGCCCGCCACGTTGAAGTAGCGAAGGGCGCAGAAGCGGATGCCGTAAGGCTCTTCGCAGGCCCGAGCCATCCACTCGCCGACCAGCTTGGTCTGGCCATAGGGGTTGATGGGGACCATGGGCTGCACGTCTTCGGGGACCACGTCGACCGGAGGCTCGCCATAGGTTGCGGCCGAGCTGGAGAAGACCAGCTTCTTGGCGTCGGTCTTGGCCATGGCGGACAGGACGTTGATCATGCCGTTCAGGTTCTGCTGGTAGTACCAGATGGGCTTCTCCACTGATTCGCCCACCTGCTTGCGGGCGGCGAAGTGGATGACCGAGTCAACCTTGTTTTCCTTGATGATTTCAGCCAGACGCCGGTCGGCTCCCGGTGCGGCCACGTCGGCGCCGTAGAGACGGGCATCGCCGATCCGGCTGGGCTTGCCATAGCTGAGGTCATCGACCACGACGACCTCCTTGCCGGCCTCCTGCAGGGCGTGGACCACATGGGCGCCGATGTATCCGCAGCCACCTGTAACCAAAACTGACATCTGCATGCCTTTCCTGTCGAAACCGGACATAAGAGTTTGTTCGGTTTTGCAATCTTTTGTTGTTTTTTGTTCTAGATTGAGTATATCACGGGCACATGTAACTGTTGTGCCCGCTTGTATCCGCTTTCTAGGATATATATGAGCTGTGATGAGTGCAGAAAGACAGAGCAAAGCCCCTATGAGGTCCATTGTCTCCTATGTGAGGCGGTCCGAGAAGCTGAACGACCGGCTGGCGAGGGCTTGGGCTCAGTATTCCTCCAGATACCTGCTTGATTTGGGCCAGGCTGAGGGTTCGTTGACGGTTGCAGAGGATCTGCGTTGTGACGCAGCAATGCTCAGGTCGGTCTGGGGACGGGATGCGCCGCTGATCGTCGAGATCGGATCCGGCCAGGGGGAGAACATCGTGGCCAGCGCCCAGGAGCACCCCGATCGGAATTACCTGGCCCTGGAGGTCTATCAGCCGGGGTTGGCCCATACCATGCTGATGGCTGGTAAATTCGACCTGGATAATCTGCGTCTTGCCCAGGTCAACGCACCGGACCTTCTGGCCCGGATGGATCCTGGGCTGATCAAGGAAGTCTGGACCTTCTTTCCCGACCCCTGGCCCAAAATGAAGCACCACAAGCGTCGTCTGGTCCAGCCGGCTCTGGCTGGCGATCTGGCGAAGTGCTTGGTGCCAGGCGGCATCTGGCGAATCGCAACCGACATCGAGGATTACGCCCTGCACGTGCATGAGGTGATGGATGGCAATCCAAAATTCAGAAACCTGGGCACTCTGCGAGTCAGTCTGCCCACCCAGCATGTCGGCAAGGGGACGGCTGATCAGGCCGAATCCCTGCCTCATGCCATGTTCATGGAGTCGGGGCGGTTCGACGGCAGAATCATAACCAACTTCGAGCGCAAGGGGATCCAGGCCGGCCGGGTCATTCACGACATGACTTATCAGGTTTCGGCAGGCTGACTATAGAGTCGCGCACAAATAGGATATGTGTCTGGTCCTTGGAGGTATGAAGCGAGGGAGGCCCCGATGGTCAAGAGGATAGTGGCGGGAATGCTGGCACATGTCGATGCCGGCAAGACCACGCTCTCGGAGGCCATGCTCTATCGGGGAGGGGGAATTCGCCGTCTGGGCAGGGTGGACCATGGCGATGCCTATCTGGACACCTACGAATTGGAGCGGCAGCGGGGCATCACCATCTTCTCCAAACCAGCCCGGCTGGCCTATCGCGATGTTGATCTGACCCTCATCGATACACCCGGCCATGTGGATTTCTCAGCCGAGATGGAGCGGGTTCTGTCAGTCTTGGATTATGCCCTTCTGGTCGTCGATGCAACTGCTGGGTTGGAAGGGTATGTCGATACGCTCTGGCGGCTTCTGGCACGCTATGGGGTACCCACCTTCATTTTCGTCAACAAGTTGGATGCCCCTGGATCTGATGCCACACGCATCCTTGAAAGCTGCAAGCAGCGCTGGTCCCCGGGCTGCTTCGATTTGAGCAGTGGACTCGAGCATGGCGATATGGAGGATGTGGCCCTGCTCGACGAGGATGTTATGGATGAGTACCTCAAGACCGAGGGCATATCGGATGAGAGCCTGGCACGGCTGGTCGCCGACCGCCGTCTCTTCCCCTGTTTCCTAGGGTCTGCCCTGCGCCTGGACGGGGTCGACGCCCTCCTGGAGGGGCTGGAACGGTACACCCTTTCCCCTGTGTACGGCAAAAAGTTCGGCGCAAGAGTGTTTAAGGTATCGCATGATGACAAGGGTGCCAGGTTGACCTGGCTGAAGGTGACTGGTGGCGATCTGCCGGTCAAATCTTCTTTGGCCACCGAACTCAGCCATGGAGATGAAGGCTGCAAACAATCGGGTCCTATTGAGGAGACGTATGGGGCAGCCGCCGACCTGAGGAAGAACGGGCACGTTGAGACCCTGGAGACGGTTGATCAGCTTCGTGTCTATTCGGGAGCTTCCTATACGTTGACGGACTGCGCCCAGGCCGGAAGGATAGTGGCGGCGACAGGTCTTGACCTGACACGTCCGGGTCAGGGGCTTGGGTTCGAGCAGAAGGACCTGACTCCTGTGCTGGAGCCGGTGCTGTCCTATGCAGTGGAGGCTGAGGGGGCGGACCCGCACCACTTGCTGAGCGCCTTGCGCATTCTGGAGGATGAAGATCCCCTCCTGCATGTGGCTTGGCAGGAACGGCTCCAGGAGATCCACCTGCGTATCATGGGCCAGGTTCAGTTGGAGGTGATTCAGGGGGAGCTGGATCGACGGTTCGGCATGCAGGTCTCCTTCAGCCAGGGCGGGATCTTATACAGGGAGACCATCGCGGCACCAATTGAAGGGGTTGGGCATTTTGAGCCCCTCCGACATTATGCCGAAGTGCACCTGCTCATGGAGCCCACGGAGCCGGGCAGCGGTCTCAGTTTTGCGTCGACCTGCAGCCTGGACCGCCTCGACGGGAACTGGCAGCGGCTCATCATGACCCATCTGGCCGAGAAGGAGCATCTGGGGGTTCTGACGGGATCGCCCATCACTGATATGCGCATCACCCTGCTGGACGGCCGCGGGCATATCAAGCACACCGAAGGCGGGGACTTCCGCCAGGCCACCTACCGGGCCGTCCGACAGGGGCTGATGAAAGCCAGCAATATCCTGCTGGAGCCCTGGTACCATTTCAGGCTCGCCCTTCCACAGGAGAATCTGGGCAGGGCCATGTCGGACATCTACCGGATGAAGGGCAGCTTCTCGGGTCCGCAGACAGACGGGGATATTGTCGAACTGGAGGGGGATGCTCCGGTATCACAGATGCGTGATTATGCCATCGAAGTCAGCACCTACACTCATGGACGTGGACATTTGGCCTGTTTCTTCAACGGGTATCGTACCTGCCGGGACCAGGATGCCGTTGTGGATTCCATCGGGTACGATCCCGAGTCCGACCTGGAGAACACCGCTGATTCGGTCTTCTGCGCCCACGGAGCAGGATACCCGGTCAAATGGAACAAGGTGGAGGACTTCATGCATTTGCCCGGCGGCCAGTACAGCTGAAACACAGCTTTGAGATTTGCGCTTGACCATCCCCGGCATCGAGCGGTAGGGGAAAGATCATTCTGGGCGATCTGCCATTGTTGGTTGATGATCCACATAGAATTACGGACATGATTGATCATCTGACGCTGAAGGTTCGGGACATCCAGGCCTCCATCGATTTCTATAGCAAAGCCCTGGCTCCGTTGGGGTACGTGGCCAAGGCCCACCATGAGCCCACCATTGGATTCGGTGCAGAGGATGATGGGGCCCACTCGGACTTTTATCTGACGCCGCGCGGGGACAAGACTGGCTCGCCGGTGACCCACATAGCCTTCAGGGCCGCTGATGCTGCAACTGTGGATGCCTTCTACAGGGAGGCGCTCGCTGCCGGTGGCCGCGACAATGGTGCTCCAGGGCTGCGGGATTATCATGCCAAGTACTATTCGGCCTTCGTCTTGGATCCGGACGGGAACAATGTCGAAGCAGTGGTGGACTGGTCAGGGGTCCAGGGGTGACTGCGTCAGTCCACATACGAGATCATGTCGGCATCTGGGCGGCTGGGAAAGCCTAGGATGACCGGTATGACCTATACAGCCGCATTTGACGTGGGGACCACGCAGGTCAAGGCCGTTCTTGTGGATGACCAGGGTTCCGCCAGGGTGTGCGCGTCCAGCGGCCTTCTGCCGATTGACGCGGGTGACGGGCGTATCGAACAGAATCCTGAGGATTGGCTGCAGGTCTTTATCGAGGTGTCACGTGACCTTTTGGCCAGAGCCGGTCGGAGCATCGAGCACTTCAAGAGCGACCAGATAACCGGTATCATCATGAGCGGGCAGATGCAGGACCTGATTGCTCTGGATGCGCAGGGACAACCCGTCGGGCCAGCAATCCTATACGCGGACGGCAGAGCCGAGGAAGAGTCTGCCGAGCTGGCTGAAGCTTACGGGGCTGAGTCCTTCCGCGCTCGAGTGGGGAACCCGTGCGATGGGTCCCTGCCTGTAGCCAAGCTGATATGGATGTCCAGACATCAGCCAGACCGGTATACGCAGGTTCGCCATGTGCTCATCGATGTCAAGGATTATCTGATTTGGTGGTTGACCGGTGTCTACTGCGGCGATGTGACGGCCTGTTCGACGGCAGGTGCCATGGATCTGCGCTCGCGGACGTGGAGAAGGGACATCCTGGATGCATCGGGCGTGGATGCCGCAATCTTCCCGGAGCTCTATTGGCCATGGGAGAGCGTTGGCGCCAGTAGGCCGGGCGCATCCGCTGCCACGGGGTTTGCTCCGGGAACCACAGTCTATGCGGGAATGGGGGATGCTGGGGCATCCACCTTGGTCGGCGGGGTATTCCATCCTGGTCAGTTCAATATCAACCTGGGCACATCCGGGTGGATCGCCACAGTGACAGACCGGGCTGTAGCTGACCGCCCTGGAATGGTCAATCTGGCCTATCTGAACACTGACAGCATCATCAATACGGTGCCTTTCCTCAATGCCGGCAATGTGCATGCTTGGGCTGCCGGGGTCTTTGCAGGGGGCAGCCCGACCGAGGCCGACGACGACCACTATCGGCGCATGGGGCACTTGCTGGAATCCAGTCCAGCAGGAGCGCGCGGTGTGATTTGCCTGCCCTATCTGGTGGGGGAGCGCTTCCCGATGATGAATCCTTCGATTCGTGGAGCTTATGTCGGCATTTCTTCCGAGACTGCGGCAAGCGACCTTGCCCGAGCGGCGCTGGAGGGCGTGTCCTATTCGATTCGCCAGGGGCTTGACCTGCTGGGCACGCCTATCGAACGTGTCACCCTGATTGGTGGCGGCACCCATGAGCCCCTGTGGTGCCGGATGCTGGCGGATATCCTTGACGCGCCCATTCGGGTGCTTGATAATGCCCACCTCATGCCAGCAGCGGCCTTGGCTGAGCTGGTCTCTGTCGGCAAACAGACAGGCTCGTCTTCCCGGCCCGATCTGCAGGCCTTGGAAAAGATGGTGGAAGCGAACCTTGTTGGACGGGTCTATGCACCCGATGACGCAAACCGCCATGTGTATGATGACGGTTACAACCGGTTCCGACGGTTATATCCGGTTTTGGATTCCCTCCGGTAAGCGCCCATCAGTTGCAGTCATCGCTCATGGCTGGCCAGGACGATTCGGGCTGGCCTAATGATGGCAACAGGTTTGGTTGCTTATGCATGCTCGTAGACTGCACCACGCAAAGCTGCAGAAATTCAAACAAGCAAGTCGTCGTTTTGATAGGGAATTTCTGTCGGAGCCGATTATTTATAAGCGTGTACTATGAGTACGCGCTATCTTAGCCTGATATGACCAGAAACAGCCCGATTCTGTTTTTGCGCTGAATCTTGTCCGAATCTGCTGAGCGGCGGTATCCGGCATTTTTCAACCCTGTGACTTGTACCCCCGGAGAGAGTCGAACTCTCGCTGTCAGATTGAAAGTCTGGTGTCCTAACCGTTAGACGACGGGGGCGAACATGCCCATGATACCCGCACCCTATGGACCAGGCAAGCCTGGTGTGCCGTCCGCTGGTCAGTGGTCCTCCTGGTCCAACTCCTGGTCGCGCCGGTGGAAGAGCTCCATCTGTTCGCGGATCCAGACACGTTCCGCAGGGTTGATGTCGGCGGATTCCAGGTACTTCTGGTAGACGGGGTAGAAGGCTCGCAGGATCGGGTAGATGGCGTAGAGGGTGTGCTCGGGCTTCTGCTCCCGGGTGTGCTGAGGGTGGGCGTCGAAGGTGTTTTTGAAGCGCTGCATGTAGTGGCGGAAGGATGTGAAAGAGGTGTCCATCCGGCGGGCGCTGATGCCCACATTCATGTCCTTGCAATAGACCGTCTTGAACCCCTGGTCGATCAAATGCAAAGAGATATCGACATCTTCGTGCATGATGTCCTCCTTGTCCCTGCAGACCTGGTTGCGTATGGCCCGCCAGGCCGTGGCGCGCAGGGCCATATTGGAACCGTATAGCAGGTATTGCCCGTCGTCCGCCCGGTAGATGGCCCGGCGAATGGTGTTGTCGCCCTTGAGCCCGATCCGCTTGCCCGGCATGTCGTAATAAGCCACTGGCCCGGTGGCGCCCATGGCCTTGGGGTCCCGGGTGAAGATGCCTGAGACCACTTCGACCCAGTTGGGACGAAGCATGCAGTCGGCATCAATCCGGCCCAACACGTCGCCGGTGGCCCGGTCAAGTCCGTAATTGCGGGTGGGGATCAACCCCTGCTCGCTGTCCTGGCGGAGGAGCTTGACATGCTGGTCAGGGTGCTGATCGATGAATTTTTCGACGATGGAGGCCGTTGCGTCCGTGGAGCGGTTGTCGACTACCAGCACCTCCTTGGGTGCCTGGCTCTGCCTGGTGGCGTTCAGGAGGCAGTCTTCAATGCGTTCTTCCTCATTCCAGGCGGGTATGACTATGGAAACGGTCAACATACCTCTCAGGATACGTGTGCCCGGATACACCGTCGGCTCAACCTGCGTCCCATAGCCTGCCATGTCAGCCATCTTGGGATAATGGAACATATGGCCAACGAGCAAAAGCAGCGCTTCGATTTCGCGACGGTCTTCCCGCCCAAGGGGGATCCGCGCCGACCTCCGGAATGGTTCGGCCGCGCCCTTCTCTACGTGGTCATAGCCGTCTTCCTGGCCTGGTTCGCATACTCCTCCTGGTGGAAGATCGAATTCCTGGTGCTGGATGTGGTGATCGCCATCTTCGTTTCCCTGGCCATGGAGCCCCTGGTGCTCAGGCTGGTCAGGCATGGCTGGCGGCGGGGAGCGGCCTCGGCGGTCACCCTGATAGGCCTGATCATTATTGTGATCGTCCTCCTGGGCATGTTCGGCAATCTGCTGGTCCAGCAGGTCATCGGCATGGCCAACAGCTTGCCGGCCCTCTATGAGCAGGTGGCGGAATTCATCGCCAGCCGCACCCCCTGGCACCTGCCGGCCATGCAGGATCTGGGCGGGGAGATCGTCAAGAACATTCAGACATCCTGGGTGACCGACTTCGCTGGGCAGGCCTTGACCACCACCGTGGGGCTGGCGGGGTCCTTCATCAATATCATGACCGTTCTGCTGGTCATCTACTACATCTCCGCTGCAGGCCCCAAGCTGCGCCGCAGCCTCTGCCAGTGGCTGGCCCCCAGGAGCCAGCGCCGCTTCCTCTTCGTCTGGACTATCGCCCAGGACCAAATCTCCAGCTTCCTGTTCAGCAGGACCATCCTGGCGCTTATCTCTGCAGCCTGCATGTCGGTCTTCCTGGTCATCCTCAAAGTGCCCTATTGGCTGCCGTTGGCCCTCTTCTGCGGGCTGGTGTCCCAGTTCGTGCCCACTATCGGCACCTACATAGGCGGGGCCGTTCCCATTGTGGTGGCCTGGGGGAGCCGCGGACTGCTGGTGGCTGTTATTGTGCTGGTCTACATCATCATCTACCAGCAGATCGAAAACATGATCCTGGCCCCCAAGATCTCACAGCGGACCATGGACCTCAACCCGGCCATCGCCTTCCTGTCCGTACTGGCACTGGGCGCGGTCTTCGGCGCCCTTGGCGCTTTCCTGGCTCTGCCTCTGGCGGCCAGCTTCCAGGCCATCTTCTCGGCTTCGGTCAAGCATTACGAGCTGATTGACTCCCCGCTCATGCAGGATCCCAAGCCTGTCGGCAAGTCCAAGGTGGTTGAGGGCGTCGAGGCCTTCAACGAGCACGTGGTCCAGCCGGTGGCCAGCCACGTGGGCAGCCGGTCCGCCAAGGGGACCAGTGCCAGGGTTCGAGTGGACGACCCTGTCATGACCATTGCCAGCCAGCTCTACCCGACATCCTCACCGACGGCCAAGGACCTGGACGAGTCAGCCACGGTGCCCATACCCAAGTCCGCCTCGGCCCCAGTAAGGCACAGGCCGCTCAGGGGTACCGAGACCGGGGACGATGCCCCCGAGGGGGAGGACAACCCCCGCAAGGAGTGGCGCTGATGGCTCTGCTCAAAGTATTGGACGTACTGATGGTGCTGCTGGGCGGGGTGGGCATCGTCTACCAGGCCATCTGCATCGTCATCTCTTTCGTCTCCAAGCCGGTGGTCTTTCCCGATGCTCCCTTCGACAAGCGGTTCGCCGTCCTTATTTCCGCTCGCAACGAGGAGCAGGTGGTTGGTCATCTGATCAACTCCATCAAGGAGCAGACCTATCCATTCTCCATGGTCGACATATGGCTGGTAGCTGACAACTGCACTGACAACACCGCTGGGCTGGCCAGATCCCTGGGCTGCCATGTGGTCGAGCGGCAGGACCCGGCCCGGGTGGGCAAGGGCTACGCCCTGACCTTCCTGCTGGAGCAGATACTCGATCGGGGTCTTGATTCCCGCTATGATGCCTATTTCGTCTTCGATGCGGACAACATCCTGGACTGCCATTACATAGAAGAGATGAACAAAGCCTTCCAGTCCGGCTTCCGCATACTGACCAGCTACCGAAACTCGGTCAACTTCTCGGACAACTGGGTCTCCTCAGGCTCGGCCCTGTGGTTCATACGCGAATCGCGCTTCCTCAACACCTCAAGGATGGTCATCGGCTCCAGTTGCCATGTTGGCGGCACCGGGTTCATGTTCTCCAGGGAGGTTATGGAGCGCAATAACGGCTGGAAGTTCCACCTGCTGACCGAGGACCTGGAGTTCACCATGGATTCGGTTCTGCACGGCGAGCGCATCGGCTATTGCGGAACCGCTATCCTCTATGACGAGCAGCCGGTCACCTTCAAGCAGAGCTGGCGGCAGCGGCTGCGCTGGAGCAAGGGCTTCCTTCAGGTCTTCCGCTACTACGGGCCTGCCTTGATCTCCCGGGCCTTTCGTGAACGCGACTTCTCTGCCGTGGATCTGACCATCCTGATCTGTCCTCTGACGGTCTTGGGCCTGGTCCGATGCTTCTTCGGCCTGCTCTTCCCGGCTCTGGGCTTCGTGACCTGGACCAGTCAGGTGACCAGCCTGATCGATGGCATAGCGGCTGGGATTCTGGGCGTCCTGGCCATGATGGGCCTGGCTGCCCTGACCGTGCTGGCCGAGCGGGACAAGATCGGCGCATCCAACAAGGAGCTTTTTGCTTACTGCCTGAGCTTCCCCATCTTCATGCTCAGCTACGTGCCTATCTCCTTCCAGGCCATTTTTGCCAATCCGGGATGGAAGCCCATCGAGCATTCAGGGCATTAAGGACAGTAGTCCATTAATCGACAGCGAAATGGGGATAGGCTAGACTTAAGGCCATGTCCGACGAAGCGCAAGCAACTAGCATGATCGCCCAGACGGCAGTGGTCCCTCCGCCAGATCCGCAGGCAGCGGTTTCTATCCGCGCCTTGGTCAAATGCTATCGGGGTCGGCCTGCTGTCAACGCCCTCTCTCTGGACATTCCCAAGGGGTCCTTTTACGGGATAGTCGGCCCCAATGGTGCAGGGAAGACCACAACGCTGAACATGATGACCGGACTTCTGGTGCCCGACTCCGGCAATGTGATGATCCTGGGCAGGGACGTATGGTCGGACGTGGACACGGCCAAGCGCATCATCGGCGTCATGCCCCAGAGCGATCAGATCTTCGACAGGCTGACGGGTCTGCAACTGCTGGTTTACTCGGGCATGCTTCGACGGATGCCGCGCGGTGAGGCGCTGGGCCGGTCCAGGGACCTGCTTGACGCCTTCGATCTGACTGATGCTGGCGGCAAGCGGGTCTGTGATTATTCGTCGGGCATGCTCAAGAAGATCTGCCTGGCAACAGCCATGATTCATTCCCCTAGGCTTCTGGTGCTGGATGAGCCCTTCGAATCAGTTGACCCGGTCTCTAGCGCCAATCTCAAAGACATCCTTGCCGAGTATGTCGATACCGGAGGAACAGTGGTCATTTCCTCGCATGTCATGGCCCTGGTGGAGCGGATGTGCACCCATGTGGCCATCATCAACCATGGTCTGGTTCGGGCAGACGGCACGGTGGGCCAGGTCGCTGCCGGCGAGGATCTGGAGGATCGCTTCCTGGAGCTTGTCGGCGGCCGTCACCAGGCTAAAAGAATCGCCTGGCTGAACGGCTCCGGGTCCGAGGAGGGCCAGAAGACGGAATGAACGCGGCATTCACCATCATCGCCATGCGCTGGTCCATTACCTGGGGAACCATCAAGCACTCCTCCTGGCAGATGGTAGGCGCCATCATCAGCCTGCTCATGATCATAGGCATCTGCCTGGCCTCGTGGCAGGCTGCGCTGTCGTTGGGAGGCTGGATGCTCAGTGCCGGTCTGGACGACCAGCGGCGTATGGGAACCGTATTGGTCTTGTTCCTGGTCGGGCTGACTCTGGGTGTAATCCTGATTCAACTGGCTTTTCTGGGCCAGGGGTCGATCCTGAGCCCTTCGCGATTCGTTCTTTACGGGATTCCTGACGTCCAGCTGCAGGTGGGGCTCTACCTGGCCGGGCTGACCGGGCCTGCGGGATTGACTGGTATTATCTGCTTCCTGGCTCTGACGGCCATCTATGTCCGCATGGGTGTCGGAGCCGCGATCGTGGCTTTGATCGCAGCCCTGCTGGCTGTCATGGTGATGCTGGCCTTGGCCCGGGCCGTTTTGGACCTGGTCGGTACCCTGATAGCCTCCCGGCGCACCCGATCCGGGCTCTATCTGCTGGTCACCATGATAAGCATGCTTTTGTGCACGCTGCCCTCTCTGCTGGGCAGCGGGATAATGGATGGCACGGCGGTCGACATTGATTCCCTGAAGTCCGTGGCCGACATACTGGCCTGGACGCCACTAGGCGCCGCTGTCCGCCTGCCGGAGGATTTCCTCTCGGGATCATGGTGGGCTCTGGTCGGACGTCTGTGCATGGAGCTGGCCACCCTGGCTCTCTGCTTCATGATCGGCATGCTGTGCCTGCGTCATGACCGTTTGCATGCTGGGGCGAGTGCCGAACGGTCGGCTGCCCCCAGGGGGCTGGGGATGCTGGGCCGGTCCCGGGACGTTGTGGATGCCATGGCCGCGCGATTGCTGATCTATCTTCGTCAGGACCCCCGCAAGCTTGTTAGCTATCCGATTCTGCTGGTTGTGGTGATTCTGTACGCGGTGATCTTCCGCCAGATGCCCATGATGCTATGGTTGGGACCGGCTTTGGGCGCCCTGGTGCTGGAGATTCCCGAGGGCAACGCCTTGGCCTACGATGGGCTCGCCCTGCACATGGAGATAGCGGCGGGAGTGAAGGGTCACGAGGACCGGTTGTCCCGTGTCCGCAGCCATTTGAGCGTGGCTATGCCCTGCATGCTCCTGCTTGGGCTGGTGACTTTGGTATTGTCCGGGGCGATGAAGGGCGGCCGAGATCTGATCATCTCCCTGGATCTGTTTGTTGCGACCTTAGGATTACTCCTGTCAGGGTTGGGAGTTGCCCAGGTCTTCTCGGCCCTGCTGATTTATCCGGTACCCGCTATGGACCGGCCCTTTACCTCACCGCAGGGACGTGCTGTCGCCCAAGGCTTCCTGCCGATGCTTCAGTTGCTGGCTAGCCTGGTGATCATGCTGCCCACCTTCTTGGTGGCATTGCCGGTCATGACCAGGGGCGGGATTCTTCCGCTCTGGCTGCCCGTGCCGGTCGCACTGGCGAACGGTCTGATTGTGCTTGCCATAGGGGTCGCTTTAGGGTCCCGGATCTTCGATCGCCGACAGTCGGCCATTCTGCTGACTCTGGATCGATATGCCGCTCTGCAGTCCTGAGACAGCGACAGGACCAGTACTAGGCTAGTTGGATGATGCCGACCGAGCCGAACTCGGTTGGCGAACACAAGTCCGGGAGTGAGCAATTGGGTGACAGACATCAGCTGCGCATAACACGCCGTCGTCGGATCAAGCGACGCTGGCGGGTGGTCCTGGCCATGCTTGTGGCTGTCGTGCTCGTCGTCGGCTATGCATCCATGGACTTGGCCGACCTGGTACCCGGACCGCTGACCTTGGCCAAGACCAGTCATTCTTCGGTTTCTCCTGCGGTCATGATGGGCGAACCGCCCCTGGTCGCAGACAAGCCTGGGTCCGCAGTGGATGCCGGCCAGGTCCAGCAATTAGTCAACACTTTCGCCGGCACACCGGGTCTGGGCACTGCATACTCGTTGGTCGTGCGACAGGCTGATGGACGGGTGCTTGCCCAGAAGAACGCCGATCAGGCGCGTCAGCCGGCCTCCACCATGAAGACCTTGACTGCAGCTGCAGCCGCCTCCGTTCTGGATATGTCCTCCCAACTGGACACTGAGGCGGTTCTGAATCCCTCTGCCTCTTCGCAGGCGACGCTGACCCTGCGCGGTCACGGCGATATGCTTCTGGGGATCGGCAAGGACGATCCCCTGCACGTCAATGGCCGAGCCGGCCTGGGGACCCTGGCCGAGAAGACGGCTCAGGCTCTGCACCAGCAGGGGATTGGCCGGGTGACCCTGGCCTACCAGGACACGCTCTTCGGCGACGATCGGGCGCCGAAGGGGATCGAAGCGAACAATGCTGATGGAATCTACTTCCAGGAGCCCGTCGCTATGGCCGTGGATGAGGCCAGGCAGGGACGGACTGAGCCTGTCTCCCATCCGGACGCGGGCGGGGTCTATCTGCCCAGGGTCCAAAACCCGGCGGGTGCTGCCGCAGCAGTTTTTGCCAGTCGCCTGATGGAGTCCGGGATCCAGGTGGACAATGCTCAGGGGCCAGATCGGACCGACCATGCCCAAGGCAAGGTTCTGGCCAGTATCCGCTCGGCACGGCTCAGCGAAATCATGTCGCTGATGCTGCGCAACTCCGACAACAGTTTGGCCGAGCTTTTCGGCCGTCTGACCGCCTTGTCCCTGGACATGCCCAACAGCCCGGCCGGAGCTGTGAAAGCCGTGACCAGCACGCTGAACAAGCTGGGCGTAGATACCGCAGGCCTCAACATGGCCGACTGCTCGGGGCTGACCCCTGGCTCCAGTCTAAAGGTGGGTACCTTGGCGGACGTTCAGCAGCTGGCCCTGTCCGAGAAGGGGCTGACCCCTCTGGTCAAGGGTCTGTCAGTGGTGGGGCTGACCGGCACGGCAGCCAGGCGCAAAATAGACAATCAGGCTGACGGGCTGATCCGGGTCAAGACCGGCACCCTGGACCATGTGACTTCATTGGCGGGCAATGTGATTCGACGCTCAGGCGGTGTTTTGGTCTTTGCCGTGGTCGTCAACGATCCCGAGGATGTGGCTGCTGCCCGGCATGCTGTGGACACCCTGGTCGGATCCCTGGATCGGCTCTGAGCGGGAAGCAGCCAGGACCATGGTCTATTCGGCAGAGATGAAAAAAGCGGTGGGGCTCCTGCGTTCAACCCTGGACCGGGAGGGCCTGGGCCTGCAGGATAGGCGGTTCGCCCATCACGGGGTGCACAGGCCCGATCCGGATGCCCCACTGATTCTGGTGGCCTGCTCGGGAGGCCGAGATTCCTTAGCCCTGGCCTATGTGGCCCACCTGGTGGCTGATATGACCGGGCTGCGGTGCGGCGCCCTGCTGATCGATCATGGTCTGGTGCCTGATTCGGATCGGATCGCCGAACGCGCGGCTGGAACCTGCCGGGAGCTGGGATTGGATCCGGTCCGCGTCACCAGAGTGGATGTGCCTGTTACTACGGCTGGTCTTGAGGCTGACGCCCGTGCAGCCCGCTACCGGGCCCTCTCTGGGCAGGCCCTCAAGTTTGGCGCCAGGGCCGTCCTTCTGGCGCACACCCGTGACGATCAGGCCGAAACGGTGCTGATTGGCCTGATTCGCTCCCAGGGGTTGGAGGCCATCACCGGCATGGCCCGGCGTGTAGAGCGTGGAGGAATGCGCTACTTGCGCCCATTCCTGGACCTGGACCGAAAGGACACTACGGCCATTTGCCGCCAGAAAGGGATTCACTGGTGGGACGACCCCACCAACGGTGATGATCAGCCGGACGGCTCCACGCTTCCCGAGACGCTGCCGCTGCGCTCGCGGATCCGCCATGACCTGCTGCCAGCCTTGAATCGCTTCGCTGGCCGGGACATGGTTCGCCGTCTGGCACTGGGCGCGGATATGGCCCGTCTTGATCAGGATTACTTGGACACCCAGGTGGATGGGCTGTGCCAGCGGCTAGTCGCCCGCCCTGACTTGGACCAGAGAGCCAAGGGGGTGCTGGCCTGCTTGGATGCCCACGGATTGGCCGACTGTCACCCGGCTCTGCGCACCCGCCTGCTGGCCCAGGTGCTGACCAAGCTGCGCATACGGTTCACGGCCGTGCAGGTCCGGGCCCTGGATGATCTGGTCTGCCGATGGCACGGCCAGCAGGGCCCTCGCTTTCCCAGCTCCCATACAGCAATCCGTAAGGGTCAAGTCATTCTCATATGCAATGATGGAGACCATGCGCATCGCTGATATTCAATCCCATATCGACCATGAACTGGTGTCCAAGGAACGGATAGAGGAGCTGATCAACCGGACGGCCGAGCAGATCAGCCGGGATTACCAGGGTAAGAACCCGATCATGCTGGCCGTGCTCAAGGGGGCTTTCAATACGCTTGCCGCCCTCTCACAGGCCGTCACCATACCGGTGCAGATCGAGTTCATGAGCATTTCCAGCTATCCGGCCGGCAAGACCAGCGTTTCCAAGGGGGACCTGGACATCAGGATGGATCTGGATTGCGATGTGCGCGGACGGCATATTCTGATCGTTGAGGATATTATCGATTCCGGCTACACCTTGCACTGGCTGGTTGAGCATCTCAAGGAGCGAGGAGCTGCATCGGTGGAGATCTTCACCCTGCTGGACAAGACCTCGCGGCACGAGGTCGAGGTGGATGTCAAGTATCCAGGATTCGCCATACCCGACGAATTCGTTGTGGGCTTCGGACTGGATTACGACGAGCAGTACCGTAATCTTGACTCGATAGCCGTACTCAGGTCCGAGGAATACATGGACCCGACCCAGGAACAGGATCATCAGGATCAGGGGGAGCAGTCATGAGCTACTCGCAGGGACCGCAGCAGGGTCCGCCCAATAGAGGCAGGGATAACGGGGACAAGGGCAACAACCCCTTCAACTTCAACTTGGGCAACAACGGATCCGGCCCCAACGGGGGCAACCGTTCCTTCTGGCGTTCCCCCTGGCTCTGGGGGATTTTGGCCGTGGTCATCATCCTGGCCATCTTCGGCTTCTTCAGCAGCCAGAACGGCGCCCAGACCATCGACACCCAGGATGGCCTAGAGCTGCTGAACGACCGCAGCAGCATGGTCAAGAAGGCCGAGATCACCGAGAAGATGCAGGTCGTCGAGCTCAAGCTCAACAGCGACTTCGTCAAGGATGTACCCGGCTTCCGCGGCAACCGCAGCTCCAAGAACTTCGGCAAGGACGTGCAGTTCTACTATGTGGAGGCCCAGGGGGAGCAGGTGGTCAAAGCCGTCGAGAAGGCCAAGCCCGCCGAGGGGTACAACTCAGTGGTGCCGCAGACCAGCATGATGAGCTACCTGATCTCTTCCATCCTGCCCATGCTGATCATTCTGGGGGTCTTCTGGTTCCTGCTCTCACGCATGTCCTCGGCGGCAGGCGGCGGCATGTTCGGCATGGGCGGCAAGAAGAACTCCGCCCGGCTCAACGACGGGCAGACCCCTAAGACCAAGTTCTCGGATGTGGCCGGCGAGGAGGCCGCTGTCCAGGAGGTGGAGGAGATCAAGGAGTTCCTCAAGGATCCCTCCAAGTACAAGGCCCTGGGTGCCCGCATACCCCGTGGCGTCCTGCTCTATGGTCCCCCTGGAACCGGCAAGACCCTGCTGGCCAGGGCCATCGCCGGCGAGGCCAGCGTACCCTTCTACTCCATGGCAGGCTCCGACTTCGTCGAGATGTTCGTCGGTCTGGGCGCCTCCCGAGTGCGTGACCTGTTCGACGAGGCCAAGAAGAATGCGCCGGCCATCATCTTCATCGATGAGATCGATGCAGTGGGCGGCAAGCGCGGCTCCGGCATGAGCGGCGGTCACGATGAGCGTGAGCAGACTCTGAATCAGCTGCTGGTCGAGATGGACGGCTTCGACAACGATACGAACCTGATCATCATTGCAGCCACCAACCGTCCAGACATCCTGGATCCGGCCTTGCTCAGGCCCGGCCGGTTCGATCGTCAGGTGGCCGTGGAGGCCCCAGACCTGGAAGGCCGCGAGGCCATCCTCAAGGTCCACGCCAAGGGCAAGCCCTTTGTGCCGGATGTGGACCTGCACACTGTGGCCGTGCGCACGCCCGGCTTCACCGGCGCCGACCTGGCCAACGTGCTCAATGAGGCGGCTCTGCTGACTGCGCGTTCCAACGCCCAGCTGATTGACAACCGGGCCATCGACGAGGCCATTGACCGTGTGCTGAGCGGACCTCGGCGGCGGACCAAGGGCATGGCCCTGGCCGAAATGCGCAACACCGCCTATCACGAGGGCGGCCACGCTATGGTTGCTGCGGCCCTGCACCACACCGATCCGGTCACCAAGGTGACCATTCTGCCGCGTGGACGGGCCTTGGGCTACACTGCGGTCATGCCTACCACAGACCGCTACTCGCAGTCCCGCAACGAACTGCTGGACCAGATGGCCTACGCTATGGGCGGTCGCGTGGCAGAGGAGGTGGTCTTCCACGACCCGACCACAGGCGCTTCCAACGACATCGAAAAGGCCACCAGCATCGCCCGGCAGATGGTCCTGCAGTATGGGTTCTCATCCAAGTTGGGAGCCATCAAGTGGGCTGACGAGAATGACCAGGATTCCGGGCTTGATGCCCTGAAGCCCCACAACTATTCGGAGAAAACCGCAGAGGCCATCGATCAGGAAGTTCACAATCTCATCGAGACGGCCCACCAAGAGGCCTGGCAGATCATCACCGAGAACCGTGACGTGCTGGACGAGCTCGTTCGACAGCTGCTGGTCAAAGAGACCCTGAACAAGGACGAACTGGCTGCGGTCTTCGCTGGCTTGCGCAAGGCTCCGGAGCGTCAGCTCTGGCTGTCTGCGCCGGATCGGCCGGACTCTGAGCAGCCACCCGTGGAGATTCCTGAGGAGCTCAGGCGCAGCGTGAATGGTCCGTCCGCAACGGACCAGCACTGAATTCTGGATCGGCTCGGTGTCCTGCATATGGTCCCGAGGGCGTGCGGCGGTAAATGTTCTAAGGCAAGGGAGGAGCATACATCATGGATTCCATCCGTTTGAGCTCCATCAAAGTCGCACCCCTGCATGGTCAGCAGAAGCCTGGGTTCGGCTACCAGGTCGATGCCGTCCTCTATCTGGATTTGAGTGAGGCAGGCAGGCTCAACGACGGCACTCAAACAGTGGACTATGTGCAGATTGTCCGTCGGATCGTCAACCTGATCCAAAACGAGTCGTCTGATGAGATTCTGGAATCCCTGACTGCCAAGGTGGCTGATGCCATCCTGCTCTCCCACCAGATACGCCGCACCCGGGTTACGGTCACCCGTCTGGGCGCTGACCAGGGAACAGGGGTCGATTTTCAGGTGGGCGTCACCTTGGAGCGTGCGGCCGACGATCAGGTGGAAGGCAACCCGGCCAGCATGGAATCTGGACGAGTTAGCGGCGGGGGGAATGCAGCTCTAGGGCATCCCTCATTCCTGCTGTCTGGTCAGGCCGATTCTGGCCATGCGGCGCAGGCCCGGCTGCGTCACCCCTTGACCTCCTCTACAGAGAACAGTCTGTCCTCGGGTCCGGAGAATGATAACGAAGCTTTCAGCCGACCGACTGTTGAAAGAGCCAAGCCGCAGGGCCTTCCGATGCGTGATGTAATTGCGCTGGAGGGAGCATCGGGAACAGATCGGTTGGCCATGCTTCGTGCTCTCGCAGCTCTGGACGGGATCCCCGGCAGTCAGTTGGTCGGCATCTCGCCTCTATATGCCTACCGGGATGATCAGGGGGATCAGCGTCTGTCGGCTGTGGTTATCCTGCAGACGCCGCTGAATCTGGAGGAGCTGCAGTCGGCTCTAGACATGGTGGCCGCTCCTATCAGGCAGATGGGCGGCTTGGATGCCGATGTGGTGGAGGTGGAGACTCTGGATGGTTCTGTTCTGTCTTCCCAGGACCGTCCGCCTCTGCTGACCGCTGATGCTCCAGCGCGCGTTTTGATTCCCTGGGCCTATTTGGAGCCTGAACACTGCCTGCTTGGTGCTGGCGGATCCTGTCTGGCCAGCCTGGCCAACCGTGCTCCTGACCGTGATCGCATCAGCCTGGTCTCGGAGGACTGGATTCTGGACGGTCTGTCATGAGGGCCCGCCGCACACCGCTCGTGCACTACCTGGTCGCCCTGATCCTTGGGCTGATTGGAGGTGCCGGCATCTCGGAACTGGGCATGTCCACCAGGACGGACCTCATGGGGGTTCCCTGGCTGGTCAGCGTATTGCTCTTCCTGCTTGGGGTGGCCATCCTGATCATGGCCTTCCAGGTGCATCGCTACGCCAGGGGAGACCGCAAGGAGATGGATTTGCGTTTCGCGGTCAATGTGCTGATCATGAGCAAGGCCTTGGGCGTTGCCTGTGCTGCTCTGTTGGGCTGGTACGGCAGTCAGGCTCTGATCAGCATGGGCCATGCAGGCGCGCCCTATTACACACGGGTCATGCAGGAGTGCCTGGTAGCATCCCTGGTCTGTCTTATCGATGTGGTAGCCGGGGCCGTGGGGGAGTGGCTCTGTCAACTGCCGCCGAATGACGGACCTGAGAATACCGACCGGCGAAAGTCCTCACAAAGACCCATGGCCGATGCAGCCGATACTGTTGACAGGGCGGAGACAAAGGCCGATGCCAGTGAGAATCATGCTGATCAGCGTCCAAGGCCGTCGCCAAGAAATACCTGAAGGCGGTCGGTCGCTGCCGACCATGCTGCTAACCCTGTGCTTTTTGAAAAATACGCGATGACCTGGTGGCCGTTCAGTCTTTAGGCACCCTGATCATGGCCTCCTGAACCATGAAGGCAGCTAGGTCACCCTGGCGGTTGTAGACCTTGGCCATGCATAGGTTGCGTCCGTGGTCGGCTACTGGGGACTCCTGAATAAAGCAGTGCCAGTCGCAGGGATTCAGGTCCTGATACCACCACATGGCATGGTCGATGGAGGCGAAGGAAATCCCTGGGGTAGTCATGCTCAGCCCGGCACGGCGCAGGGCCGGCTCCATCATGATCTGATCGCATTCCATGGCCAGCAGTGCTCGGCGCATCAGCGGGTCCAAGTCGGCTCTTCCCTGGGTGCGGCTCCAAACGGCCTGACGACCCCTGTCGTCGTTCTTGGAATCCCCGGGTACTGCGTCATCTGCATCATCCAACAGGACCGTGCCGCCAACATGACGCATGTCGAAGGGGCTCCGATGGGCGTAGTAGTCCGCGAAGGGGGACTTGTCGGCATAGGGTTCCATCAGCTCTCGTGAACCAGGCAGGTCCTCCGGATCTGGCAGCCCCGTCGGCATGGGGTCGTCATAGCGGACGCCCTCCTGGCCGACCTGCTGATAGGAGAGCAGGGCGTTTAGGAGGGTCCGTTCCCCCTGGTGCAGGTCAACTCGTCGGGAGGAGAAGGAACGGCCGTCACGGATGGTCTCCACTTCCGCCTGAACGTCCTGATTCAGGAGTCCGGTGCGCAGGTAATAGGCGTGCATCGAGTGAGGTAGTCGGCCCTGGGGCGCGGTCCGCCCGCCGGCCATGATGGCCTGACCCAGCAGCTGGCCCCCATAGAGGCGTCCCGTGGGAAAGTCCAACGATTTTCCAAGGAAACGGGAACGGCCTTCGGCGGGCTGCTGCTTCTGCAGGTTCAGCCCAGCGATGGCCTGGGCCAGTGCTTCATCCTCGGTGCTCATGCTTCTCCTTGGCCTTCGATTCCCAGTGGCGTATTTCGTTCAGCGAGTCAGCTTGCGGTGGATGCGGTGGGGCCTGGAGGCCTCCTCGCCCAGACGCTTGACCTTGTTCTCCTGGTAGGCCTGGAAGTTGCCCTCGAACCAATACCAGGAGGCCGGATTCTCGTCCGTGCCCTCCCAGGCCAGGATATGGGTGGCGATACGGTCCAAGAACCAGCGGTCGTGGGAGATGACCACAGCGCAGCCGGGAAAGGCCAGCAGGGCGTTTTCCAGACTTTCCAGGGTCTCCACGTCCAGATCGTTGGTGGGCTCGTCCAGCAGGAGAAGGTTGCCGCCCTGCTTGAGGGTGAGTGCCAGATTCAGCCTGTTGCGCTCTCCGCCGGAAAGGACTCCGGCCGGCTTCTGCTGATCCGAGCCCTTGAAGCCGAAGGAGGCTACGTAGGCGCGGGTGGGCACCTCAACGCCTCCGACCTCGATGAAGTCCAGCCCCCCGGAGACTACCTCCCAGAGGTTCTTGTTGGGGTCGATGCCCTCGCGGTTCTGATCCACGTAGGAAATCTTGACCGTGTCGCCGACCTCCAAGGAGCCCGATGTCAGCGGCTCCAGTCCCACGATGGTCTTGAAGAGCGTGGACTTGCCCACTCCATTGGGGCCGATGACGCCCACAATGCCGTTTCGAGGCAGAGTGAAGCTCAGATCGTCGATCAGGACACGGTCGCCAAAGGCCTTGTGGATGTGCTCAGCCTCCAGCACCTTGGAGCCCAGACGAGGACCCGGCGGAATCTGGATCTCGGAGAAGTCCAGCTTCTTGTTGTTCCGGGCCTCGTTCTCCATCTGCTCGTAGCGCTCCAGGCGGGCTTTGTTCTTGGCCTGCCGGGCTTTGGGGGAGGAGCGGACCCACTCCAGTTCGGTATTGAGCCGCTTGGCCAGCTTGGCATCCTTCTGTCCTTGGACTTCTAGACGCTTGGCTTTGGTCTCCAAATAGGTGGAGTAGTTGCCCTGGTAAGGGTAGAGGTGGCCACGGTCCACCTCGCAGATCCATTCGGCCACATTGTCAAGGAAGTACCGGTCGTGGGTCACGGCTAGGACGGCGCCCTTGTAGGTGTGCAGATACTGTTCCAGCCAGAGGATGGACTCGGCGTCCAAGTGGTTGGTGGGCTCGTCGAGCAGCAGTAGATCGGGGGCTTCCAGCAACAGCCGACATAAAGCCACCCGGCGGCGTTCGCCTCCCGAGATGACCGAGACCGGGGTGTCCGGGTCGGGGCACTGCAGAGCATCCATGGCCTGGTCCAGCTGGGAGTCAAGGTCCCAGCCGTTGGCGGCATCAATTTGCTCCTGAAGCTGGCCCATCTCGGTCATGAGAGCGTCGTAATCAGCGTTGGGGTCGGCCATCTGCTCGCCGATCTGGTTGAAGCGGTCCACCTTGCTCATGATGTCGCCGAAGGCCATGCGAATGTTCTCGCCCACGGTCTTGTTCTCGTCCAGAGGCGGTTCCTGCTGCAGGATGCCTACCGTATAGCCGGGGGTGAGCTGAGCCTCGCCGTTGCTGACCGTGTCCAGGCCGGCCATGATCCGCAGCAGGGTGGACTTGCCCATGCCGTTGGGGCCCACCACGCCAATCTTGGCGCCGGGCAGGAAACTCAGGGTCACGTCGTCGAGGATGACGCGGTCGCCGAAGGACTTGCGCGCCTTGATCATCTGATAAATGAATTCGGCCAAGAAGCTACCTCACAGAACCATGAAAAGCCAATGCAAACTGTATTCATGGTAGTGGGAACTTCTGACTTATGCGCCGGGCTGATAGGCAGGGCCAGGCAGACGTATGGCCGCCTATAGGCAGGATCTATGGCCAGACCCTGGTCCCGCGCTCACAGTCGGGGTAGCCTTGAGTGGACGTTCCCGCCCGGCATGCGCAGGTCAAGGAACGCTGCGATCCGGCCTGTCTGCAGCACGACCGGGCGTTTTGCTGTGTGCATGAATCAGGAAGACCGGTCGATGTGCCGGCGGAACGGAGTTGACTATGACGACGCGAATAGGCGTTGGAGACAAAAGAGCACAGCGTGCGGGCCATGCCCTTGCTTGGAAGCCGCTGGATATCGCTGTTGGCGCTGGTCTGGGCGCGGTTGCCGGACTGATCTACTGGGCCGCCAGTCTGCTGGCCTCCTGGATATTTCCGCTGATGACCGCTCTTCTGCCGGGCATGGCAGCCCTTTTGCACGGCATTTTCTACTTTCCTTGCACGCTGTCTCTGCTGATAATCCGCAAACCCGGGGCCGCGGTCTACGTGGGGATCATCAGCGTACTGGTGGAGATCCTGCCAGGCAACGCCTACACTGGGCCCATGATTTTCGTGCAGGCCCTCTTGGAGGCCCTTTGCGCCGAGCTTGCTTTCGGTATCTTTCGCTATCGGCGCTGGAGCCTGGGAACCACTCTGTTGGGCGGACTGCTGATCGCTCTGGTCTACAACGCCTTCCTCTTGGCCTTCTATTACCAGGGCGTCGCCTTCCTCAGCCCCCGCGGGCTGGTCGGCACGGCATGCGAGATCATCAGCGGTCTGTTCTTCGCTGGACTGGTCAGCTGGCTGCTCTTCAAGGCTATTGTCAGGACCGGAGCCTTGGATCGCCTGGCTTCCGGGCATGATTTGCATGTCGCCCGATCAGGTATCTGAGGGCTGGCGCAGTCGCAGTCCGACACAACCGGGAGGCGGTATGAGTCCTGGCATTTGCTAGGATGGAACAGCTGCTTGTCGGCTTGGGGCCTTAGCTCAGTCGGTTAGAGCAAACGACTCATAATCGTTCGGTCCAGGGTTCAAGCCCCTGAGGCCCCACCACCAAGCAACCCCCTGAAACCGGTCGGGTTCCAGGGGGTTGCGTCAACGGCCGAATCCAGGCCATGACGTTTTTCTTCGTCCAATGACAATCTGGTGGCTCAGCTCGGTGCCGGATGGTGTCTTCAGATGCTTGTCTTTGCAGCTCGAGGGTTTTGTATCCCGAACTTTCTTGATAGTCTTAGGAGAAGGACAAGCCCCGAATCTTGTCGGGGCCGTCCTCTCGTCGCCTAGCTCTAGCATCCATGATTCACCGATGCAATAGTACGGCTTCACATGAAAGCCGGGGGAAAAGAGCTAGGCGCGTTTTCAAATCGGATCATGGAGCACTTGTGAATGGACATCCATCCTTCAGTGCCAGCAGGCTGATATGCATACACAACCTGGGCTTAAGCGTGTCGCACTGATCCGGAAACGATTCCGCAGAACCGCTAAGTATGTGAATAGAGAATAGAAAAGAGTACGGGACGCGCTCGAGTTGGAGCCGTCAACATATGCCAGGAAACTATACGCATATACATCTCCTCTGGAGCTGCAATCAACTCAGCCCCTGTAGATCTCTCGTGTATACGTCCCCCGTATATCTGCTCCTAATGATACACCCTGACAGGGGTGTGTCAACGCTGGACCTGGCGCGCCGATCTGCTCTGATCGGGGCCTGCGCCAGCATTGCGTATGGTATGCAAATAACGGTAGATGCTGGCGGAGGAAACCTCGAGAGCCTGGGCAACCGTGTCCACTGCGCCCTTGATCAAAAAGACCCCCGAGCCTTCAAGCCGTGTGATCAGCTGCAGTCGTTCCTGCCGGTTCATCCTCGCCGGAGGGACTTCCAGCTCAGCGGCGAAGTCGGCGATATTATGCGTTACCAGTTCGTTTGTATTCACCGAGAGCACCTCACGGGTCGATTGGTCGCCCACGGTTTTGTCGTTCAGTCGGACAGCGCCCGAAGTCGGCTGGGCGCGGCCAACTTGAGCATCCGATTTCTCTGACGCGGCCCCCCTGTCCTTCAGCTCCGCGGCAGGACCGGTCAGCCCCAGGGCATCCAGATAAGCGCTTGCCTGTCTGAGCTGCTGACTGGCCTGCCGGAAGGCGGAATTGTCAAAGTTGATGCAGAGAAAGCCGATCACCCGTCCTCTCGCATCTCGCAGAAAGAAAGTAGAAGAGACCATGGGGTGTCCCTGGATGGTATAGCCGGTGTAATGGGTCAGGTAGTCGCGCTGTTCGTATTCGTGGTTCTGCCAGATGCGCAGGACTAGGTCGGTGGCGGGGCTGCCTATGGTGCGTCCGCTCAAGTGGCCGTTGGCGATGGCCACAACCGAATGCGAGAAATCCTTGACGCTTTGAAGAACCACTTCCGTGTTGGGCCCAAGAATCTCACCTAGGAAGTCCACTAGCGGGATGAAAGGACGCAGGGCCGGCGAAACGGGCTTTGAATCTCCCATTCTGGTCACCCCCATCAGCTGGTTCAAGGCAGATAGTACCATCGTTGCTTTGCTATTGGCCGCGGACACTCGGATCCAGCCCACAGCTGTAGACTGACGGAAGGTCGCTGCGAGCGCGTCTGCACGGGATGAGAGGTTGACTATGGCATACGATTTCACCAGCATTATGGATAGGCACGGCAGGGACGCCATTGCGGTTGACGGGCTGGGTGCCGAGCCTGGATTCGCCCCCGAACCTCCCAAGGAAGGCTTCGATGTCATCCCCATGTGGGTGGCGGATATGAACTTCCCGACGGCACCTACTATCCCCGAGGCCATCATCGAGCGCGCCAAGCACCCGGCATTTGGCTACTTCAGCCCTACTGAGGAGTACTACAATGCCATCATCAACTGGCAGCGCACCCGCAATGGCGTGGAGGGCCTGATGGCCGAGGACATCGGCTATGAGAACGGGGTCCTGGGCGGAGTGGTCTCCACGTTGACCGCTTTTGCTGCGCCTGGCGATGCAGTATTGCTCCACAGCCCGACCTATGTCGGCTTCACGTCCTGCATCGAGAACAACGGCTACCACATCGTGCACAGCCCGCTGAAGAAGGACGAGCAGGGCGTCTGGCGGATGGACTTCGAGGACATGGACCGCAAGCTCAAGGAGAACAACATCCATGTGGCGGTCTTCTGCAGCCCACACAACCCCTGTGGCCGCGTCTGGGAGAAGTGGGAGATCGAGAAGGCCATGGAAGTATATAAGGACAACGACTGCGTGGTCATCTCCGACGAAATCTGGTCAGACCTGACCCTGTCGGGCCACAAGCACATTCCCACCCAGTCGGTCAGCGAGGATGCCCGCAACAGGACGGCAGCCTTCTATGCGCCCAGCAAGACCTTCAACCTGGCCGGGCTGGTCGGCTCCTACCACATCATCTACAACAAGTATCTGCGCGACAGGATTGTGGCCAAGGGGTCCAAGGCCCACTACAACGACATGAACGTTCTGTCCATGCATGCCCTGATCGGGGCCTACAAGCCCCAGGGCCAGGAGTGGGTGGACGAACTCCGACAGGTCCTGACCGGGAATGTGGACTATGCCTTCGATTACATCCGGCAGCATTTCAAGGGAGTCGAGCTCTCCAAGCCCCAAGGCACCTACATGCTCTTCCTTGATTGCACGCAATGGTGCAAGAATCATGGTCTGAGCCTGGATCGGCTGCTGAAGCGTGCCTGGGATGTAGGCGTGGCCGTCCAGGACGGGCGGCAGTTCAAGGCTCCCTGCGCCATCCGCATGAACCTGGCCCTGCCTTTGAGCCGTGTCCAGGAGGCCATGGATCGTCTGGACAAGTACGTCTTCAACGCCTGAATGATCATGGACTCTCGCCGTCGGGCAGAACCGATCAGCGAGGGTCCATCATATGTGGGCGAATCCTGGCGGGAGGCTCACTGGAATTGCATACCGCCGTCCACGATCAGGGTCTGGCCGGTGATGTAGTCAGAGTCGTGCCCGGCCAGGAAGGCTACGGCATTGGCCACGTCCTCCGGCTCGGAAAGCCGTCCCAAGGCGATGCCGTCCGAGAAGGTGGACATGCCCCACTCGTCATCCTTGCCGGCGTTGACCCCCACCTGATGAGCGATGTCCATCATCATGGGCGTCTTGACAATGCCGGGGGCATAGGCGTTGGCGGTGATGCCCTCCTTGGCCAGATCACGCGCCGCCACCTGAGTCAGGCCGCGGATGGCGAACTTGGTGGAGGAATAGAGCATCAGGTTGGGGTTGCCCACCACGCCTGCCTGGCTGGTGGCGTTGATGATTTTGCCCCCGTGGCCCCGGTCGCGGAAGGCCTGAACGGCGGCCTGCATCCCCCAGATGGTTCCTGCCACGTTGACGTGGTAGACCTTGTCAAACAGCTCTGGAGTGATGGACTCGATGGGGGTGGTCGGTCCGAGACCAGCGTTGTTGACGATCACGTTGAAGTCGCCCAACGTGGTTGCGGTCTTCTCAACGGCGGAACGCACCTGGACACGGTCGGTCACGTCCAGGGTGACGGCCACGGCCCGTCCGTCTGATTGGTTGATGGAGTCGGCCACTGACTGGGCCTTGTCTGTATTCATATCCGCTACAGCCACGGCGAACCCGTCCTTGGCCAGACGGCGGGCAATGGCCTCGCCGATCCCCTGAGCCGCCCCTGTAACGAACGCCACTTCCTGCTGCATTGCTGCCCTCCTGTGTTGGCTTGCCGGGCCGTTCGGTCCGACTGTTCGATTCTAAAGGAAGCCCGACCGGCCACCCCGGTTGGCGGATTCGGCGTGTGGCGCAAGGGGATCGCGTTCTCCCGGGGATGCGCTAGACTATTACGCGGTTGCCGGTTCACGTCCGCCACAGGGGCGGTCGACCCGGGGCCCTTGGATCTAGGAGTAACCATGAAGCAGGGAATTCATCCCGATTATCATCCCGTTGAGGTCACGTGCTCGTGCGGCAATACCTTCATCACCCGTTCGACCGCTCCCGGCGATCATATGACGGTTGATGTCTGCTCGCACTGCCACCCCTTCTACACCGGCAAGCAGAAGATTCTGGACACCGGTGGTCGCGTGGCTCGGTTCGAAGCCCGTTACGGCAAGAGGACCAAGTAGCACTTCCAACGCCAGTCCCTTCCGGGTCGCTCTGCTATGCCCGGTGGGGACTGGCGTTTTTTATGACTTGAACCATGCGGATGAGCGAACGGGAAGAGTGCAGATGAGCGAGGAGCAGTTTCCGGCGGCGGTGGCTGCCGTCGAGGAGTACGGTCGCCTGGAAAAGCAGATGAGTCAGCCCGAAACGGCTTCAGACCCGGTGCAGATCCGCAAATTGGGCCGCAGACACGCCGAGCTCGCTCCCATTGTTGCTGCCTACCAGGCTTATCAAGGCGCCTTGGAAGACAGCCAGGCGGCCGAACAGATGGCACGGGAGGATCCTGGCTTTGCCGAAGAGGCTAAGGCTGTGGCAGACCGCATACCGGATCTGGAGCAGACCCTGCGCACCGCTCTTATTCCGCGTGACCCAGATGACGGCCGCGATACGATCATGGAGATCAAGGCTGGCAGCGGCGGCGAGGAGGCGGCCCTCTTCGCTGGCGATCTGATGCGCATGTATGTGCGTTATGCCGAAAAACGCGGTTGGACCATCGAAATCATGAGTGAGAACCGAACTCAGCTGGGCGGGGTCAAGGATGCCCAGATGGCCATTCGTGCTCGCGGTCAGGTGGCTCCTGCAGACGGCGTCTGGGCCTCGCTCAAGTATGAGGGCGGCGTTCATCGGGTCCAACGCATCCCCGTCACTGAGTCTCAGGGTCGCATTCAGACTTCAGCCGCTGGAGTCATTGTCTTTCCCGAGGCTGACGAAGACGACGATGAGATCGAGATTGACCCCAAGGACCTCAAGATTGACATCTTCATGAGCTCCGGACCAGGAGGACAGTCCGTCAACACCACATACTCCGCTGTGCGCATGACCCATATTCCCACCGGCATTGTGGTCTCCATGCAGGATGAGAAATCCCAGATACAGAATCGTCAGGCTGCCCTACGGGTGCTCAAGTCGCGTCTGCTGGCCATGAAGCATGAGGAGGAGGCCGCCCAAGCCGCCGACATGCGTCATTCCCAGGTCCGTTCTCTGGATCGGTCTGAGCGTATCAGGACCTACAATTTCCCCGAGAGCCGGATCGTGGATCACCGCACCGGCTACAAGGCCTATAACCTGGAACAGGTGTTGGACGGCGACCTGCAGGCCGTTATCGACTCTGATATTCAGGCCGACGAGGCCCGCAGAATGGCTTCGCAGGGGTGAATCAACAGAGGCATGGGACCAGTCTGGCTGGGCTGGTTGATAGCGGCCATCGCCTGCTGGCCCAGGCCGGTGTGCCTACCCCGCTCAATGATGCCAGGCTGCTGCTGGCCGATGCCCTTGGGTGCGATCTGCACCAGCTGGATCAGGCTCTGCTTTTGAAACGGACTGCTGAGGAACTGCTGACGGATGAAGGCGGGCGCAGACAGGCTGATGGTTTTCGGAGGGCGACCCTGGACCGTTATCAGTCCTATCTGCAGCGGCGAGCCGGACGTGAACCCCTGCAGTACATTCTTGGCCACGCCTACTTCCGTTATTTGGATCTTCGCCTGGGGCCGGGGGTCTTTATCCCACGTCCTGAGACCGAAACGGTGGTCCAGGCGGGAGTGGAGGCCTTGACCGGAGTGAATCATCCACTGGCAGTGGACCTGTGTTCTGGCAGCGGGGCCATCGGCCTGTCCTTGGCTATCGAGGTTCCAGGATCGCAGGTCAAGGCCGTGGAAGTGGACAAGGAAGCATATCGGTGGGGTGCGCTGAACGCCACCGATCAGGAGGCTGCCATCCGGGAGTCTGGGTCCGATTATCAGCTGTTGCTGGCTGATGCCACGGACCCCGCCACCCTGTCTGATCTGGATGCCAAGGTGGATCTGGTCATCAGCAACCCTCCCTACGTCCCCATGGATGCGATTCCTAGCCAACCCGAGGTGCGTGACTGGGATCCTGACCCGGCCCTCTATGGTGGTTCACCTGACGGGTGTCTTTTGCCCTGCCGCATTCTGGACAAGGCCATGGTTTTGCTGGCCCCCGGTGGTCTGCTGGTCATGGAGCATGATGCCTCCCAGGGGCCGGCCATGGTTGCTGCTGCACTGGAGCGGGGATTTGTTCAGGCACGCACTCATCAGGATCTGGCTGGTCGAGACCGCTACCTGACAGCCCGACGGCCAGTCCATGCATCCTGGCGACCTGCCTTGGTCCTGGGATAGATTAGTAGCTGGTCACATGAACATGTCGAACCGAGAGGTCGTGATGCAGGGTATGAGCCGGGTGATGACCTATGACAGCCGGTCGCCGCAGTTGCTGGCCCAGGTGGTGGCTGCCGGAGGGCTGGCGGTCATTCCTACCGACACGGTCTATGGCATCGTCTGTGATCCATGCAATGATGCGGCCATCGATAGGCTCTTCCAGGCCAAGCACCGTCCCAGAACCAAGTCCATTCAGGTGTTGCTGGATGGGGTCGAGGCCATGGACCGGTTGGATCTTAGCCTGCCTGCCCCTCTTGATCGCCTGGCTGACGCCTTGTTGCCGGGTCCTTTTTCGCCTATTGCCCAAGTGGGGCAATCCTGCCCTCTGCGCACCCCTCGAATGGAGCCCGATGGCTCTACCCAGGCCGTCAGAGTACCCGATTCTCCCATCTGTCGGGCGCTCCTGCAGGTGACTGGACCTTTGGCCGCTTCTAGCGCCAACCGATCGGGGAATCCCAGCGTGGAGACCGTGCAGCAGGCCAGAGCCGAGCTTGGTGATAGTGTCGACCTTTACCTGGACGGGGGACCGACCCCTGGCTCAGTGGCCAGCACAGTGGTGGAAGCCGACAAAACTGATCCTGATGGGATGCATGTGTTGCGGCAGGGCGTAATCGGCGAGGCCCGGGTCCGTGCTCTTCTGTCGGGCCGGTCCAGCGGAGGGGAGGGCCAGTGAGGGTATATTTGTTCATTGCTGCCATCGCTGGCGGGGCCACCTGGCTGGTCATGCCCATGATTCGTCATCTCGCCATCCGGGTTGGCGCCGTAGGCGTGGTCCGCGCTCGCGACGTACATAAAGTGCCCACCCCTCGGATGGGCGGCTTGGGCATGCTGATCGGATTTGCCGTAGCTATGTGCTTTGCCTCCCGCATCCCATTCATCACGGGCCTCTTCCAGTCCGGGCATCAGGCTTGGGTCATCCTGGCCGGGGCCGTAGCCATCTGCCTGCTGGGCATAGCCGACGATCTTTGGGACCTGGACTGGATGCTTAAGCTGGCTGGCCAGCTGCTGATTTCGGTCTTCGTCTCCTGGGGCGGTATCCAGATCATCTCCCTCCCTCTGGGATCCTTGGTGGCGGCATCGCCCAGCCTGTCCATGGCCATAACGGCATTCCTGATCGTGGCCTCCATCAATGCGGTCAACTTTGTGGATGGACTGGACGGCCTGGCTGCAGGCATCGTGGCCATCGGGGGCATCGCCTTCGCCATCTACTCCTATATCATCGCCCGCATCTCGCCCGACTACGCCTCTTTGGCCACCCTGATCGACGTGGCCATGGTGGGCATTTGCGTGGGATTCCTCCTGCACAACTGGCATCCAGCCAAGCTTTTCATGGGAGACTCAGGATCCATGCTGCTGGGATACCTGATTACCTGCGCCTCCATCGTGGTCACCGGCCGACTGGATCCGGCAACTATTCATGCCAGCATCTATCTGCCGGCATTCATGCCCATTCTTCTGCCCATCCTGGTGCTTTTCCTGCCTGTTCTGGACATGTGCCTGGCCATCATCCGAAGGCTCAGCCACGGGCAATCACCCATGCACCCCGACCGCATGCACCTGCACCATCGTATGTTGCGCATAGGTCACACGGTTCGTTCCGCGGTCCTTATTCTCTGGGGCTGGGCCGCACTAATCGCCTTCGGCTCGCTCTTTATTCTATTCTTCCGTCTGCGATATGTCCTGATTGGTCTGGTCCTGGCCGCCATACTGCTGACCTTCGCCACCCTCTACCCTTACTACCGTCGTCGACTTCCCGAAATCAGGCGCGAGAACGCACTTCTCGCTGCCCAAGGCTCGCAGCATGCGGCCAGACCGCCCTGGCATCGCAAGAGCCGCCATGATAAAAATGAGGGCGATTAATTCACTGGATGAAATAGTACGAACACGGTACCGTTAGCGGTCAAGAAGCACTTGTAGCATGGTGCTATGGCTAAGGAAAACCCACAAAGCGAACCCTCCTCCTACACTCAACTGCCCGACGCCTTCCAGAAAATTGGTCTGGCCTATGATGACGTCCTCCTGCTGCCCAACGAATCCGATGTCATTCCCTCCGAGGTGGATACCACCACCCGGCTGACTCGGAACATCACCATGAAGTCCCCGGTCCTCTCGGCTGCCATGGACACGGTCACCGAGGCTACCATGGCCGTGGCTATGGCCCGCAACGGCGGCATCGGCGTCCTCCACCGCAATCTCAGCATCGAAGATCAGGCCAATCAGGTCGACATCGTCAAGCGGTCCGAGTCCGGCATGATCTCCGACCCCCTGACCGTCACACCAGATGCCACACTGACCGACCTGGACAAGCTTTGCTCCACCTACAAGGTCTCCGGTCTGCCCGTGGTGGATCGTCGGCAGCGGCTGGTGGGCATCATCACCAACCGTGATATGCGTTTTGTCAATCCTGCTGACTTCGACCGGCTTAAGGTCAGCGACATTATGACCAAGGACCATCTGATCACCGGTCCGTCCGACATCACCAAGGAAGATGCCCACCAGCTTCTGGCCAAGTACAAGGTGGAGAAGCTTCCCCTGGTTGATGACGAGGGCAAGCTGACCGGGCTGATCACCGTCAAGGACTTCGTCAAGACCGAGCAGTACCCCGAGGCGACCAAGGACGAGCGTGGCCGGTTGCGTGTGGCTGCGGCCGTCGGTTTCTTCGGTGATGCCTGGCAGCGCATCACCGCTCTGGCCGATGCCGGGGTTGACGTTCTGGTCGTGGACACCGCGCATGGTCATGCCAAGCTCATGCTGGACATGATTCGCAGGATCAAGGCTGATCATGCCTTCGACCATGTGGATGTGATCGGCGGCAACGTGGCCACCCGCGAAGGTGCCCAGGCTCTGATCGATGCTGGTGTTGACGCGGTCAAGGTCGGCGTGGGCCCCGGCTCCATCTGCACCACTCGCGTGGTTGCTGGCGTGGGCGTGCCCCAGCTGACTGCCGTCTACGATGCCGCGCTGGCCTGCCGTCCTGCCGGCATCCCTCTGGTGGCCGATGGCGGAATCCATTACTCGGGAGACATTGCCAAGGCCGTCGTGGCGGGAGCCGATTCGGTCATGCTGGGGGGTCTGCTGGCAGGCACCGAGGAAGCCCCTGGCGAGAAGGTCCTCCTGCATGGCAAGCAGTACAAGGTCTATCGGGGTATGGGATCGCTCGGCGCTATGGCCCCGCGCGGCAAGAAGAGCTACTCCAAGGACCGCTACTTCCAGGCCGACGTGACAAGCTCCGACAAGGTGGTGCCAGAGGGTGTCGAGGGCGAGGTGCCCTATCGCGGTCCGCTCAACTATGTGCTCTACGAGCTGGTCGGCGGACTGCATCAGACCATGTTCTACACCGGTGCCCGCACCATCCCCGAGCTGCAGCGCAAGGGCAGGTTCATTCGGATCACCGATGCTGGTCTGCGTGAATCACATCCCCATGACATCGTCATGACCAAGGAGGCCCCCAACTACTCAGGTTTCCACAACTGAGTCTACATAGGCAGGTGATCGGCGCAGGGTCTCATCATGACCTGCGCCGATTGCTTATCTCAAGTCAGTCATGGTCCGGTCGGTTGTGCTGGCGAACACTCCGCCGGTCACGTGCTGGCGGTATTTTGTAACGTTCCGCACAAGGCGGCGGAAGGATCGACCCGGGCAGCAACCCGGATCTGAAAGGCATACAGATGAGCGATAAGAATGAACTGACCTTCACTGCGGAGGAATCCCGCATGATCTGGATAGACTGCGAGATGACCGGTCTGGATATCTTCCATGACGAGCTGTGCGAGGTCTCCGTGGTTCCCACCGACTTCAACATGAAGGTCCTGGACAAGGGCATCGATCTGGTCATCAAGCCCTCCCAGGCGGCCCTGGACCATATGGGGGATTTCGTCAGGAAGATGCATACCTCCTCCGGCCTGATCGAGGAGATGAAGACCGGCCTTGACCTGGAGGATGCCCAGCGTCAGGTGATCGAGTACGTCAAGCCCTTCTTGCCCAAGAACGGCAAGGCTCATCTGGCAGGCAACTCGGTGGGTTCTGATAAGAAGTTCCTTGACAGGTACATGCCCGACTTGATGAATCTTCTGCACTACCGGGTCATTGACGTGAGCACCCTCAAGGAGCTGTCGCGCCGCTGGTACCCGGACGTCTACAAGAACAAGCCGGCCAAGCATGGCGGTCACAGGGCCCTGGCCGACATCATCGAGTCCATGGACGAACTGCGCTACTACCGCTCCATGTTCTTTGTTCCTGCCCCCGGACCTGATCAGGCCCAGTCCAAGGCCGGAGCGGAACAGATCGAGCAGACCAGTCTTCTGCGCCATTACGAAGAGTCCGGCAATCCTGTCGAGGATGCCAATAAGCCTGAGAAGACCGACTACTGACAGGCGTGGCCATGTACCTCTGACGTGGCACCATGGAGGCATGCAGCAATCCGAAGCCTTGACCATATTGAGTGCGGGGGCCAATGCCTTCATCACAGGTGCCCCAGGGTCAGGCAAGACTTTTGTGCTCAACGAGTTCGTCCACCAGGCCCGGCAGGCCGGAGCGGTTGTGGCGGTGACAGCCTCGACCGGAATTGCCGCTACGCACATCAACGGCCAGACTATCCACTCCTGGAGCGGTGTGGGAATCGCCACCTGTATGACGGAATCGCTCTTGAAGCGGATCAAGACCCGTCGTCGCAGGCAGATTGAAGGCACCGACATCCTGGTCATCGACGAGGTCTCCATGATGCACGCCTGGCTCTTCGACATGGTGGACCAGGCCTGCCGGGCTGTTCGCCACAGCCCCGAGCCTTTCGGAGGGATCCAAGTGGTCCTTTCCGGGGATTTCTTCCAGCTGCCGCCGGTGACCCGGTCCAATCGAGCTGCAGGGATACTGCCCAGCCCTGAATTCCAGGCTGCCCGGGAACGCTATGCTCAGGTTGGCAAGGATCCGGACGGGTTCGTTACCGAATCACTGGTCTGGCGGGAACTGGACCCCGTCATCTGTTATCTGACTGAGCAGCATCGCCAGGACGATGGTCAGCTGTTGACCGTCCTGACTGATATCAGGGAGGGCGGCGTCACCCAGGAGGACCATGAGGTCCTGGCTGCCCGAGTCGGCGCAGTGCCTGCTCCTGGACAGGTCGCAGTCCACCTCTTCCCGGTCAACAAGCAGGCCGACACGCTGAATGACCAGCGCCTGGCCTCCATCGACGAAGAGGCCCACCATTACCAGGCCACATCCCGGGGCGAGACAAGGCTGGTTGAGCGGCTGAAGAAGAACATGCTGGCCCCCGAGGATCTGGCCCTGAAGACCGGAGCGGCGGTCATGGCTCTGCGCAACGACCAGGATCATCAATATGTCAACGGCTCCATAGGCACAGTCAGCGGATTCACCAGCTCGGCCAAGGGGGGATGGCCGATTGTCTCCTTCCAGAATGGCAATCTGGTCACTATGAAGCCGGCCGCCTGGGAGACTATGGATGGGGACACGGTCTTGGCCGCCGTCAATCAGGTTCCCCTTCGCTGCGCATGGGGGATCACTATCCACAAGTCCCAGGGGATGACCTTGGACAGGGCAGTCATGGACCTGAGACGGACCTTCGCGCCAGGGATGGGCTACGTGGCTCTCTCCCGTGTGGAAAGTCTGGATGGGCTCTACCTGACGGGCATCAATGAGCACGCCTTCCTGGTCTCTTCCGATGCCGTCGTTCTGGATACTGGTTTGAGGGCCGAGTCCAAGGCGGCTTGTGCCCGTCTGAAGGATGAGGGTTCTGAGTCTTTCACCAAGCGGGCCGTCGGCCAGGAACCAGAAGACGAATTCAGCCAGGACCAGCTTTTCTGAAGGGTCGTCCTTATTGGTCTTGGCCCGGTATGGTTATTTGGGTAGTTCGAGACGCCATGACAGGCGAACCATGTCTCTAAGGGTGATTCCGTTCTCGACAATGGGATGCGCGTAGCGATTTACAAAATAATTCCGTTCGATGCGGTCCATGCGAAACCCGCATGTCTGGTAGAAGCAAAGGGCCCCAAAACTGGTGGATCCGGTGCCGACTTCCAGTCTTCTCAGGCCCAGCCTGACAGTCTCCATCTTGGCTCGGTCTATTAATCTACTTCCAAGCCCCTGTCTGCGATAAGCGCGGTCCACACTGATATCGGCAATTTCCACGGTATCCGTTTTTGGTCTGACAAGCAGCATGACACCGGTCAGAGCTTGTCCCGTACGGATTTCATAGGCGCGGGAATGGGTGAAAACGTCACGAATTATCCGTTCTGAGGGATCGGCCTCCAGGAGGAGCGTCAAGTGCTCTGCGTCGAGGTTGGTAAAGGTCTGGATGGTCACACCCGGCTCTGAAGACATAGGTGCCCGCCTTATCCTAGCAAATCAGAAAACCTGTTCGTACAACTATCATATCTTGGCTGTCCTTATGGAGGAGGGATAGCTAGATAGATGCCAGATGTCAGGCTGCGGATTTACCGACCTTTCCTGTATGCGCTGTCTGGCTTTTGTTTCGGTTATGCGGGTCATATACGCAGGTCCGGTTGACTGCTGGGTGGATCCGGACAAGCTCCTGCGCTGTTAAGGCCCTCAGGATCTCACACCTCTCACAAGGAGTCGTGCCGACTCTTTATTTCTTGTCCATAATCATTCCCCGGCCTCCGGTGACCGTCCAGAGTATGACGGCGAAGACCGTCAAGACCGTGGCAATCGCCGGCCAAGTACCCTGTCCAGGAACGGGTGGTCTAACGTCCTCGGGGTATAGACGGAGCGACATTCCCATGCCTACTTGCATACCTTGGCTGGCGATATTAATCACTGCCAGCCCTGCGCCCAGTCCAAGCCCGTAGAAACAACCCAGTAATGCGATGCCGAGCATGACCGAAGATGCGTCGACTAGGCCGTTGCAGACAGCCAGCCTGAGCAGCGACTGTGCACTGGCCGAGTCGCCGCGGGAACTGGGTATGGTAAGGAGGAGGTTGAGAAGAAACGGCAGCATCAGCACGCCTGTCCCGGCGGCCAGGGCTCGCCAACGGACGCGCGCCAGGTTCAGGCGCTCCCATGTGGGCATAAGCGGGGCAAGCATGACCAAGGCGCATGCGCTGAACGCCGCGTAGGCCAGCTCGGCCATGGGTACGATACTGGGTACGGCGCTTTTGCCTTGTGGGCATTGGGTGTGCACGGCGCCGTTGAATACCGCTGCATGTGGATCGGGAACGCAGACGTATCCGTAATAGGCTGGCCGGGCATAGATCTTCCCGCCGGTAGCTGACGTGGAGGCAGAAGCAAGCAGGAAGGGCACGGCCGCAGCCAGCACGACGAATGCCAAGGCCGCCCATGGGCGGCGCCCAGCCAACCATCCGACCGAGATTCCGCCTTTCATGGAACCATGTCGATGCCGGCCACCCATCAGTGGTTCTTCCCCAGACCATCGATGACATCGGACGGCGTGACGGTGCAGCGTTCGATGTCAGAGAGGTTACGACGCACATAGGCATGGAAGTCTTCATTCGTAGCGTCGTTGAGCAGATCGGCGGCAGGGCCTCGGGCGCTTCCCAACCCAGAGATTGCGCTTCCCCCGCCCAGGGACTCGTAGGCGGTCTCTCTCATGCGCTGGGGCAGCTGCTCCAGCACGAAGGCGGACACGCTGGCACCGCCATCCAACGTCCGTTGTTTATACACGTTTTTAAGTGCCGTAGCCGCGCAGTCGGCATGAATGAATTCCTTCACGATGGCCTTCGTGACATCAGCTAGGTCGCTGTATCGTCCAGTGCGTTCGGTGACTGTGTCGGTCATCACCTGTATCTTCTTGCCGCCCAACTGTCGCAGTTCGGCCAGGCCTTGGCCGGTAAGATTCCATGCCTGGCCGTGGGTTGTGGGCGTAAAGGCGTTGCCCAGCAAAAGCACAAGACCCGATCTGCCCTCCACGCTGTCCTTGGGGAACCATGAGGCGACCGACTGCATATACCGCATGTAGCGTCTCAGCTGGGCATCATCATCCGGGTGGGCGCACACTGACAGCGGCACACCGTCTATGCTTTTGCACACAGGGGTGAACGGAACGGATCGGCGCCATTCTGCCAGGCTGGACATGGCGACCAGGCCCCCGGCAGCAGTCGGAACAAGCAGAAGCACCACCAATGGGGCGACTATCCATGACAGGCTGCGCCGCCACCGGTGTGCCGTCAGTATGCATGCCCCAGTGGATGCGGCCAGCACTACCGCGACTAAAATCCAGCGCATTGCCACAGCTGACGGATTAATCCTGAGCCCCGGCTCAGCACCGATGCCCGTGTCCATCACCGGCATCACCACGGATAGAGCCGACCCCCACATTCGGGGAAACACGTCCCCCTTGGGTACGCGCGGTATGAGCAGTACCACGCTGCCCCAACACAGGATCGCAGGCAAGAGTGTGGCCGGCACCATGGACCAGCGGCTGCCCATGATGGCGCCGAGCGCATAACCGAGGGCGAACATTGCCGCCGGCACTGCCATGCCCATGAGCAAGGCCCCCAAGGGAACTGATCCGCCCGTGGATTGCAGAGTCTGGACAATGGCGGGAAGACAGCCCGCCACATAGGCCAGGGAGCACAATGCAGCGCCCTTGAGGACAGGTGCGCTGTATCTGCGGACGGCCGACCCCCCGATCCAGGGCGGCGCAATCATGGACCGCGGGGAGCATGCTTTCCAGGCACTCCACGCACCAAACATGCAGGCAATCACATCCGTCACTAGATGCATCCAGGTCAGGTCAAGCTGCAAGGCGGCGTTTGGCAACACCCGCAGGGACGCGTCTGGTCGGCCGACGCCGTAGTTGCGCACCGATAATGCAGCCGGATATGCCATCATTGACAGAAAGAACACCAGCGAGCTTATCGGCGATAGGGGATTGAGTAGCCGGACCATCATGAGACCCCTTCCTGGTCGGATGGCAGGTGTCCAGTCCCCGTCAGAAGCTGTCGATAACCAGACTCCCAAGGCGATGCCATTGAGTCCTCAGGACTGGCCAAGGCTGCGAGATCATCCATGTGTCCGTCCAGGAGCAGATGCCCATGATTGAGCACCAGCACACGGTCGGCAATTGCGGCCAGATCCTCAACCAAATGCGTACTTACCAGCACCGTGTGACTGTCCGCATAGGCGTCGAGGAATCTACGTACCTCAATGCGCTGCACCGGGTCGAGGCCAACGGTCGGCTCATCCAAGACGAGCACGTCGGGACGGGCAACAATCGCACAAGCGATGCCCACCCGTTGACGCATGCCGCCGGACAGGCTGCGCACTGGGCGGTGGGATTCCCCGGACAATCCCACCTGCTCCATGGCCCACACTGCTGCATCGCAGGAAGCACTCCAGGACAAACCACGCGCCCATGCGGCATACCGCACGTTGCGCATGAGGCTGGAGGCATCCATCAGCTCGAAGGATTGCGGCAAATAGCCAATCCGGCTCCTGGCCCGACGTCGTCCAGAGCTGGTCAGCACATGCGCCCCGGCAATCTTCACATCGCCCGTCGAAGGTCGCGATAAGGTGGTTACAATATTCAGAAGGGTCGTCTTGCCGGCACCGTTCGGACCCAGCAGGCCGTATACGCCATTGTTGAAGCTCAACGATACATCGGATAGCACCTGTCTATGTCCGTATGAGAAACAAACATGCGACAGGGAAACGCACACTTTATAAGTCACTATTGAACCAAACTGTAAAAAAAGAGAAGCGGTCCTTCTTCTGCAAAGAACCGCTTAACCAACCGAGTAGTCTTACGGGTTTCCTACCTCCAAACTCACAGGGTTACCGCTTGGAACATCGTTAACACCTAATGGACACCCACCCGAATAGCTGGTGCCGTTCTTGATCCAACCGGTGTATTGATCGGGCCATAATCTACAGGCAATCTTTGCCCTGGCATATCGAGGCGAGTTCTTACAAGTATTTTTGGCTTGGTTGTTATGTCGAGCAGCTCGGCACGGGACAGATACCCTCATCCCCGAAAACGTCACCGCCTCATCAGCATATACTACTGCTGGAACTGCTGCAAACATACCAAGCGCAGCAACAGCAGCGAGAAGTTGTCTCATTGTTTTGAAGAACTTCATTGTTCCTTCCTATTGAGCCCATTCTCCAAGAGAGAATTCTCTTAATAATTGAGTTTAAAATAAATTATTATACGAGTCAAATCCGGCTTTCGCTGCGCGCCTTCCCAGATCCGCGGGTGTCATGATCGGCCCCGATCGTCCTCTGGGCTGTGGCCACCATGGCTATGTGTAATTGGCGTGATTGATAATACCGATTCCAACGAGTCCTATCCGCAATCGGTCAATGCTGCGTATTTCATGGCTTCATCTTTACGATTGCGTCTGGGCAAGCATTGTTTTTTGGGGATGATTTTCTCTCAACATCGTTGGGTAGTCGTATGCAACGATAGCGTGCGTCTCTGTGAGAGCGCCCATAACCGCAGGGTTCTGGGCTCGCTTTAAGAGAATAATTATAGGCCATCCTCAATGGCTGCTTGTCCCTTTGCGCGCATATCTTTGGGAGGTATGAGAACCAAAGCCATGCGCATGTCAACCCTCTTTCTGCGGACCCTCAGGGAGGATCCGGCTGATGCCGATGTGGACTCGGCCAAACTCCTGCAGCGGGCCGGATACGTCCGCAAGGTGGCCCCTGGCATTTTCACCTGGCTGCCCTTGGGTCTGAAGGTCCTTGACAAGGTCCAGGCTGTGGTCCGGGAGGAGATTAATGGCATTGGCGCCCAGGAAGTCCACTTCCCGGCCCTGCTGCCTCGCGAGCCCTACGAGGCCACCCACCGCTGGGAGGAGTACGGTGAGAATCTCTTCCGCCTCCAGGACAGGCACGGCGCTGATTATTTGCTGGCTCCCACCCACGAGGAAATGTTCACCCTTTTGGTCAAGGACATGTACTCCTCATACAAGGACCTACCGGTTGTTCTCTACCAGATCCAGACCAAGTACCGCGACGAGTTCCGTCCCCGCGCCGGGCTGATCAGGGGTCGCGAGTTCATCATGAAGGACGCTTATTCCTTCACCGTGGACGAGGAGGGGCTGAAGAAGGCCTACCAGGATGAGCGCGGCGCCTATGAGCGAATTTTCAAGCGTCTGGGAGTCAATTACGTGATCGTTCACGCGGTTTCCGGGCCCATGGGGGGATCCGAGTCCGAGGAATTCCTGGCTCCGCTGCCCATAGGCGAGGACACCTTTGCTCTGGCGCCCTCGGGGAAGGCATGGAACGTGGAGGCGCTGACCACACCGCGTCCCGATTCCGTCGACTACGCTGAGACCCCGGTTATGCAGGAGCTGGAAACTCCCGACTCGACTACTATCGACACTCTGGTGGAGCGGTTCAACCAGCTGCATCCTCGTGAGGACGGCCGTGACTGGACCGCTGCCGATACTCTGAAGAACCTGATTGTGGCCGTCAATCACCCTGCGGATGATGACCATCCCGATGGCTGGCGGGAGCTGGTGGCCGTTGGCCTGCCGGGCGACCGTCAGGTGGATATGAAGCGGCTGGAGGCCCAGTTCGCCCCGGCCGAGATCGAGGAAGCCAGTGAGGCTGACCTGGCTGCTCACCACGAGCTGGTCAAGGGATACATTGGTCCCCGTGTTCTGGGCCCTCAGCGTTCGGACACCGAGTCCGCAGCCCATATCCGCTACTTCCTCGACGCCCATGTGGCCCCTGGCTCAGCCTGGGTGACCGGGGCTGATGCCCAAGGCGTGCATCTGGCCAATGCGGTCTATGGGCGCGACTTCCGAGCTGACGGAGTGGTGGAGGCAGCCGAGGTCCGTCACGGGGACATGAGCCCTGACGGATCAGGGCCGCTCAGCTTCGAGCGTGGCGTGGAGATAGGCCAGGTCTTCCAGCTCGGACTGAAATACTCTGACGCGCTGGGGTTGAAGGTCCTGGACCGCAACGGCAAAGCGGTGCCGGTCTGGATGGGCTGCTACGGCATCGGCATCTCCCGCGTGCTGGCCTGCATCGCCGAGATGCATCACGACGATAAAGGTCTGGCCTGGCCCAAGGCTGTGGCTCCTGCCGCGGTTCATGTGGTGGCCACCGGCAAGAAGCAGGAGGCCTTCGATGCTGCTGAGAAGCTGGTTGCCGGCCTGGAGGACCGTGGCGTTGAAGTTCTCTACGATGACCGGCCCAAGGTGTCTCCGGGGGTCAAGTTCAAGGATGCAGAGCTGATTGGGGTGCCCTTGGTCGCTATTGCCGGTCGCGACACCATCGCCAACGGCACTATTGAGATCCGCAACCGCGACGGCTCGGATGCGCAAGCTGTTCCTGCTGATGATGCCGCTCAGACGATCGTGGATCGGATTGCAGCCCTGCAGTAGGGTATGCATGCCGCACTCATAGTGCACTATAGAGAGGTGGAGCCTTGGTCACACCATGATGTGACCAAGGCTCCACCTCTTGGTTGTATTGCTTTGGGGTCAGGAATCTATCCGGTCAGATGCGGAGCAGAATGGGCAGGTGATCCTGGCGCTCGCCGGTGTCCACGGGTTCGCTGGTACTGACCTGGTCAGCGATCCGGTTGGAGGTCAGCCAGTAGTCGATGCGCCAGCCGGAGTTATTGATCTTGCTCTTCGGGGCCCGCTGGGCGAACCAGGTGTAGACGCTGCGGTGGTCGTTGTAGAAGCCTGCGGCATCGCCATGAATCTTACGGAAGGTGTCGGTGAAGCCTGCATCCAGCAGAAGGCCGAACTTCTCGCGCTCCTGGTCGGTGAAGCCGGCGGAATGGTGGTTGGAGGCCGGGTTGGCGATGTCGATCTCCTCGTGGGCCACATTGAAGTCGCCACAGGCCAGGACCGGCTTGCGGGCATCCAGTTCCTTCAGGTAGCGACGATAGCAATCGTCCCAGATGCCGCGCGGCTTGAGCCTGACCAGTCCCGATCCGGAATTGGGAGTGTAGACCGTGGTGACGAAGCAGTCCGGGAACTCCAGGGTGAGCATGCGGCCCTCGTCGTCCATGGTGTCTGGAGCTCCGATGCGGGGGCGGGTCACGGTAGGTTCTGGCAGGCTCTTGCGGTAGAGCATGAGCGTGCCTGCGTAGCCTGTGCGGGCCGGAGCCTCGGAGCGACGGTCCGCCTCATGGTAATCGGGGAAGTAGCGCATGAGCGCCTTAAGGATGCCCGCGGATTTCTTCTGGTCACCGTTGAGTTTGGTCTCCTGGATGGCTACGACATCGGGGTCCAGGTCCCGGATGGTTTCCACCACTTTCAGGGAGAGGGCGCTGCGGCTGCTCTTGCCCAGCAGGGCGGCGTTGAGTGAATCGATATTCCAACTGACCAGCGTGTGAACCATGACTGCGGGTCCTTCCAAACCGTGCCGATGTATCTGCTCTCACAGTTTAGCCCAGGACCAATGCTCGATGGCCCTAGGCAGTGAAGGGGACATTCCGAATCCGGTTATGGGTTTGGTTGATGTATTTTGGCATTTGCACAGGAGACATCGGTAAATCAGGCCTCCATCGAGATACGCCGAGTGAATGCCATCTTCGAATGCTGCTCACCTGGTTTCTCTCGTCGATCTTGCGGTCTTGCTTTCACGTCAACGCATTAGCCTCTACCAGAATGATTCACGCTCAGCGACTGTTCGAGGATGCTGCGACCTTCTCCAGTTCGGAAAGGAGTTGCCTGTGTCTTGCGCAGCCGTATGTTTTCTGACGGATAGCGACTGGTTACGGCTGTCCATATGAAGTGTTCATGAGGTAATCGGATCAACATAATTGGTGGCGGCTTGTCCTATAGCGCAGGCCGCCACCCATCATCGGTGATTAAGCCATAGGAATTAAAAGCAAGGGCCGCCCATGAGCCATTGTCTGGATTTATGTATGCTGTGTTCTGTTCTTCCTGAAGTATCGGCTCAACAATGTAACCAGTATGTCGGCTGTCGCTATCCCTGCTGCGCATCCCGCTATCGACACTACGCCTGCAATCGCTTCTACAATTACGTTGTGCCCACCTCTCTGCTTGAATAATTCCCGATTATGAGTCATTGAAGCATTATCGCCATTGACGTTTACCAGCATCCAAGCCATCCAATTTTCGTCATCATATTTTCCCTCTGTTCTCGACTTTTCATAATTATGGGTAAATCCACTTCGCTTTACCGAATGAATAGGTCTACGTAGCAAAAGACCTATTTCATGTTTCTTACTGAAGAAAGATTGTTTGTCCACAATGTGAGTGAGCCGAGCCTGTTCGGCCACAATGGTCTGCGGGTCAGGTGCGCAGACATGGGTGGAGGCAGGATGGATTCACCGTTCGATGGAGGGTTCCTGGCCAGGGCCAGTACCTTCCCCCGCTCCGATTATCCGCGCTCTGGTCAGGGATCCTCCGTCGAACGGCCTCACTGCCGCACGAACAGGAATCGGCCGGCAGATTTGCAGAGTCGTACTCATAACATCTACAGAAAGGTGCCGGTATGTCCATCAACGAAATAAAAACGACCGTCTTCGGCTTCATGGGGACCCGGCCAGCGCGTCTGGGACAGCCGGGGACCGCACCGGTCTGTTCTTTCAGACTGGGCTCTACGCCGGCCTATTACGACGCAGCAGCCGGGGTATGGAAACGAAAATCCACCACCTGGCTGACGGTCAAGGCCTTCAGGACTTTGGCGATCAATGCCCTGGCCTGTCTGCACAAGGGCGATCCGGTCATGGTGACGGGATCCTTGGTGACGGAGGAGTGGACCAGTGAAGGTCAGCAACATAGCAGCCTGGTCTTGGTGGCGGATGGCATCGGCCACGACCTGGCCCGTGGACAGGATACCTTCACCAGAATCCGATCGGGTGCTGTGCCTGTTGATGAGGGGGCGGACGGTCCGGATCCTTGGAACACGCCGCTATCATCTTCACCGTCCGAAACGGCATCCGCCTCTGCACCATCTGCGTCATCCGCGGCTGAGCGGACATCGGTGAAGGATTCCAATGCATGAGCAACGGTTGCTTCGGCAGAACAAGACGACGGTGGAAGGCCGACTGATTCCCGTCGCCCTCCCACCTTAATCAGCAGGCTCATTAAAACCGGCAACCAACGATCTCAAACGAACCGGTTTACCAGATCTTGACCCGTGCTTCGGGTTCCAGCCACATGCCGTCGTCGGCTGTGACCTCGAAGGCCTGATAGAAGCGATCTACATTCCTGACGATGCCGTTGGTGCGGAATTCAGCAGGAGAGTGGGGATCGATCCGCAGATACTGTTCGGCCAGCTGATCTCTGTTCTTGGTCCTCCAGATGGAGGCATAGGACAGAAAGAACCGCTGCAGGCCAGTGTAGCCGTCCATGACTGGAGCCGAGGCCAGTGCCTGGTCCATGGCTGTATCGTCTGTCCCGGCTGCGCCCTCCTCTTTTTTCTGCAAGGAGAGGGCATAGGCCTTGATGGCGATGTTGACGCCTCCCAGATCCCCGATGTTCTCGCCAATGGTCAGCGCTCCATTGACATGAGGTGCTTGCTCGGGCTTGTCGGCGTACTTCTCGGCAAGTTGTTGGGGGACAAACCCGTTGTACTGCTCAATGAGTGCCTTGGTCCGCTGCTCGAAGTTTTCGCGGTCCTGCGGGGTCCACCAGTCTTGCAGACGTCCGTCGCCGTCGTACTTAGAGCCCTGGTCGTCGAATCCGTGGCCGATCTCGTGGCCGATGACCGATCCGATGCCTCCGTAGTTGACGGCGTCATCGGCTTCAGGATCGAAGAAGGGCGGCTGCAGGATGGCTGCTGGGAAGACGATCACGTTCAGGGTGGGCTCGTAGTAGGCGTTGACCGTCTGAGGGTTCATCAGCCACTCTTCTTTGTCCACAGGCTGACCGGCCTTGTCAAATTGGTAGCCGGACTCGTAGAGGTTGGCCCGTCGCACGTTGTCGACCAGACCCAGCTTTTCGTCCACTGCCAGCGCCGTATAGTCGCGCCAGTGCTCGGTGTAGCCGATCTTGGGCGAGAATTTGTCCAGCTTGGCCAGAGCCTTGACCTTGGTCTGTTCGCCCAGCCAGTCGCTGGAGGTGATGGAGACCCGGTAGGCGTCGATCAGGTCCGAGACCAGTGCCTCCATGCGGGCTTTGCTGGAGGCAGGGAAGTGCCGGCGCACATATTCGCGTCCGACCTCCTCGCCGCAAATGCCGTTGACCAGGGAAACGGCTCGCTTCCAGCGGTCACGCATCTTGGTCGTGCCTGAAAGGACCTTGCCATAGAAGTCGAACCTGGCCTGATCGAAGTCGCTGCTAAGCAGGCCTGCCCACTCTATCAGAGTGTGCACGCGGGCCCAGAGCTTGAGATCCTTCAGGTCGCTGGTCTTCCAGAGCTCATTCAAGCCCTGCAGGAAGGAGGGCTCGTGCACGATGGTCCTGGACAGAGCTGTGCTCAGATCGACTGGTTGCAGACTGGCGACAGGGCTGGCTGCATATGCTTTCTGCCAGGACTCGATCCAGGTGTGCAGATCGAAATCGGCGAGTGTTGACTCCAGATCGGCCAAGGTGGTGGGGTTATATGTACGATCCTCATCTCTGGTGGACACGTTGTCCCAGTGGCGTGCCGCTATGCGCGTCTCGATCTCGAGGAAGGACTCCGCCTGCCTGTGGGCATCCTCCTGGTCGTCGGCGTAGCCGGAGAGTCTGAGCAGGGAGGCGACCATGTCGGTGTAGGCCTGGCGGACTGAGGCATAGCTCTTCTCCCGGTAGTAGGCCTCGTCCGGAAGCCCTAGCCCAGCCTGCTCCATATGGGCCACGTTGATGCCGGCCTTGCCTGGATCACCATAGATGGCAATGCCGAAAAGATCGGGGCCACCAGTGGGATTGAGTCGTCCCAGCAGGCTGGTCAGTGCCTTCTTGTCAGGCACGGCATCAATGGCCTGCAGGTCGGGGCGGATGGGTTCCATTCCCGCGGCTTCGATGGACTCGGTGTCCAGGAAACTGCGATAGAGCAGGGCTGACTTGACAGCCGGGGATTCAGGGTCTTCAAGAATTTCATGGATCTGCGCCTCGGCATCCTCAGCAAGCTTGTCGAAGGAGCCAAACCGGGAGCGGTCCTCGGGCAGGCTGTAGGTGTCGATCCAGGGGCCGTTGACGAAGCGGAACAGGTCGTCCTGGGGGCGAATGACCGAAGAGAAAGAGGCCGGATCGAGTCCGGAGGAGGTCGTGGGTTCTGTAGATTGTGCCATGCCACAAGCCTAGCCATCTTTGGTGACATGCCATGCCCTGAGGTAGCGGGGAATCAGCGGACTGGTGAATCATCCGTCGAAGGAAAAGCCGCGATTGCCCCCTTGGTGATTTAAACTTGGAAGACGGTAACAGGACGGCCGCTCGGTCGCCCTGAGCGAGTGAAAGAGGACGGTATGACGGATCCCATGCAGGGCGGTCAGCCCAACCAGTACGGTGGTCAGGATTCTTCGCAGAATAACGGCCAATACCAGAATAACTATGGTCAGTATGGGCAATACCCCGGCTACCAGGGGCGCTCGCCACGGATGGATCCATTTTCCATGATCGCTGAGGATCTGGGATTCAGAACCCTGCGGGCCATTCGCATCATAATGGGCGTCATGGGTGTTATTGGCGTCATCCTGGGCCTGGCCCTGCTGCTCAGGCCGGACAAGACCCTGATTGCCGTGACCGTGGTGTTGGGCATCTACTTCATCATCTCCGGCGTGGTCCGTCTGGCCACCTCCATCGTGACCAAGGGACTTCCCGGCGGTTGGCGTGTGCTAGGCGTCCTCTTTGGCGCTCTAATCGCTGTCGGCGGCATTGTCATCGTCAGGAACACGGCCTTGTCCGCTTCAGCGTTGACTTTGCTGGTCACTATCATTGTGGGCATCAGCTGGATCATGGAGGGCGTGATGAGTCTGGCCGCCTCCTGGGGACTCCCGCATTCAGGATGGGCCATCTTCTCGGGCATCGTCTCCATCATCGCCGGAATCATCGTCATGATCTACCCGCTGAGCTCCGTCATCTTCCTGGTTATTTTCAGCGGGTGCGCTCTTCTGGTGCTGGGAGTCGTCTCCATCATCAGGGCATTCACTTTCGGCCGGAGCTGAGAGCCGGACTCGTCCGACTGACCCGATAATACTGAGAGGTAGTACTTGGGCAGGACCCTGAGGGGTGGCACCCGCAGGCACCAATTCTGAAAGGACGCAGAGGATGATCGAGCTCAAAACCAAGCAGGAGATCGAACAGATGAAGCCGGCAGGCAGGTTCGTCGGCAGCATCCTCAAGGAGCTCAAAGCCAGGAGCAAACCTGGGGTTAACCTGCTGGAGCTGGACGACTACGTCAAGGACAGGATCAACTCCCGCAGGGGAGCCACCTCCTGCTATGTGGACTACGCGCCTGATTTTGGCACAGGCCCCTTCGCCCACTACATCTGCCTATCTGTCAACGATGCCGTCCTGCACGGGGTGCCGTATGATTACAACCTCAAGGACGGCGACCTGCTCTCCCTGGATCTGGCCATCAACGTCGACGGCTGGGTGGGCGACTCGGCCATCAGCTTCGTAGTGGGTGAGCATGCCGATCCAGAGGATCTGCGGCTGATTCGGACCACCGAAGAGGCCCTGAAGGCGGGCATCGCCCAGGCTCAGCCCGGCAACCGCCTGGGTGACATCTCCGCCGCAGTCGGTCAGGTTGCCCATGAAAACGGATACAGCGTCAACCTGGAGTTCGGCGGACACGGCGTAGGACGGATTATGCACGGCGATCCCCATGTGCCCAACGACGGTACGCCTCATCACGGTTACAAGCTGCGCCCGGGCCTGGTCATCGCCATTGAGCCCTGGTTCCTGGCGACCACTGATCAGATTTACCAGGATCCCAAGGACGGGTGGACCCTGCGTTCTGCAGACGGATCGCGCGGCGCCCACAGCGAGCACACCATTGCCATCACCGAGCAGGGGCCTGTCATCCTGACGACCAGGGACTGAGTCGAGGACTGCACGAGGCCGAATTAGGGCTATAAGGGACCCAGGAATGTCCACAATGTGGATGTTCCTGGGCCCCTCTTTGATACCGGTCCTGTTTGATGTCGGCCCTTCCTTTCCTGGCCTTGTGCCCGCAAGCTGGTGCTAGAGCGAAGACGGCACCGGCTTGGACCTGCGCGTTGTGGCTGGGGGGGGTGACAATTCACGCTTGTGGTTACAAGCCGGTAATCGAAGTCATGGTTGTTTCTGCTAGCATGTCGGCAATTCTACGCCGGTACAGGTGCCGGTAGCCTGATCCGGCATGGCCGTCGACTCCCTACTGGCACCTCACTGGTTGATTGACAGGAGGTGCGTGGTGTCTACAGCACGGTTGTCCATCGATTCCGAACAGGTTGATCTTCCCCTGGTTCGCGCCACTGAAGGGCCCGACGGCATTCTGGTCTCCTCCCTGCGCAACGACGGCTGGGTCACGCTGGATCCCGGCTTCCAGACCACAGCCCAGTGCGTCTCGGGAATCACTTTCATTGACGGCAAACGGTCCATATTGCGCTACAGGGGCTATGCCATAGAGGACCTATGTGCCCAGTCCAATTTCCTCGAAGTGGCCTGGCTGCTGTCCCACGGTGAATTGCCTGATGCCGAACAGTACCAGCGGTTCCGCAGCCACGTCCTGGGGTACACGGTCGTAGGGGAGGACTTCCGCCATCTGTTCTCGTCCTTCCCGCGCCAGGCTCATCCCATGAGTGTGCTGGCTGCGGCGGTCAATGCTCTGGCTGGCTTCCACCCGGATACCTGTGATGTTGACGATCCCGACCAACTGGATGAGGCCAGCGCCATCATCATGGCCAAGGTGCGCACCATCGTCTCCCTGATCCACCGTCGTCGTCGCGACCAGCCTCTGCTCTACCCGGACAGGACCTGGGGCTACGTGGAGGACTTCCTGCGGATGAGCTTCGCCGTGCCCTACCAGCCCTATCAGGCCGACCCTCTCAAGGTACAGGCCCTGGACAAGCTTCTGATCATCCATGCCGACCATGAGCAGAACTGTTCCACCTCGGTGGTCCGGATTGCCGGATCAGCCCAGGCCAACCTGTATTCGGCAGTAGCCGCCGGCATCAATACCCTGTCAGGCCCCCTGCACGGCGGGGCCAACGAGGCGGTGCTGCGCCAGTTGAAGAGCATACGGGATTCCGGTCTGAGCGTGCGGGGGTATGTGGACCAGGCAAAGAGCGAGGGTCGGAAAATCGCGGGTCTGGGCCATCGGGTCTATAAATCTTATGATCCGCGCGCGGCCATAGCCAAGCAGTGGCTCTACAAGCTCATGGATGAACCCGATCAGGATGAAAATGCTGAGGATACGGGACTCTTCGACGTGGCCTTGGAGCTGGAGGACCTGGCACTGCACGATGATTACTTCGTCGAGCGCCACCTCTATCCCAACGTGGACTTCTACACCGGGCTCATCTACCGTGCCATCGGCTTCGACCCGGAGATGTTCACCACACTCTTCGCATTAGGGCGCATCCCCGGATGGATGGCCCAGTACCGCGAGATGATGGACGATCCTGACACGAAAATCGGTCGTCCCAGGCAGGTCTATACCGGTCAGGGCCCGCGTGATTACCTGCCCATGGAACAGCGCTGAGCCCGATGGCCGCCTGGGCTCAGTTGGCGTGCAGCCGTTCGTTCAGCTCGATCCCCTTCTTGCGGGGCAGGGCCCTGACCTGGCCGGTGCGGGAATCGCGGATGAAGAGCAGATGATCCCGTCCGTTGAGCTCCGCCCCCTTGACCACCTGGTCGCCCAGGCTGATCTTGGTTCCGGCAGTGACATAGAGGCCGGCTTCGACCACGCAGTCGTCGCCCAGGGAGATGCCGATGCCGGCGTTGGCTCCAAGCAATGAGTGCTGGCCGATGGAGACCCGATGGCGGCCTCCGCCTGACAGGGTGCCCATGATGGAGGCACCGCCGCCGATGTCCGAACCGTCGCCGACCACGACACCCTGGGAGATCCGGCCTTCGACCATGGAATGGCCCAGGGTTCCGGCGTTGAAGTTGACGAAACCTTCATGCATGACCGTCGTTCCTGGTGCAAGGTGGGCTCCGAGCCGAATCCGGTCGGCGTTGCCGATGCGGACTCCATGGGGAACCACGTAGTCCACCATGCGGGGGAACTTGTCCACGCTCAGCACCGTTACCTGCGTCACCGGGATACCCGGCATGGACCGGCTGACTGCAGTCATGACATCTGATCTGCGCAGGGCGAAGTCCTCCACAGCGAAGGGTCCGTAGTTGGTCCAGACCACTGTGGTCAGTTGTTCGAAGATTCCATCAAGGTTCATGCTGTTAGGCGGAGTCAGACGCATGCTGAGCAGATGGAGTCGCAGATAGGCGTCGGCGGCATCGGCTACCGGGCCGTTCAGATCGGCCACGGTGAAGATAGGCACCCTTCGGATGCCACGGACGTCGGGCTGGATGTGGACCTGGTCACCGAAGTCGTGGCTGGGGCGGTTCGCCGGGGTCGGCGGCGTCGAGATCTCGGCCTTGGGGTACCAGACATCCAGGGTCCGGCCCTGCTCATCCAGGCTGGCCAGGCCCCAACCCCATGCGGTGCGTGCTGTGCTCATCGTTCCTCCTTCAGATGGTGCAGTCCTGTCGACATCAAGCTGTCTTACAGGATAAACCGGTCGATGCTCAAACACAGGCGGTCCGTCCGCTAGCCAGGTCTGGACGGTCGCCAGCCAGGTCCCAACCGATAGGTAAAATTATCAACTATGAGTGCCTACAGTCATGAGCGTGAGCGTCGGGAGCGCCGGCGCCGCAATACAGCCAGGGCGGTCTGCCTGGTCATTGCCGTGGCTTTGCTGGCCAGTCTTGTCATCCCTGCCATCTTCAGCGGCCTTTGACCCGGTCCGTCCGGTCGGCGGGAATCCGGCCGCCACAGGCAAGAGACAAATGGGAATGAAGACGGCGGCCGACTCGGTGGAGCCGGTCTGGAAAGCGGTGAGACGGTATGGCAGAGATGGATTTTGCTCAAGCATTGGAGCAGGCCAAGGCCAAGTACGAGATGATTTCCAAGGCGCTGGATCCGGAGGGTTTGCGCTCGCGCATTGCTGATCTGGAGCGTCAGGCCAGCGCGCCCGGACTCTGGGATGACCAGGAGAACGCCCAGAAGGTGACCAGCAGGCTCTCGGCCCTGCAATCCCAGCTCAAGCATCTGGAGTCCGCATCCTCCCGGCTGGACGATGTCCAGGCACTGGAGGAGCTGGGTCAGGAGGAGCATGATCAGGACACCCTGGTGGAAGCCCGCAAGGAGATCGACTCTTTGAGGTCCGACCTGGCTGACATGGAGATTCAGACCCTGTTGGACGGGGAGTATGACGAGCGCCCTGCCGTGGTCACCATTCGCTCGGGCGCCGGCGGTGTGGACGCGGCCGACTGGGCGCAGATGCTACTGCGCATGTACATGCGTTGGGCTGAGCGGCACGGCTTCTCAACCAAGGTCATGGACACCTCCTATGCGGAGGAGGCTGGCATCAAGTCGGCCACCTTCCAGGTGGACGCCCCCTACGCTTACGGCCGTCTGTCGGTGGAGGGCGGCACCCATCGTCTGGTGCGGATCTCGCCCTTTGACAATCAGGGCAGGCGGCAGACTTCTTTCGCTGCCGTCGAAGTCATTCCCCTAGTGGAACCAACCGACCACATTGACATCCCCGACTCGGACATCCGAGTGGACACTTACTGCTCCTCAGGCCCCGGCGGCCAGGGTGTCAACACCACCTATTCGGCCGTGCGCATTACCCATCTGCCGACAAACATCGTGGTCACCATGCAGGATGAGCGCAGCCAGATTCAGAACCGTGCGGCTGCCATGGCTGTTCTGCAGTCCCGGCTGTTGGTTCTGCGGCATGAAGAGGAGGCCAAGAAGAAAAAGGAGCTTGCCGGCGACATCAAGGCCAGCTGGGGGGATCAGATGCGTTCCTACGTGCTGCATCCCTACCAGATGGTCAAGGATCTGCGCACCGGATACGAGACCTCTGATACGCAGGGGGTCTTCGACGGCGACATTGATGCCTTCATCGAGGCTGGCATTCGCTGGCGGCATCAGCAGCGGGTCCAGGCCCGCGAGGAGGAAGCCAGCAAGTAGAGCTTCGTCCGGCCGCGGCTTGGTCGGTGTTTCATGAGTGAGTAGTGTCGGTCTTCTTGATAGCCTCTGTATGGGAATACCGAGGAACGGAGTGTAAATGGCGTTGATTTCGCTCAAGGGCGTGACCAAGATTTACCCCAAGGGGTCCCGCCCAGCCTTGGATAACATCAGCCTGGACGTCAATCGCGGGGATTTCGTCTTTCTGGTGGGCGCCAGCGGGTCGGGCAAGACCACTCTGCTGCGCCTGCTCTTGCGCGAAGAGGAGGCCACCGAGGGGGAGATCCGGGTGGCCGGCAACGACCTGCGACGTCTGCGCAACCGCGAGATCCCCGGATATAGGCGTTCCATTGGTTTCGTATTCCAGGATTACAAACTACTTAACAACAAGACCGTATGGCAGAACGTGGCCTTCACGCTGGAGGTCATCGGCGCGCGTCGGTCCACCATCAAGACCCTGGTGCCTCAGGTGCTCAAGACTGTGGGGCTGACCGGCAAGGAGCACAACTACCCCCACGAGCTTTCCGGCGGCGAGGCCCAGCGTGTGGCTCTGGCCCGGGCCTACGTCAACAATCCGGAAATTCTGCTGGCAGATGAGCCCACAGGCAATCTTGACCCCACCACCTCCCTGGGCATCATGGAGGTCCTGGATGCCATCAACAGGACTGGCACCACAGTGGTCATGGCCACCCACAACGAGGAGATTGTCAACTCCATGCGCAAGCGGGTGGTGGAGCTGCATACAGGTCGGATCATGCGTGACGAGGCCCACGGCTCCTATGATTCTTCACGCTTCTTCCCGGACGCCGAGGTTGCGGCGCGTTCTCATCACGCCATCGGGGATCCCAATGACGGCGATGCTCTGGACCGTGCACACGAGTCTGGAGTTGGTGGGCGCCGACCGGTTCAGGTTGTCGTGCAGGATGGGAGCGGTTCGGTTACCGAGCCCATCGCGGATGGAACCAAGGGGGCCAAGCAGGTGGTCCAGGCGGTTGCACAGGCCGTCAACCAGGGCCAGTACGGCGATGAGGGAATCGCACGGCTGGCCAAGTCCATGCATTCGGGGAGAACCGGACGTTATGGACAGGTCTTCACCCCAGTGGAGGAGACCCTGACCTGGGGCAAGGGTCTGGGCAGCCTTGAGTCCGCACAGGAAGATTCCAATCAGCACGAAGACGCGGCTGCAGGGCAGTCCGATCGGAAGACTGACTCTGACCCGGACGAGCGGTTCCGCAGGCCTGTGGCTCAGGGCAGCCAGGATCGATCAGGTCAGCCGAGTACCGGTTCCAGCGACAGAGACCGCGACAAGGCAGGAACTGATCGCGATGAATCCGCCGACCACGGCCTGGCAGAACGTACAGCCTCCCGAAAATCTCGGGAGGCCACCCCCGGTTCGAATGCTGCTCGGCCCAAAGCAACTGCTGAAAGCAGGTCCCAGGATCGGCAAGCTGAAGATTCAGGCAGTCGAAGGCAGGACAGGAAACCTGGCAGTGACCGCAAGGGTCATGCGCATGAGGATCGCAATCGTGATCGTGGTCAAAAAGCGCCCAAGAAAGGTGGCAAGGCCAAAGACCGCCGATCGATGAAGAACTCCTCAGCAAAGGCTTCTGACCCTGAACAGCGCCTCAAGGGGTCCGATCAGCCTTCGGGGTCCGATGACTCCAGCCCAGGAGAACCGACCGGCGAAGCCAGTCGGTCTGCAGGCCAGAAGAAGCGGGACGTCGCGCAATCCTCAAAGCAGTTCTCCGACAACTCCAGGGCCAATGAAAAGGTCTCAATGAGCGACAACCATCGCGATGGCGAGTCTATGGGGGCTCCGCCGGCCCCTCCTGCTCCACCGGAAGCGCCCAAGACGACCAGGAAGTCGCAAGGAAAGAACGACACACAGGCTCGGGATGAGCATGATGACGAGAAGAAGGCGGCACGATGAGACTGCGGTTCATCCTTTCCAGCACTTGGGACAATCTGCGCCGCAATGGGTCCATGATCCTCTCGGTCATGCTGGTCACCTTCATCTCCTTCCTGTTCATAGGCGCCTCGGGCCTCATGCAGGCTCAGATCAGCAAGGCCAAGGGGGACTGGTACGACCAGGTGGAGGTGGTGGTCTGGCTCTGCCCGGACGGCACTAGTCAGGCGGCCTCATGCGCTACCGGCAAGGCGCCCACCAATGACGAAATCGTCAAGCTGGAGAACACTATTAACACCGAGCTGCATGACTCCGTGGCCAAGATCACCTACCAGAGCCGCGAAGACTTCTTCAAGAACACCTTCCTCAAGCAGTACCCTGACGGCACCTACGAGGGAAGGACCATGACCGCAGCGGACATGCAGGCTTCCCTGCGGCTCAAGCTCAAGGATCCCACCAAGTACCAGGTGGTCTCAGAGGTGCTGTCCGGGCGTGATGGGGTGGAGGAGGTCTCCGACCAGCGTCAGATATTCGACCCGGTCTTCAAGATCCTCAACAGAGCCACGGCGGTCACTCTGGTCCTGGCCGTGGTCATGGTCATTGTGGCCATTCTGCTGACCGGCACCACCATCAGAATGAGCGCCGCTTCCCGTCGAAACGAGACGGAGATCATGAGACTGGTGGGAGCCTCTAATTGGACCATTCGGCTGCCGTTCATTCTGGAGGGCGTGGTGGCCTCCCTGCTGGGTTCGCTTCTGGCTGTCGGAGCCCTGAGCGCTATCGTCAAACTCTTCATTACCGACTGGCTGGCTCGCACGGTCCAGTGGATGCCCTACGTGGACCAGTCCACGGTTCTGCTCATGGCTCCAGCCTTGATTCTGGGGGCCATGCTCTTGTCCGCGCTGGCGTCTTCCATCTCCCTGCGGCGTTATTTGCGGACCTGATTTGCAGCGACTGGCTAACCGATCGGGGGCGCAATCTCTGTCATAATGATGACTAGCATGGATATTGATAGTGAGGGATTTGACCATGAATCGTACCAAACGGTGGGAGGCCATCTGCGGCCTCGTCGGATCGTTGGCCATGATGCTGGGCGGCGGAATCCTCGGACTGTCCGTAGCGCCTGAACCGGCGCGTGCCGACTGGAGCAGCTACCAACAGAAAGTCCAGAGCCACGCGGCCCTGAAGAGCAAGCTGGCTGGTGTCAGTGCACAGCTTGCCAACCAGATATTGAGCCTGGATGATCTGACTTCCAATCAGATTCCGGCTGCACAGCAGAGTGCCATCGATGCCCAGGAGCAGGCCGAGCAGGCCGATGGCCTGGTACAGGCCACCAATGACCGCCTGGAGGCTGCCCGCATGGATCGTGCCGACCTGGAGGCCAAGATACGTCAGACCGGCCTCGATTATGACGATGCCAAGGCTGGCGTGGCTCAGATGGCCAGAAAGAGCTTTCACGGGTCTGAGACTTCTCAGATCATGGACGTGGTGACCAAGTCTTCAAGCACTCAGGACTTCGTGGACAAGATGCAGTCCGATGCGGCTGTAACCAGGTCCGAAGCAAATACGGCCAACGATGCAGCCAACACCCTCAACTCCTCCATGAACCGGAAGCAGCGTCTGGAGGCCATCGAGGAGCAGATCAGCACGCTGAAGGCCAAGGCTGATCAGCAGCAGGCGGTAGCCCAGCAGGCTGTAGCGGCGGCTCAGGCCAAGCAGGACCACCTGCAGGCCCTGCGTGACCAGGGGACCGCAGCCCGCAAGCAGCTGGAAAGTCAAAAGGCTGCCCTGACCACACAGTCGGCCCGTGAAGCCGCAGATATCGTGGCTACCGAATCCATGATCGACTCTCTGAACAAAGGCAATCCGGGCGGCAGCGCCGACCCGCATGCCGGAGGAGCCCAGCAGATCAGCAATGGCGGTGGTGGCTTCCGGCCGTCACCGGCTCCACGGCCCACCCCGCCCAGCAACAATGGCGGCGGTGGTAATAATGGTAGAGGCAACGGAGGTGGCGGCGCCTCCGGCATGAATTATGCAGTACCAGGCAGTTGCCCCTCAGGTTCTGGATTCTGCTATGGCCATAAGACTGGCAACTCAGTGGGCGGCAGCGCTTACCCTGCGCGGCAGTGCACGCTTTGGGCCTATATACGCCGTTCGCAGCTGGCTCTGCCTGTGGGCTCTTATATGGGCAATGGTGCTGATTGGGCAGGCACGGCACGTAGCCTGGGCTATTTAGTCAACAACACCCCTCATGTCGGTGCGGTCATGGTCTTCGCCCGTGGCCAGCGGGTCACTCATTGGAACGCCAACTGGAGCTATGGCCACGTGGCTGTGGTCGAGCGGGTCAATTCGGATGGATCGGTGCTCATCTCCGAAGGGGGCACCGGCTTCGCCTCCTTCCCTACCTATGAAACGGTCTATGGGGCCGGCAACTACCAATACATCCATTACTGATGCTTGTGTGGGCCGGGTTCGCCGCTTGGAACGGTATTATCGCTGTCCGGAGTGCCAGATAGCCTCCTTGGCGCGATCAGGAGGAGGATAATATGGCTAAGGAAACCGGCACGTCGATGATCGCCCAGAACCGCAGGGCCCGTCATGATTACCAGATTGAGGATCGGTACGAGGCCGGCATCGCGCTGACCGGGACTGAGGTCAAGTCTCTGCGCGAGGGGCGTGCCTCCCTAGCGGAGTCATTCGTCAGCATTGACCGGCGGCACGAGGTCTGGCTGGAGAACGCCAATATCCCTGAATACCTCAATGGCACCTGGAACAACCATGCCCCCAAGCGTAAGCGCAAGCTGCTCCTCCACGCCCAGCAGATCCTTCGCTTGGAGCGGCGGATTCAGGCCAAGGGCTATACCATCGTTCCTTTGAGTCTTTATTTCAAGGACGGCAAGGTCAAGGTCGAGATTGCTGTGGCCCGAGGAAAGCGCGAGTATGACAAGCGCCAGTCTCTACGGGAGGAGCAGGACCGCCGCGAGGCCCAAAGGGCTATGCGCTACCGCAACCGGCGTGGCTGAACTCTCAGATATGTTTCTAATTCTCCTACAAGCCGACAACCGCCTGTTGAAGTCTTCATGCTCTATGCAGGATCGACACGCCCGGAGCTGAGGGCAATCAGCAGTGTTCAATAGCGCCTTTGGCCTGCTATTGAGCCAAAAAATACCCGGGTAAGCAGTCTGTAGGCTACCTTTAACCTTCATCTGCATGCATAAAAATACAAATGTGTGCATAATAGTGCATGTCAATCAGGAGCAATGAGGGGTCGCTTCGGGGCGGTCCGGAAGAGGAGAAGACATGGGCAAGATCAAGGCGGTGTTGGCGGCGGCTCTGAGTATCACCCTGCTGGCCTCCATCGGAGCCTGTGGAACCACCGACGAGGCGGACACCAGCAGCGCTTCGGGCAAGGCCACCACCAGCTCCCATCCAGCGGCTTTTGACGTCAGCGGAATCAAGAAGGATCCGGCCATCGCGGCCAAGGTGCCCGAGTCGGTTTCCAAGGACGGCAAGCTGACCGTGGGTATGGAGACCTCATATGCGCCTGGCGAGTTCATGAATGAGGATGGAAAGACTCCCATTGGCTATGATGTGGACCTGTCGAACGCGATTGCCAAGGTCATGGGGCTCGATGGGGAGATGGTCAGCGCCTCCTTCGACGCCATCATTCCGGCCATCGGCAACAAGTATGACGCGGGCATCTCCAGCTTCACCATCACCAAAGAGCGGATGCAGTCGGTAGACTTCGTCACCACTTTCAAGGCGGGCACGGCCTTTGCCGTCAAGAAGGGCAACCCCTCCAGGATCAATCCTGACGACATCTGCGGCGTCAAGGTCGGCGTGCAGACCGGGACCATCGAAGAGCAGCAGGCAGCCGACAAGATCTCGGCCGAGTGCAAGGCCAAGGGCAAGAAGCCGGTGGATGTGCAGTCCTACAAGCAGCAGACCGACGCTGCCACGGCAGTGGTCAACGGCAAGATCGACGTCCTCTACGCAGACTCCCAAGTGACCGGGTATGCCATAAAGCAGACCGATGGACGGCTGGAGAAGCTCGGCAAGGATGCTGATATCGTCCTGCAAGGTGCCGCTCTCAAGAAGGGCAGCGGCATGGCCGAGGCCACGCAGGCGGCTCTTCAGAAGCTGATTGACGACGGCGTCTACGCCAAGATTCTCAAGAACTGGGGCGTCCAGAGCGGTGCGGTCGAAAAGGCTGAGATCAACCCTGCGGTCTCTGACTGAGCAAGGCCGGGCGCGGGTCGTGTCATATCGGGCGACCCGCGCCTAAGCGGGCGGTTCGGCCAATAGATCAGGCCTGAACAGTACAGCGTTGTGGAAGGAAGCAGGAGATGCATACCAAGAAGGGGACGGACCAGATTCAGATCCCCGGCAGAATACATGCCAGGCCGGTGCGCAAGCCGGGGCCGATTGTGGCTGCCGTCATCGTGGCCATCTTCGTGGCCATGCTGATTCACGGCATGGTGACCAACCCCAACTTTGATTGGCCCACTGTCTGGAAGTACCTCTTCAATGAGCACGTCCTGGACGGCATCAAGTGGACCCTCTTGCTGACCGTCTACGCCATGGTCCTGGCCACAATCCTGGCCATCATCCTGGCTGTCATGCGCAAGTCTTCAAATCCGGTCCTGCGGTGGGTCAGCTGGTTCTTCATCTGGTTCTTCCGCGGCACTCCTGTATATACACAGCTGGTCTTCTGGGGCCTGCTTTCCGTGCTGATACCAAAGCTGGCCATCGGCATCCCCTTCGGGCCCGAGTTCTGGAGCGTCGACACCAAGACTGTGCTCAATGCCACCGTGGCCACGGTTCTGGGCCTGGGACTTAACGAGGCTGCCTACCTTTCTGAAATCGTCCGTGCCGGCATCGAGGCTGTGGACCCAGGCCAGGAGGAGGCCGCCAAGGCCCTGGGCATGCCACCCTCCATGATCATGCGGCGGATCGTGCTGCCTCAGGCCATGCGCATCATCGTGCCGCCTACCGGCAATGAGACTATCGGCATGCTCAAGACAACATCTCTGGCTCTTGCCGTGCCTTTCACCTTGGAGCTCCAGTTCGCCACCAACGCCATCGCCAACCGCATCTACAAGACCATCCCGCTCCTGATCGTGGCCTGCATCTGGTACCTGGTCATCACCTCCGTCCTGATGGTCATCCAGGCCCAGCTGGAGAAGCACTACGGCAAGGGCTTCGATTCGCGGCCCCTGGCCGGGTCGGGGACCAAGGACGGCAAGGATGGCAAGGACCTTCAGACCCGTCAGGAGACTGACAAGGTCAACAAGGTCATGATGGCCGGGCTGAACGCCTGAGTGCAGGAGGAGAATCATGGGCGAGGACAGGCAGACCAAGAAAGATGGTCAAGGCGGCGAGGATCCGGCCATCGTCATCAGGAATGTGCACAAGGTATTCGGCGATCAGCATGTGCTGCGGGGAATCAACCTGGAGGTCATGCCCGGCACGGTAACGGCCGTCCTGGGGCCTTCCGGCTCAGGCAAGTCAACACTGCTGCGGCTGATCAACCAGCTGGAGACCCGCACAGCTGGAGAAATCTATGTGGACGGCGAGCTGACTGGATACCGGAAGATCGATACCGGCAAGGGCCCTGTGCTGCAGACCTTGGATGACAAGGCCATTGCCAGACAGCGTTCCAAGATTGGCATGGTCTTTCAGCGCTTCAATCTCTTTCCCCATATGACAGCCTTGGAGAACGTCATGGAGGCGCCGGTCCATGTGGGCCGGGTTCCCAAGGCCAATGCCCGCCAAGAGGCTCAGGCCCAGCTGGAACGTGTAGGGCTTGAGGACAGGATGGACTACTATCCCGCCCAGCTCTCCGGTGGCCAGCAGCAGCGTGTGGCCATCGCGAGAGCCCTGGCCATGCATCCTGACATCATGCTCTTCGACGAGCCCACCTCAGCCCTGGATCCGGAGCTGGTGGGAGATGTTTTAGGAGTCATGAGGCAGGTTGCCCAACAGGGCATGACCATGGTGGTGGTCACCCATGAGATGGGCTTCGCCCGCGAGGTCGCCGAGCAGATCGTCTTCATGGACCAGGGAGTCGTGGTGGAGCAGGGAGGCCCTGACATCATCGACCATCCACGCACGGAGAGGTTCGCCGAATTCCTGCATACCGTGCTTTAGGCTCGGGCTCTGCCGGGTTGTAGAAATTCCGGCAAGAAGCTTTCCGGGCGCGCGGCGGCTGAACTCCCGTGGCTAGACTGGGGCCCATGTGTGGAATCGTCGGTTATGCGGGATCAGTACGGACGGCCTGCGGCAGGCCCTTGGAGGTCTGTCTCAAGGGTCTGGAACGCTTGGAGTACCGAGGTTATGACTCGGCCGGAGTAGCCCTGGCTGCCCCGCGGATGACGCAGGTAGCCGTGCGCAAGAAGGCCGGGCGCTTGGGTAATCTGGTCGCCGATTTGAAGGCCAAGCCCATGCCTGAGGCCACTGTGGGCATCGGCCACACCCGTTGGGCCACCAATGGCGAACCTACCGATGTCAACGCCCATCCCCACATCAGCCGTGACGGCAAGGTCGCGCTGATTCACAACGGGATCATCGAGAACGCCTCAAGGCTGCGGCTGGACCTGGAGACCGAGGGATACACCTTCGTATCCTCCACGGACACCGAGGTAGCGGCCAAGCTCCTGGGCAAGATTGCCCAGGAGATTATCGATGCCACCGGCCAGCCCGATATCTTCGAGGCCATCAGGCGGCTGGCCCGCATGCTCAAGGGAGCCTTCACCATTTTGGCAGTGGATTCAAGGCAGCCCGATCTGGTGGTGGGCATCCGGCACGATTCGCCGCTGGTGGTCGGTCTGGGAGACGGAGAGAATTACCTGGGCTCCGATGTGGCCGCCTTTGTGGCCTATACCCGCCAGGCCATGGAGCTGGGTCAGGATCAGGCCGTCTGCATCAGCGCCGACCAGGTCAAGGTCACCGACTTCCAAGGGCACCCGGTGGAGCATCCCCGCCGTTACACCATCGACTGGGATGCCTCAGCCGCCGAAAAGGGCGGATGGGATTCCTTCATGGACAAGGAGATCCACGAGGACCCTGCAGCGGTCTCCAACACTCTGCTGGGCCGGTACGACGAGTCGGGCGGCCTGGATTTGGACGAGGTCCACATCGATGAGGAGGTTTTCCGCCAGATCGACAAGATCATCGTCGTGGCCTGCGGGACGGCCTCCTATGCTGGACTGGTGGCCAAGTATGCCATCGAGCACTGGGTCCGCATTCCGGTGGAGGTAGAGCTGGCCCATGAGTTCCGCTACCGTGATCCCATTCTGACCCCGCGCACCCTGGTCGTGGCCATTTCACAGTCCGGGGAGACCATGGACACGCTGATGGCGCTTCGGCATGCACGGGAGCAGGGTTCACGGGTTCTGGCCATTTGCAACACCCAGGGGTCCACCATCCCCAGGGAGTCCGATGCCGTGCTCTACACGCACGCTGGCCCCGAAGTGGCTGTGGCCTCCACCAAGGCCTTCCTGGCCCAGATCGTGGCGGCCTACTTGCTGGGGCTCTACTTGGCCCAGGTCAAGGGAACCATGTATCGAGACGAGATTCACCAGACCATCGACAATCTTAAGGCCATGCCAGCCAAGATCCAGAAAGTGCTGGACGGACAGGCCGAGGTCATCAGGCAGACGGCTCAGCGCATGTCCAAGGCTCGCTCCTTCCTCTTTTTGGGACGGCATGTGGGCTATCCGGTGGCCCTGGAGGGGGCGCTCAAGCTCAAGGAAATCGCCTACATCTTCACCGAGGGGTTTGCCGCCGGCGAGCTTAAGCACGGGCCTATCGCCCTGGTGGAGCCGGGTGAGCCGGTGGTGGTCATCGTCCCCAGCGCCCGGGGTCGCAATGTGCTGCATGACAAGGTCATCTCGGCCATCGAGGAGGTCAAGGCACGGGGTGCCTTCACCATCGTTGTGGCCGAAGAGGGCGATCCGGATGCCGACCGCTATGCTGACGTGGTCTTTTGGCGGCCGCCCTGTCCGACCCTGCTCAGCCCCCTGGTGGATGTGGTCCCCCTGCAACTGTTCGCCCTGGACATGGCCCGACTCAAGGGTCTGGATGTGGATAAGCCCCGCAATCTAGCCAAGTCAGTCACGGTGGAATAGAGGCTGTCCGTGGTCGTCGGGTCCGGGCAGCGGGGGCACAGGATGGTCTTGGAGGAGCCGCAGATCCCCTTCGAACCCAGAGTCATCTATGAAGACCGGCGCATCATCGTGGTCGACAAGCCTCACTTTCTGGCTACCATGCCCAGGGGGATGTGGTATGCCGGCACCGTGTTGATCAAAGTGCGACGACTCTACGGGGAGCCCGACATCATCCCTGCCCACAGGCTTGATAGGGCCACTGCGGGCGTGCTGGTCCTGGTACGCGATCCTGCTGCCAGGCGGGCCTATCAGATGCTCTTCCAGAAGCATCGCGTGCACAAGGTCTACCAGTGCCTGGCACAGGTACGACCTATAGCGCGTCCGCAGACTGGTACCGTGCGATACCTGAATCCACCCTGTATTTTTCCGCTAGAGCGCCGCTCCAGGGTGATCAAGCGCCGTGGGGTTCTCCAGGCCTGGGAGGAGCGCGGGCCTGTCAATGCCGTTACTCGGGTCGAGCTGACAGCGGGCCATGGATGTTTGGCCACCTACACCCTCTACCCGGAAACCGGCAAGACCCACCAGCTTCGTGTGCACATGAATGCTCTGGGGCTGCCTATAGTGGGTGACGATCTCTACCCCAGAATCCAGACCCGGGCCTATGACGACTTCTCCAGACCATTGCAATTGGTGGCCCGTCGCCTGGAATTCACGGACCCCTTCACCGGGGTTAATCGCGCTTTCAACTCTTCTATTCCTTTGGATGCTTGATGAGGAGTCAGAACAGTCAGCCTAGTGGGACATAATGGTCAGGGGATCCCGGAGCCGCGGGACGACGTGGACGCGGCAGGCATCCCCGTCCGAGAATCGAGACGGACCAGGAGGTTCTACCCATGAGCAAACCGACAAGGCGGGCCTATCGATGGCCCAAGCATCTCAAGGGTCAGCAGTCCCTCTGGTACGGATGCGACTACAACCCCGACCAGTGGCCCGAGGATATATGGGATGAGGACATTAGGCTGATGACCAAGGCAGGGGTCAACGTGGTGGCCTTGGCGGTCTTCTCCTGGTCGCGTATAGAGCCCACCCAGGGTGTGTTCGACTTTGACTGGCTGGACCGGATCATTGACAAGCTTGGTCGGGCCGGCATCGGAGTCAACTTGGCCTCGGCCACGGCTTCGCCGCCGCTGTGGCTGACCCAGGCCCATCCTGAGGTTCTGCTCAGGGACGAGCGTGGCGACACGGTTTGGCCTGGAGCTCGGCAGCACTGGCGGCCTACCTCGCCGGTCTTCCGTTCCTACGCCTTGAAACTCTGCCGAGCCATGGCCGAGCACTATCGGGACAACCCCTTTCTGGTGGCCTGGCATGTGGGCAATGAGTATGGCTGCCATAATCGCTTCGACTATTCCGACGATGCCATGCGGGCCTTCCAGCGTTGGTGCCGTAGCCGTTACAAGGACATTGAGGCCGTCAACCGCGCCTGGGGCACGGATTTCTGGTCACAGAGGCTGAGCGACTTCTCGCAGATTCTGCCGCCGCGTTTCATCGGCCAGGGGAATTTCCAGAATCCGGGACGCATGCTGGACTTCGAGCGCTTCAGCTCCGATGCTCTCAAGGATTTCTACATGGCCGAGCGTGACACCTTGGCTGAGATCACCCCGGACATTCCTCTGACTACCAACTTCATGGTCAGCGCCGGCGGATTCGCTCTGGACTACGATGACTGGGGCGGCCAGGTGGACTTTGTGTCCAACGATCACTATGCGATGCCGGGCAGGGATCATCTGGAGGAGCTGGCCTACTCCTCCAGCCTGGTGGATGCCATCGCCCGCCGACGTCCCTGGTGGCTTATGGAGCAGTCCACATCGGCGGTCAACTGGCGGCCGGTCAACCCCCGCAAGGAGCCCGGACAACTGGAGCGTGACTCCTTGGCTCACCTGGCACTCGGTGCTGATGCCATCTGCTACTTCCAGTGGAGGCAGTCCCGGGTCGGTGCGGAAAAGTTCCACTCGGCCATGTTGCCTCATGCAGGCGAGGGCACGGCTGTCTTCCGCGACGTCTGCCAGCTGGGAGGGGATCTGCAGGGGCTCTCGCAGGCCGGTCTGGTCGGCAGCAGGCTGGTCAAGGCCCCGGTGGCCCTGGTCTTCGACTACGCAAGCCAATGGGCCAGCTCCCATGCGGCATCCCCCAGCGACCGGGTCGAGCATGGCCAGGAGCCTCCGGTCTGGTACAGGGCGTTCCTGGACAACGCCATCCGGCCTGATGTCCTGCCGGTCAGGGCCACCTGGGAGGAGTATCCGCTCGTGGTCCTGCCAGCCCTCTATCTGATTGACGCCGATCTTTCCAAACGGCTGCACAAGTACGTACGTAGTGGAGGGCGGCTGATCGTTACATGGGGCAGCGGTATCGCTGATGGGCAGGACCGCGTCTGGACCGGCGGGTACCCGGGGCCGCTTCGGGACCTGTTGGGTCTGTCGGTCGAGGAATTCGCGCCCATGGCTCCCGGCACGTCAGGTCTGATGGACCGTCTGGACCTGACCGACGGGGTTACCGCATACGACTGGGCCGATGTCATCGGCAGCCTGGACAAGGGCACCAAGGTCCTGGCAAGCTACCGGGCAGATCCCTGGACGGGGTTGGATGGCATGCCGGCCATGACCGTCCATGACTGGGGTCATGGCAAGGCCGCCTACCTGGGCTGCCGTCTGGACGCCCAGAATCTGGCCAAGGTCCTTCCTGCCCTGTTGAAGGCCTTGGATGTCGCTGACATGAGGTCAGCCCAAGGCGATGCCGATCTGTTGAGAATTGAGCGAGTCAGCAGGGATGATCGGACGCGCTTCGTCTTTCTGTTCAATCGGACCAGGCATCCGGTGCGGGTTCAGCTGGAAGGCCAGGTTCTAGTGGGCTCGCTGACCAGCATCGCCGGGGATGGCAAGCAGGCCAGTCTGCAGGTCAATGGCGCGCTTGTGCAGCGTGTAGTCGGCCATCGGCATTGAGCTGGTGAATCCTGTACATGCCGGCGAAGATCAGCTCGGGATCGTAGACCTCGATCAGGTCAGTGTCCTCTGAGAAGGTACGACCCATGCCGCCCGTGGCCACCACATGGAAGTCCCGGCCTATCTCGCTGCGGTACTGGCGGATGATCCGCTCCAGACCGCCAAGGAAGTTGTAGTAGAGCCCGGCCTGCATGGCCGTCCTGGTGTCCGTGGCCATGATGGTCTGAGGGCGGGTGATCTCCACCTGGGGCAGCTGGGCGGTCTGACCGGCAAGGGCCTGGGCCCCGGAACGGATGCCCGGTACGATCAGGCCCGAGCGAATGGCGCCCCTTTCATCCACATAGTTGAAGGTGGTGGCCGTGCCGAAGTCGATGACCAATACCGGCCCTCCGTAGCGGTGGAAGGCGCCCACACAGTCAGCCAGGCAGTCGGCGCCCAGGGAACGCGGGTCGTCCAGACGGATGTTCATGCCCGTCTTCACCCCGGGGCCCACCACCATTGGGTCAATGGAAAAGAAGCGGATCAGGCAGGATCTGACGGCATGCATGACCGCAGGAGCCACTGAAGAAATAATGGCGTCCTGCACATCCGCAGTCTTGTAGCCGGCCAAGGCCATGAGCTGCCCCAGCAGAAGCCCGAACTCATCGGCTGTGTGGTCAATTCTTGTGGTCAGCCTGTAGGAGGCGGCGACCTGGCCGCCCTCCATGAATCCGACCTCGATGTTGGTGTTGCCGATGTCGATGGCCAGCAGCATGTCTTTTCCTCCCTGCCGTCGTCCGGGCGCGTGGCGCTTTCCGAGCCCATCCTAAGCGCATAAGCCTGGGTGGTGGCTTCGGGGAGTATGCTGGTGGGCGGTGATCGACCAGAATGGCGGTCAACCGCAGCATAAGGATTCGTCAATGAATGCAGATCGAGACGGCGCGCATGCCCATAGCAGTGTGACCGCAACAGATACAGGCGCGGTACAGGAGTCAGGCCCCAGCACTGATCCCGAACTCAATGCCAGGATCAGGCCCATGAGGTCAGGTGGCAACAGCCTGCCTTGGAAGTTGCTCAGTCTCCTGCTGGCCCTGGCCTTGGCCCTCTCCCTGTGGACCGGGCATCGTGGAGCCGCTGGTCAGGCCGAGGGCGGAACCGTGGCGGAAACGGTCACGGTTGGACTCAAGCTGGCCCCCACCAATCTGGACATTCGCAGCCAGTCGGGCACGGCGCTGGATCAGCTTCTGATCGGCAACGTCTATCAGGGCCTGGTGTCACGGGATTCCCGGAACCGGGTGCGCCCGGGTCTGGCCAGGACCTGGAATGTCTCTGAAAGCGGGCTGGTCTACACCTTCCATCTGCATGAGGGCATCCGCTTCTCCAATGGCCATGCTCTTCGGGCCCAAGACGTGGTCGACTCCATACGCGGGCTCATGACAGGTCATTATCAGGGCAGCGAGATGCTGGAGGGTTTCCAGAGCGTTGATGCCGCAAATCCGCTGACTGTCCGTCTGACGCTGTCCAGACCCTACCAGGATCTACTCTGGCAGCTGAGTGGCAGGGCTGGTCTGGTCTTTGACCGGCGAGCCCATTACGACATGAAGACCCAGGCCGTGGGCTCCGGTCCATACCTCCTGGAGAGCTTCCGTCCAAACGATTCGGTCACCCTCAAGGCCGATCCGCATTACTGGGGCAGCGACAAGCCTAAGACGCCAACCATCGTTATCCGCTACCTCAATGATGACAACGCCGCCGTCAACGCCCTGCGCAGCGGGGATGTGCAGGTGCTGGCTCCAGTCACCGAGAACCTGGCCAGCCCATTCCGCAACAATCCCGACTTCCAGGTCAAGGCGGGCGACGACACCGACAAGTACGTCCTGGCCATGAACGGCAAGGGTGCCGCCACATCCGATCCACGGGTGCGTCAGGCCATCCGCCATGCCATTGATCATCGGCAGCTGATCGCATCCCGGGGCGGATCGGACAGGGTCTTGGGCGGTCCAATACCCTCCCTGGATCCAGGCTATCGGGATCTGACCGGGCTCTACCCCCACGATCCGGAGCAGGCGCGGAGGCTTCTGGCCCAGACCGGGTATGGTCCCGACCACCCGCTTAAGCTGCGGCTGACATATGCCAACACCTACGGCAGCGAATTGGGCGATCAGCTGCGCTCGCAACTGCGTCAGGTGGGCATCGACCTGGATGTGCGGGTGGTGGAGTTTTCAGTTTGGCTGCAGGACGTGCATGCCAACAAGGACTACGACCTGTCCCTGGTGGATCATGGCGAGAGCCACGACTTCCATCAGTGGGCCAACCCCGGCTACTACTACAACTACGACAATCGTCAGGTCCAGGAGCTCTACCAGAAGGCCATGGCCACGACCTCCGCCGATGACTCCGACAGACTCTTGGCCCAGGCCGCCCGGATTGTCAGCAGCGATGCGGCGGCGGACTGGCTCTTCAACTACCGGGTGACCACGGCCTGGAGGACGGGGTTGGAGGGCTTCCCGGTCGATCTGAACCAGTCCCTCATGCCCCTGTCCGACGTGATTTATAGGCGGGGATGACCATGGTCAGATTCCTGATGCGGCGCCTGGTGCTCTTCGTCTTGGCGCTGATGGGCATCTCCCTGCTGATCTTCCTGGCCCTACGCATCCTGCCCGGTGACGTGGCCGCGGTCATGGCCGGACTGGATGCCCCACCTGAGCGTGTCGACAGGCTGCGTCGGCAGATGGGCCTGGACCGCTCCTACTCACGGCAGTATCTGGATTGGATCAGCGACTTTCTGAAAGGGGACCTAGGCAAGTCCACTCTGACCAACCGTTCCATTGCCTCCCAGGTGGGCATACGAGCCCAGATCACCTTCCCTCTGATTCTTTTGGGGCTGGGCGTGGCCCTGCTGCTGGGCGTCCCCCTGGGTTGCGCCGCCGCTCTGGCTCGCTCGCCACGGATGCAGTCTTTCAGCCACATGGCAGCCATCGTGGGCGGATCCGTACCGGCCCTCTGGTCAGGACTGCTGTTGATCATGCTCTTCGCCAGGGGAAGTGGCCTGATCGGTCTGCTGCCCTCCCAGGGCTTTCCTGCTCTCGGCTGGGCTCGTCCGGGGCAGGCCCTGTCGTCATTGATTCTGCCTGCCCTGTCCACCGGCATCATCGTGGGCGCCGGCATCATGCGGTACACTCGTTCCCTTCTGGGCGACATGCTCTCTTCGGGGTATGTGGACATGGGCATGGCCTGCGGGATGACCCGAACCCAGGCCGCCCTGCGCATCGGTCTGCGGCTGGCTTCTCCCCAGTTGGTTTCGGTGGTGGGGCTGACCATGGCCGAGATGATCACCGGGGTCATGGTCAGCGAGAACCTGTTCGCCCTGCCGGGGCTTGGCTCCATGCTGATCACCGATGTGGGCAACCGGGATCTTCCGGCCGTTCAGTCCGAGCTGCTTCTTCTGGCGGCCTTCTTCCTCTTCCTGGGACTGCTGGTGGACGTTATCCATAGACTGATCGATCCGCGTTTTCGAGGTGCAGTCAGGAAGGAGGTGGCTGACTGATGGGCTGGGGGCATACAGACAGGCCCCGCCTGGGATCGAGGGCCGCTTTCCCCGGCCGACTGGGATTTTTCGGGCGGACGCGTTTGGTGCTGGCCAGCATGTGGCGCAAGCCCTCTGGGCGATACTCGCTGATTGTTCTGGCCATTTGGATCCTGGTCTCCCTGGTCTCCAGGTTCTGGACCCCGGTTCCTATTTGGGACACTGACGGGTACCGGATCTGGCAGGCTCCCAGCCGCGACCATCTGTTGGGAACGGACGGCACCGGAGCAGACATTCTCTCCTGGCTGATGGCGGGGTCGGCCACCAACCTGGCCATCTGCCTTCTGACGGTCATCCTGTCAGGCGTATTGGGGCTCCTTCTGGTCATGGCCATGGTCTCCCGACGTTCTGCAGTATCGCAGACGGTCGTGGTGCTGATCGATGCCCTGATTTCCTTGCCCACAGTCCTGCTGGCTCTGGTCCTGGCCGTCCCCCTGGGACCCAGCATTGCCGTGGTTGTCGTGGCCTGTGGTTTCGGCTACGGACTCAACCTGGCCCGGATCGTGCGGCCCCAGGCGCTCCTGGCGGAAGAGTCGGACTACGTGCAATCCGCCCGGCACAGTGGAGTTGGGTCCTTCAGAATCTTCTGTACCCACCTGGTGCCCAATATCATTCCGGTCCTGTGTGTGCAGCTCTCCATGTCGGCGGGGACCTCCGTTCTAGCTGAGGCAGGGTTGACCTATCTGGGGGTGGGTGTTCCCTCTGGCCTGCCCTCCTGGGGTCATTCGCTGACCACCTCGGTCAAGTTCATTAATGTCTTTCCGCTGACCGTGCTCTGGCCCGGCTTGGTGGTCACCATGGTGGTGGTGGCGCTGAACCTGTTCGGTGATGCCCTGCGCGATGCCATTGATCCGGTTTCCAACCCCTGTCTCAGGGCCGCCGTGGCTACCGCGGGTTGGTCCGCTCTCCGGTCTGAGAAGCGCCAGGAAACGTCTGCGCAATCAGATGACTCCGATCATCATATCGAAAGTGAGATCCATGCCGGCGAGGGAGGTCAGCCATGTCGCTGAGTATTGACGGCCTGAGTCTGTCCATCAATGGCCGCACCATTCTCGACCAGGTGGACCTCAAGGTGGGGGACGGCCAACGGGTCGGCCTGATCGGCTCCTCAGGCTCCGGAAAGTCGATGATCGCCCGCAGCGTTCTGGGCACAGCACCACTGATGGCCTCCCTGTCTGGATCCATTCTGGTGGACGGGCTCCAGATTCTCGGTTCTGATGACCAGTCTCTGGCGGACCTGCGCGGTTCCCGGATGGGCATGATCTTTCAGAATCCTTCCATGGCCCTGAACCCTGTCAAGAAGGTCTACAGCCAGGTGGAGCTCCCTCTTCGCCGCCACTACCGCCTGAGCGCCCAGGAAAGGCGTAGACGGGTCATGGAAATATTGGAACAGGTCGGGTTGGATGTGGGACTGGCTGGCTCCTATCCGCATGAGCTGTCCGGAGGCCAGCAGCAGCGGGCGGCTATAGCTGCAGCCCTAGTCACCAAGCCCAGACTGATCTTGGCGGACGAGCCGACCACGGCCCTGGATGCCATCACCCAGCGGCAGGTCGTGGATCTGTTGGTCTCCTTGGTTGACCAAAGCGGGGCCTCCTTGCTGTTCATCACCCATGACTTCTCCGTACTGGCTCGGGTTGCTGATTACTGCTACATCCTTGACGCAGGCCGAGTGGTGGAAAGCGGGCAGACTCGCAGCATTCTGCGCAGCCCATCCAGTCCACAGGGCAGGACCTTGGTGAGAGCGGCCAGAGAGTTGACGCTGAGCGCAGATGGAGACAAGCATGATGGCGACTGACGGTGCACATGCCGATCCGATCCTGATCGGGAGGGGCCTGACCAAGGCCTATGCCTCCAATGGCAGCGGCATGGTTCGAAAGGCTGCGGTTGACGGAATCGATGTCTCCCTCCTGCCGGGGGAGTGCCTGGCGATCATAGGGGAGTCAGGTTCAGGGAAAACCACGCTTTCCCGTCTGCTCCTGGGTCAGTTGAGGGCTGATGCCGGGCAGGTGGCATATTTGGGCAGATCGGTTCTCCACGGTTCCCCGGCCGCCAAGTCGCTTGCGCGAGACTCTGCTCTGGTCTTTCAGAATCCCTTCGCCTCTCTCGACCCCCGGTGGACCATCGGCCGATCGGTCGCCGAACCTCTTCTGGCTGCCAGGCGCAGGGGGGGTGGACACCTATGGCATCGTCGTCAGAACAGGACGGGCCCTGCTGATCAGGTGGCCAAGGTCTTGTCGGAGGTTCAGCTTGACCCCGGCAGGATCATGACGGCTTATCCTTCGGATCTGTCCGGAGGCCAGGCCCAGCGGGCGGCCATAGCCCGGGCTCTGATCGTGAAGCCCCGGATACTCCTGGCCGATGAGCCCATGAGCGCCATCGATGTCTCAGCACGCGTCGGGATTCTCCATACCCTTCAATCCATCATGGCCCAGTCCAAACAGCAGAGTGATCCGTCAAATGGCATGTCCATGATCATCATCTCCCATGATCTGGGCGTGGTCCAGCACATCGCAGACAGGGTCATGGTGCTCAGCCAGGGAAAGGCGGTGGAGGAGGGGCCGGTGGAAGCAATCCTCAATCATCCCAAGCAGTCCTATACCAGACAGTTGCTGGCAGCCGCGACCCTGTAGGTTTCCGTCTATGTCCCACGATTGACCACATGGTCGTTCGCCCACTGCTTGACTCCTGCCGTGGCAATAGACTGGGGAATCATGGTGGACATCCAGGATGCAGGGCAGGCGCTGAAGCGGTATTTCGGATATGAGTCTTTTCGCCCGGGTCAGGAAGATCTGGTCAAGGCGATTCTGGGTGGGCAGGACTGCCTGGGTGTGATGCCGACCGGGGCTGGCAAGTCCATCTGCTATCAGATTCCTGCCACCCTGCTGGACGGGTTGACCATCGTCATCTCCCCCTTGGTTTCCCTGATGAAGGACCAGGTGGACGGGCTGGAGGATGCCGGCATCCAGGCCTCGTTCGTCAATTCCACCCAAGCTATGGATGAGCAGTCTTTGGCCCTGGCGGAAGCTGCCCAGGGACGCAGCAAGATCCTCTATGTGGCTCCCGAGCGGCTGGATGCCCCCAGATTCAGGGAATTCGCCCAGCGTACGAGGATCTCCCTGCTGGCTGTGGATGAGGCCCACTGCGTATCCCAGTGGGGTCAGGACTTTCGCCCTGCCTACCTGGGCATCGGCGATTTCATCAGATCCCTGCCTAACCGGCCCACGGTGGCAGCCTTCACTGCTACGGCGACCGAGAAGGTTCGGCGCGACATCGTATACATGCTGGGCTTGAACGACCCCTATGTAGCGGTGACAGGATTCGACAGGCCAAACCTCTTCTTCGACGTGATCAAGCTGGAGAGTAAATACAAGAATCGCTGGGTGGTCCAGTACGCCCTGAAGCATCAGGACGATTCGGGCATCGTCTACTGCGCCACCCGCAAGGAGACCGAAGCCCTTGCCGATGATCTGACCAAGGCTGGTGTCAGCGCTGTCAGCTACCACGCTGGCATGGATACCCAGGACAGGGTGCAGGCACAACGGGACTTCGTTGACGACAAGGTGCAGGTGGTCGTGGCCACCAATGCTTTCGGCATGGGCATCGACAAGTCCAACGTGCGCTATGTCGTTCATCACAATATGCCTGAGAGTATCGAGGCCTACTACCAGGAGGCCGGCAGGGCGGGACGCGACGGCGAGCCCGCCCGATGCTCGCTGCTGTGGAACGAGAGCGACATCGTCACCCGCAGGCGGCTCTTGGACATGGACAATGGCAACGACAGACTGACCGGTGAACAGACTGAAGCGGTCAGGGCCGAACACCGGCGTCTGCTCAATGTCATGATCGGCTACTGTCGAACCACTGGCTGCCTTCACCAGTACATGTTGCGGTACTTCGGCGAGGAGGTGGACCAGGCTGCTGCAGGTCTTTCGCCCGCCGAGGCCGACAAGGGCAAATCCGTCACAGCAGGGCATCCCGACACGGGCAGCGTCGGCTGCCAGAACTGTTCCAACTGTCTGAGCACCTTCACGACTATCGACGTCAGCGATGTGGCCCGTGCCATCAGCAGGTGCGTGCATGATGTGAACCAGCGATTCGGCTCCGGCAAGATCGCTCAGATCCTCCGGGGTTCGCGCTCGCAGGACCTTCTTCAGCGAAGGCTGGATCGGTGCCCCAGCTATGGCGCTCTGGCCCAGGTTCCAGAGGCGCGAATTCGCGACGTGCTTAACCAGATGGCCTCGGACGGGTATCTGCATATCACCGAAGGGCGGCTGCCCATGGTCCACTTCGGACCCAAGGCTGTACAGACGGTCAGACCGGACTTCCATTACGAAATCAAGCGGACGGAACGCCCGAGTATTTCAGGCAAGGTCTTCGGCGGCGGGTCTTCTTCGACAGTCGGCGATGACGGTCTCGATCAGGCCGGCGCAAGCGATGCCAGCCCAGAGGATGAGGAACTCTTCCAGAAGCTGCGCGATCTGCGGACCAGCATAGCCCGCGAGATCGGCAAGCCTCCCTACATCGTCTTCTCCGACAAGGCGCTGCGCGATATGTGCCGCCTTCGGCCCGTCGACGATGCGACCTTCCTGACCGTCAACGGGGTGGGACAGCACAAACTGGAGCAATATGGGCCCCAGTTCATGGGGGTCATTTCCGAGTTCTCGGCCGGAAGAGGGTGAATATGGCCATGGGCACGGCAGGGTCTGATAGGCGGGTCGGCCTACCATGAGGTATGCATGACTTCACCGCGGCTGCCTTTCGTATGGGCGCCCGACAGGAAAGGAAATTACAATGGCTGACAAACCTATCGTAGAGAGCTTCCAACTGGACCACACCAAGGTCAAGGCGCCCTACGTTCGTCTGATCGACGAAGAGAAGGGCCCGCAGGGAGACATCATCTCTAACTATGATCTGCGCCTGGTCCAGCCCAACCAGAACGCCATTCCAACTGCTGGGCTGCACACCATTGAGCACACCATCGCCGTGCTCCTGCGCGAACGCATTCCCGGCTACATCGACTGCTCGCCCTTCGGTTGCCGGACGGGCTTCCATCTGCTTGCCTGGGGCCGTCATTCGACCGAGGATGTGGCCAAGGCTCTGAAGGAGTCGTTGGAGTTCATCGCCGAAAAGGCCACCTGGGATGACGTGCCCGGCACCGAGATCACCTCCTGCGGCAACTACCGCGACCATTCGCTCTTCTCGGCCAAGCAGTGGAGCCGCGACATTGTGGCCGCTGGCATCAGCTCCGATCCTTACGAGCGCAAGCTGGTCTGAACGCTGACTAAGAGGCCCAGGCTGAAGATGAAAGCTCAGCCTGGGCCTCTATCTTGCTTTAATCCATGGGTACCGTTGACTCGCGTTGAATCAGACGGCAGGGTACATAGTCAATCCCATGGTGCGGCTGTCCTTTGATGGCATCCATGAGCTGCCGAGCGGCAATGCGGCCAATCAGCTCGGTGTTGTTGTCGATGCTAGTCAATGAAGGCCTGGAGGCGTTGACCAGCACATCCCAGTTGTCGTGGCCTACCACCGCCACGTCATCAGGAATCGACAGCCCCTGTTGCTTCAGTGCATCGATGCAGCCCCTTGCCAGTTGGTCACTTTGACAGACGACTGCATCAAAATCGACGCCTTGGTCAAGCAATAGTCTGGTAGCTGCGCGTCCCCAATTCTCATTCCAACGGCCGTATCGGATTGGCCCAGCAGGTTCAAGGCCGAATTCTGCCAGCGCCTCAAGTGATCCCTTGGTCCGATCTGTGGCTGCTGTAAAAGTTTCGTCGCCTCCAATGATGGCTATTTTGTTGCGTCCGCAGGAGATGAGCGAATTGACTGCGATTCGTCCGGCATCGACATTGTCGCAGGTGACAGAAGCATCATTGGGATTGGTTGACGGTCCATATGCATAGACCAAAGGGACACCTACGTTTCCCAGGCTGGAACGGGGATTGGTTTCCCTCTGCACGATGAGCAGGCCGTCCACATTCAACGAGAGTAGTTTTTCAACATGGCTGCGTTCCAAGGCTTCATCACCTCGGGCGTTCGCCAGCAAAACAGATACGGAGCCAGCGCGCAACTCGTTTTCGGCCCCAATTAGGATAGGGGTTGAAAAACGGCCGGTCAGGTCTGAGGTGACCAGACCGATGATGCCGCTCTTGCCGCTGGCCAGCGATTGAGCCATCTTGTTTGGACTGTAGTGCAGACGTTCTGCCGCTGCCCGAACCTTTTTTCTGGTCGCTGGACTCACCCTGGGCTGGTCATGAAGCGCTTTAGAAGCCGTCGATAGCGACACCTGGGCCATTCGTGCCACATCCGACAGCCTGACAGTCCGTGTTGTCTTCTCCATGTCCGACTCCAGTTCGTGAATTTTCCGAGCAGTTGATTGCATCGTGTGTTAATCCATATGCTAGTGCGGTCTTGCGAGGATTTCGGCAGTTGCGAAAACTCAAAACCTTCATTTTCGCATAGACGACAAAAAAGTAGAGGAAAATACTTCATCTATGAATAATCAATAGATTTGCAACACTGTGAGAAAGCGATTTTGCATTTTCGCTGATATCACATATGATGAAAGGGCTTTTGGCGTGGATCATTCGGTTGGATTCAAATGAGACTCGTCGAATGCTAAGCGGAGTTTCCGCAGCCAGCTCTCAACGATGAGCGGGAACGTAGAGAAAGAAGCAGATATGATCTCGATGAAGAGCATCGTACGTACGACGACAGCCATAGCCGCTGTCGCCATGCTCCTGCCATTGGCCGCATGTGGAGGAGGATCGCAGCCCGGCGCGGTTTCCGACAAGATACCGGCCAAGGGGACGGACGATGGGGAGCAAATCACCCTGTGGACCAGATCGCCACTGGAGCGGCAGGCAAAAAACGTGGTCGCTGTGTACAACAAGTCCCACAAGAACAAGGTCAAGTTGGAGATTATCCCCAACGACGATATGGAAGGCAAGGTAGGCGGAGCCTCCCAGACTGGTTCGCTGCCGGATATTCTGGCGGGTGATGTAGTCCGCATTCCCTATTGGGCTTCTGAGGGCATCTTCAAGGACATCACCAAGCAGATCGATGCCCTGTCGAATAAAGCTGATCTTCAACAGGGCCATATCAAGGCTGGAACAGTGGATGGCAAGAAATACACGCTGCCCTTCATCACCGATGTTTCGATCATGGTCTGGAACAAAGACCTTTACCAGCA